>JBMTXX010000112.1:0-11758 GCA_049453935.1 Rubrivivax sp.
CGGGGCCGAAGTTCAGGTCAACCGCTGCGAAGTCGTAGTCGAGGCCGTCATCGATGTCGGCAGGCAACGGATCCGTCAATTCGATGCCGTTGGCGATCTTCAAGCCCTTCTCTGCCAACATCGACA
Organism: Rubrivivax sp.; assembly: GCA_049453935.1. GTDB lineage: Bacteria > Pseudomonadota > Gammaproteobacteria > Burkholderiales > Burkholderiaceae_C > Rubrivivax. The sequence goes on from JBMTXX010000112.1 coordinate 127, forward strand.
TCGCCTCGTTCAGCGATGGCGCGATCGTGTCGACACCCGGATCGATAGGAATGAAGCCTGTGATCAGGTCAGCCGCCGAGTTGCCGAACAGCTTGAACGCTGGCGGGTTGATCTTGTCGGTCGCGTTGACCAACGCCGAGCCATCGGCGGCGAATTGCAGCTCAGCACCGCCGACGGTCGGCTGGACCTGCTCGCCCCCGTCGTTGAATAGCACCGCGCTGCCAGCCACCTCCTGCTTGCCCGCCTCAGGGTAGTTGGGGTGGGTCACGGTGAAGCGCACCTCCCACTGCCCGGCGTCGGCCCCCTTGAGGAAGTAGTACTCAAGTTCGACGGAGCGGCCGGCCTTGTCGAACACGCGGGTCGACGAGGAGTAGTTGTACGTCAGCCCGTCGGTGGGCGAGAACGGCTGCTTTTCCGGCATCCGCGCGCCGCCGTCGAGGTTCATCTGGACATTCACGCGTGTGCTCGGCTGAGGCGCGAGCACCGGGTCGGGCACGGTCAGCGGCACGGGCTTGCCGCCGATCTTGATCACGCCATCCTCTGCCCGATAGCCCAGCAGGCGCAAGCCCTCGTTGTTGATGATGTTGCCGCTGCGGTCGGACTTGAACTGGCCGTTGCGGCTGTACAGCGCGTTGGAGGCACCCTCGGCATTCGGGTCGGCGAGCTGGAAGTAGCCGCTGCCGTTGATCGCCAGGTCCAGGTTGTTGCCCGTCGTGGTGATGCTGCCCTGGGTGTGGTCCTGCGTGATGGCCGACACGCGCGTGCCGATGCCCACGCTGCCGCCGCCACCGACCGCGCTGGCATACAGGTCCGAGAACTCCGCACGCGACGACTTCGCGCCGATGGTGTTGGCGTTGGAGATGTTGTTGCCGATGACCTCGAGGTTCTTCGAGGCAGCACTCAGACCGGAAAGTCCCTGTTGGAAACTCATCGTCGTTCCTTTGTCAGCGGGTAGGCAGGTGAAGGGGGTTCAGCGCCGGCAGGGCCGGCACAGGCTGTGAAATCGGGCAAGGATCACGAAAAGTGCCTCACGCGGTCGAAGGTGGTGGCGCCGGCGCGAGCCAGTTGCAGCTTCAGGCCGTCGGCCGCGGTCGAGACCGACTGCACGCGGTCCACCGCGTAGTTCACCGAGGGGACGGCGCCGGCACCGCTGCGGGCGTCGACGCGGTAGCTCAGCCCGGCCGGATCCACGCCCTCGGGCACCGGCCAGTCGAAGCGCACCCGGCCGCGCGCCTGCGCGCCGAGGTCGACGCGTGCCAGCACGTGCCCGGCGGGCCCCAGCACATCGACAGCCACTGCGTCGGCGGGCCCCGCCAGGTCGAAGGCGCCCTGCCCCGCGCCGTCCAGCACGTTCAGGCCGCTGCCGCTCAACAGCACCTCGCGGCCGACCAGTCCCGCGCCCTGGAGCGTCTGCGACTGCAGCATCTGCCCGGACAAGGACTTCAACGACTCGTTGACGGTCGCCAGGCTGGCGTTCGAATCCAGCGCCGAGAGCTTGCCGGACATCGCGGTGATCGAGTCGTTGAGCTTCTCGATGCCGGCCACGGTGTTGATCTGCGCCATCTGCGTCGTGAGCTGCGCGTTGTCCATCGGGTTCAGCGGGTCCTGGTTCTGCAGCTGGGTGATCAGCAGCTTCATGAACCGCTCGCCGGAGATCTGGTTCTCCTGGCGCACCGAGGGCGTTGCCGCGGCGTTGGCAACGGTGCCGGAAGTGGGTGTGAGGGCGGTGGTCATGGCGCGTTCGGGCTGTTGTGTGGAAGACGGCGAACGCTCACTGGCCCATCTGCAGCGTCTTCAGCAGCAGGCTCTTGGCGGTGTTCATCACCTCGACGTTGTTCTGGTACGAGCGCGAGGCCGCGATCATGTTGACCATCTCCTCGACGGCGCTGACGTTGCTGTAGGTGACGTAGCCCTCGCCGTCGGCCGCAGGGTGCTTGGGGTCGTGGACGCGCCGCCCCGGCGTGTCGTCCTCGCGCACGGTGGTCACGCGCACACCGGCCGATGCATCGGCACCCAGGCTGCCCGAGGCGCCCATCAGTTCGGTCTGGAACACCACCTGCCGCGCCTTGTAGGCCTGCCCGTCGGGGCCGGCCACGGTGTCGGCATTGGCCAGGTTGGAAGCGACGACGTTCAGCCGCTGGCTCTGCGCACTGACCGCGCTGCCGGCGACGTCGAAGATGCGGAACATGCTCATGAACCCATGCCTCCTCAGCCGCCGTTGTGGCTCTTCATGGCGTCGAGCATGGTGCGCACGCTGCCGTTGATGAAACGCAGCGTGGCCTCGTACTTGACGGTGTTGTCGGCGAAGGCGGCGCGTTCCCGGTCCATGTCGACCGAGTTGCCGTCAAGATTCGTCTGCGCCGCTGCCGCGTAGCGCAGCATGGCGGCGCCGCGGCGCCCAGGGGTGCCCGCATCGCCGGCAGCCGTCGCGTCACTCAGGGCACGGGCGAAGTCGAAGTCGCGTGCCACGTAGCCTGGGGTGTCGGCGTTGGCGATGTTGCTGGCAATCAGCCGCTGACGCTCGGACCTCAGCACCAGGGCTTCGGTCTGGAAACGCAGGCTGTCGGTGAGGTGGTTGATCATGTCGCGGGTCCTGGCCTGGGCTGCTGCAGATGCTCGAAATCGGGCTCCATGGGGGCTGATGGACGGCGATTCTCGGCACGGACCCGCCACGCCATCGATCGAAAAACATCCAAACGACGGTGCAGTTCGCGCCACGCAAGCGCCCCTGCAGGCCTACATTCGTCGGCCATGGATGCAAGCCCACCCACCGACACCCGCACAGCCCGCCACATCCGCCACACCGACGGCCGGGCCTGGGCGCCCGGGCGGGCCCGTGCAGCCTTACCCTTCAGTCATCAGACCTCAGGCGAGCCCTGGCAGACGCGTGCGCGCCGCGTCGCGGCCTGCGCGGGCGCGTATGTGCTGTTCGGCAGCAGCGGTGCGGTGACGGCCAGCGGCCTGGACCCGGCCTGGGTCGCGCAGGCGCAGGCCCTGGCGACACAGGCAGCGCAAACGGCGTTCGGCGGCCGCGCGCCGGTGCGCGTGGAGGTCGTCGCGGGAGCGCTCGACCCGAGACTGCGACTGGCGCCCTGCGCGAGGACAGACATCTTCCTGCCACCGGGTCACCGCCCCTGGGGCCGCACGCGCATCGGCCTGCGCTGCGTCGAGGGCCCCACACGCTGGCGCGTGACGTTGCCGCTGACGGTGCGGGTCTGGGCGCCAGCCTGGGTCGCAGCGCAACCACTGCCGTCAGGCACAGTGCTCGAGGCCCATCACCTGCGCATGGACGAGGTGGACTGGGCGGCCCAGACGGCCCCCGTGCTGTGGGAGCCGCAGGCTGGCCTGGGACGCGCGCTGGCGGTGCCGCGTGCAGCCGGCGAGCCCTTGCGCCAGTCCGACCTGCGGGCCCAGCGCTGGTTCGCCGCCGGCGAAACCGTGCAATTGAAGGCCGTGGGACCGGGCTTTGCGGTCAGCGGATCGGGTGTGGCGCTGTCGGCAGGCCTGGAGGGACAGAGCGTGCGGGTGCGTACACCGGGTGGCCGTACCGTCACCGGCAGGGCGGTGGGCGACCGGGTCGTGGAGGTGCTGCTCTGAACCCGAGCGGCGGCCCCGCAGGCCAAAGCACCGAGGAGGACCGGATTTCCCCCGGCGTTCATGTCTTTCCCGGCAGACACGCAGGGCTACAGTCGGCCCTCGAATCTGCCGATAAGAGTCCACAAGGGAACCGCTCGTCGGTGGCAGCCTGGAGCACAGCATGAAGATCGGACCGTTCGACCCCAAGATCACTCCCCCGCCGGTGGGCGGGGACAGGAAGACGGGTGCGCCTGCAAAAGAGGCCCCTGCCGGCCCCAGCGCGACCGTGGACCTGTCGGCGTCGGCCGCGCTGAAGCTCGACCCGAACGGTGAAGGCTCGTTCGATGCGGCCAAGGTCGAGCGGATTGCGCAGGCCATACGAGACGGACAACTCAAGATCAATGCCGGTGCGATCGCCGACAAGCTGATCGCCAATGCGCAGGAGTTGCTCGACCGCACCGGACGCTGAACCCGGACACTGCCGAACCCATACGTCTGCTGCGTCCACGATCTGCTGTCCGACCCGGTCTCCCGCCCGAACACTGCCCGCCTGCTGCCGCCCACTCCCGCCCTGTCAACCCCCGAACGCCGCGACGACCATGCACACGCCGCCCACCCCCCTGCGCGCATCGATCGATCTGGAAACGCCCCTGGGGCGTGTCGAGCAGCAGTTGTCAGAATTGCAGGCAGCACTGCGTGCCGACGACGTGCACGCGCTGGAGTCGGCGGCCACCGGTCTGCACCGGGCGCTGGCCAGCGCGGTCGACCTCTTCCGCGTGGCCGCACGCCGTGGGACCGTGCCGCGTTCGATGCGCGAGCGGCTGGCCGTCGCCGGCGCACGGGTGGCCGCACAGCGCGAGGCGCTGGCCCGCGCGACGGCCTCGCTGGATCAGGCGATCGAGGTGCTGCTGCCATCCCAGGCGGCGACCTACCAGGCCTCCGGGGTCGCGAGCCGGCCGACGAGTCGCGGCGCGCTGGTGGCCTGACGGCCGCCACCTGTCCGCCAGACGCTCCTCGGGGGGACACGGCACGCCGATCTGCGCGCAGTCCAGCGACCCCGCCGTGCGCAGACAATCGGGCGATGCCATCCGGCGCTGGCTCCGAGATTCCCACAGGGCGATTCGCCCCCTCCCCCACCGGCCCCTTGCATGCCGGCTCGCTGGTGGCGGCCCTGGGGAGTTGGCTGGATGCGCGGGCGCAGGGCGGTCGGTGGCTGGTGCGGATCGAGGACGTCGACACGCCGCGCTGCCAGGCCGGTGCCGACCAGATCATCCTGCAACAACTCGACGCCCTTGGACTGCGCCCTGACGGTCCGGTGTGGCGCCAGTCAGGCCGTGCCGACGCCTACGAGCACGCGCTGAAGACCTTGCGGGACCGGGGCCTGGCCTACCCTTGCGCCTGTACCCGCCGCGAGATCGAGGCTGCGCACCGCTCCACAGGTCGCCCCCGGACGCCGGACAGCGAACTCGTCTATCCCGGCACCTGCCGGGGCGGCCTCGGCGGGCGGCAGGCGCGCGCACAGCGACTGCTGACCAGCGATGCGCAGGGTCAGGACACCACCATCGTCTGGGTCGATCAGGCGCACGGGCCACAGTCGCAGAACGTCACGCGGGACGTCGGGGACTTCGTGCTCAGGCGCGCAGACGGGCTGTGGGCCTACCAACTCGCGGTCGTCGTGGACGATGCCGCGCAAGCAGTCACCGACGTCGTGCGCGGTGAGGACCTGCGCGACAACACCCCTCGGCAAATCCTGCTGCAGCGCCTCCTGGGGCTGCCCACCCCTCGCTATCGCCACCTGCCGCTGGTGCGCGACGCCCTGGGGCGCAAGTTGTCCAAACAGCATGGGGCACCCGCCCTCGACACCTCGGACCGGAGGGCCGTGCTGCGGGCGCTGGGCGAGGCGGCACGCACGCTGGGGCTGCACGATCCGGCACTGGCGGGGCCGCACTGGACCTCCGGCGGCGCGAGCAGCGTCGGCGACTGGCTCGCACGCGCGGTGACGGCCTGGCGCGACCTGCGATGATGCGGCCGGGCCTGCCGGGCGGCATCGCCCGCGCCCAGGCCCCAGCCGCCCTGTGCCGTGTGGCCAGGCTGGCCACGCACCGCACCTCGACACACCGTCGACCCTGACCCAACCCACCCTTCCTGGAGAAATCCCACGATGATCACGACCGAATCCGGCCTGCAGTACGAAGACACCCAGATCGGCAGCGGGGCAGCCGCCACGGCCGGCCAACGCGTGAAGGTGCACTACACCGGCTGGCTCTGGCAGAACGGCCAGCAAGGGCCCAAGTTCGACTCCAGCAAGGACCGCGGCACGCCGTTTTCCTTCCGCCTGGGCGGCGGGGAAGTCATCGGCGGCTGGGACGAAGGCGTCCAGGGCATGCAGGTCGGCGGCACGCGCGTGCTGATCATCCCGCCGGCCCTGGGCTACGGTGCCTACGGCGCCGGCGGTGTGATCCCGCCGAACGCGACGCTGAAGTTCGAGGTGGAGCTGTTGGGGGTCTGAAGCCCCGCGGCCCGCATGGGCGACGCCCCTTGCGGGCTTTTCACGCAAAGACGACAGATGCGCGCAAAATCCGCGCATCGGAGTGACTGCAGCAGATCGTCTCTCAGTGGATACCCGGATGCCGGGCGACCGAATCCGGGCAAGAGGCCCCGTGTCCCGCTGGCACGGCTTTCGCATTCCCCGACTCAGCGCTCGGACATGAGCGTCCCCTGACCCTTGAATCGAGGAAACGCATGAAAGCCGTGAAACACCTAGTCGGTCTAGGACTGACCTCGCTCGCGCTGGCCACGGGCTCGCTGCATGCCGCCGACCTGCGCGTCGGGTTCGGTCTCGACGCCTTGACGCTCGACCCGGGCAACCATCGCAGCCGCGAGACCGAGACCATCATCCGCAACATGCATGACGGACTGGTCACGCGCGACAGCAAGATGCGCGTGGTCAACGAACTGGTCGAGTCCTGGCGACAGACCGACGTCACCACCTACGAGTTCAAACTGCGTCGTGGGGTGAAGTTCCACAGTGGCGACGAGATGACCTCCGAGGACGTGAAGTTCACCTTCGACCGGATGATCAAAAAGGACATGATCGACGGCAAGAGCAGCCCGCGTGCCGGCCTGCTCGGCCCGTTGAAGGAAGTGACGGCGCCGGATCGCTACACCGTCGTCTTCAAGCTCGACAAGCCTTGGGCGATCCTGCCGGCCATGCTGCCTTTCCAGGAAGTGGTCTCCAAGGCCTTCGTGCAACGCGTGGGCGACAAGGGCCTGGCCACCCAGGCCAACGGCACCGGGCCGTTCAAGTTGGTCGAGTGGCGCCGCGGCGAGTCGATCACGATGGAGCGCTTCGCCGACTACTACGGCGGCGCGCCCGACATCCCGCCCGTGGGCCCGGCCAAGGTGGACCGCGTGATCTTCAAGATCATCCCGGAGAACGCCGCGCGCGTGGCCGCGCTGCTGGCCGGCGACGTGGACATCGCCACCGAACTGCCCGTCCACATGATCAAGCAGATCGAGGGCAGCCGCAACGCCAGCGTGATGAAGGTGCGTGGCACGCGCTCCTTCTTCGTCTCGCTCAACAACACCAAGCCACCGTTCGACAACCCGCTGGTGCGCAAGGCGGCCAACCATGCGCTGGACAAGAACCTGCTGATCGAACGCGTGATGCAGAACACCGCCACCCCGATCAGCGGCGTGCTGTCGCCCGACGCCTTCGGCTTCGACACCAACCTTCCCGTCTACGACCACAACCCCGCGAAGGTCAAGGAACTGCTGACGCAGGCCGGCTACCCCAACGGCATCGACGTGACGCTGGACGTGGAGGGCTCCTTCGCCGAGATCGCCCAGGCCATCGGGGCCGTGCTGAGCCGCTCGGGCATCCGCACCAAGGTCGTCGTCGGCGAGGGCACGGTGTTGCGCACGAAGTGGCTGCAAGCCAAGCCCAAGACGGGCGACATGTGGATGACGTCCTGGGGCAACGGCTCGCTCGACCCGGAAGACATCTTCCAGCCCACGCTGGGCACGGGGGACCGCGGCAATTCCGCGGGCTACTCCAACCCCGAGGTCGATCGCCTGCTGAAGGCGGCCAGCACCGAGACCAACGCCGGCAAGCGCGCCGAGATGTTCGTGCAGGCCCAGCGTCTGGTCAACGCCGATGCACCGTGGATCTTCCTGTGGGTGCCGCAGGACATCTACGGCGTGTCCAACCGCGTCAAGGGCTGGCAACCCAGCGCCGACTCGCGCGTGAACCTGCACCGCGCCTACCTGCAGTGACCGAAGGGTGCCGGCCCGGGCGGGCGGTGCACGGGCCTGCGGCCCGTCCCGCACGCCGGGCTGGCCTGTGGCGGATCGCCGTCCCGGCGCCACGCCCCGCCCCCACCTGACGCCCCCACGGAGTTCCCCTTGTCCTTCGGCAAGCTGCTCGAGCGGCTCCTGCAACTGATCCCGGTGATGCTCGGGGTCTCGGCGATCGTCTTCGCGATGATCCTCGTGACGCCCGGCGACCCGGTGGACATCATGCTCGGCGAGCAGAACGCCACGCCCGAGCAGCGGGAGGCGCTGCGTCGCGACATGGGGCTGGACCTGTCCGCGCCGGAGCGCTTCGTGCACTTCCTCGGCAACGCGGCCACGGGCAACTTCGGCCTGTCTTTCTATCACCGGCGGCCGGTGTCCGAGGTCATCCTCGAGCGCCTGCCCGCCACCATCGAACTCACGCTCGCGGCGCTGCTGATCGGACTGGTCGTGTCGGTCCCGCTGGGCGTGATCGCTGCCGTGCGCAGCAACGGCTGGCTCGACCGGCTGGCCACCGTCGGCTCGCTGCTGGGGGTGTCGATGCCCGGCTTCTGGTTCGGGTTGCTGCTGATGCTGCTGTTCGGCGTGTGGCTGCAGTGGCTGCCCATCTCCGGACGCAGCGACCTGGCAGGCCAGGTGCCCCAGGTCACCGGCTTCCTGACGGTGGACGCGCTGCTCGCGCTGAACCTGCAGGCCTTCTTCTCGGCGCTGCAGCACCTGTTCCTGCCGGCGCTGACGCTCGGGCTGCCGATGGCGGCCGTCCTGATGCGCGTGACGCGCGCGTCGATGCTCGAAGTGCTGCGCCAGGACTACGTGACTTTCGCCCACGCCAAAGGCCTCAGCGGCCGCAGGGTCCTGTATCTGCACGCCCTGAAGAACGCGCTGATTCCAACCGTGACGATGGCGGCCCTGGAGGTCGGCTCGCTGCTGGGCGGCAGCATGATCGTCGAGACCATCTTCGGCTGGCCCGGGCTCGGGCGGGTGGTGGTCGAGGCCATCTTCACCCGCAACTATCCGCTGATCCAGGCCGCCATCCTGCTGTACGCACTGACCTATGTGCTGGTGAACTTCGCCGCCGACCTGCTGTACACGGCGCTCAACCCGAGGGTGCGCCTGTGACCGCGGCAGTGGCCAGCCCGCCCCTGGGCGTCGAGTCGCCGTCACGCCTGGGCTGGAGGCGCTTTCGGCGCAACCGCTTCGCAATGGCCGCCAGCGCGCTGGTGCTGCTGTTCGTCCTGCTGGCCGTCTTCGCCCCGTGGATCGCCCCGCAGGACCCGAACGACGCCGACCTGCTGCGGCGCCTGCAGCCGCCGGTGTGGATGCCCGGCGGCGAGTGGGCCTACCCGCTGGGCTGTGACGCGCTGGGCCGGGACTTGCTGTCGCGCATCATCCACGGCTCGCGCATCTCGATCTTCATCGGCGCGGCGGTCATCGTGATCGCCACCGGCATCGGCATCGTCGCCGGATTGGCGGCCGGCTATTTCCGTGGCTGGGTCGACGCCGTCATCTCGCGCCTGGTCGACATCCTGCTGGCCTTCCCCTACCTGCTGTTCGCCATCGGCCTGATGGCCACGATGGGCCCGGGGCTGCAGAACATCATCCTGGCGCTGGCCTACAAGGAGTGGGTCATCCCCTGCCGGCTGGTGCGCGGCGAGACACTTGCCCTGCGCGAGATCGAATACGTCGAGGCCGCGCGCGCGGTCGGCGCCTCGTCGGGTCACATCATGGCGCGCGAGATCCTGCCCAACATCCTGTCGCCCGTCATCGTCGTCTCGACGATCCGCATGGCGCACGTGATCATCCTGGAGGCCAGCCTGTCCTTCCTCGGCATCGGGGTGCAGCCCCCGACCGCCTCCTGGGGGTCGCTCGTGGCCGACGGGCGCTCCTTCATCTGGGATGCGTGGTGGATCTCCACCTTCTCGGGCCTGGCGATCCTGCTGCTGGTGCTGGCGATCAACGTGGCGAGCCAGGGCCTGCGCGATGCCTTCGACCCCCGTCTGCACGCCTGAGCGCCCACGCCTGTGAAGCCCTCGACCGTGCCTGCCCCGCCGCCGCACACGCCTGCGCCGTCCTCGCGCGCGCCGAACCCCGACGCGCTGCTGTGCGTCCGCGGGCTGACCACACGCTTTCCCACGCCACGCGGCTGGCTGTACGCCGTCGACGACGTCAGCCTCGACGTCCGGCCCGGCGAGTGTCTGGGCATCGTCGGCGAATCCGGCTCGGGCAAGAGCGTCACCTTCGCCAGCGTGATGGGCCTGGTGCGCGCGCCCGGGCAGGTGGTCGGCGGCGAAGTCTGGTTCGAGGGCCGCGACCTGCGCACGCTCGACGAGGAGGCCATGCGCGGCATCCGTGGCCGGCGCATCGCGCTGACGATGCAGGATGCGCTGACCGCACTCAACCCGTCGCTCACGGTGGGGCAGCAACTGACCGAAGTGGTGCTGGCGCATGACGAGCGCCTGGCCACGCTGCCGCGCGCGCAGCGCCGCCGACAGGCCCTGGACCGCGCGGTGGAGATGATGTCGCTGGTGGGCATTCCGGCAGCGGCGACCCGGCTGGACGACCATCCGCACCAGTTCTCCGGCGGCATGCGACAGCGCATCATGATCGCCATCGCCCTGGCCTGCCGGCCGCGCCTGCTGATCGCAGACGAGCCGACCACCGCCCTGGACGTGACGATCCAGGCGCAGGTGCTCGAGCTGATCGGCGAGTTGCGGCGCACCCTGGGCATGGCGGTGGTGCTGATCACGCACGACCTGGGCGTGGTCGCCGAGCAATGCGACCGCGTGGCCGTGATGTACGCCGGGCAGGTGGTCGAGTCCGGGCCGGTGGCCACGATCATCGGGTCTCCGGCACACCCGTACACACGCGGCCTGCTGCAGGCCACACCGCGCGTGGAGAACCTGAGTGCGCCGGTACGCCCCATCCCGGGCACCGTGCCCAGTCTGGTCGACCTGCCGGCGCAGTGCCGCTTCCTCGACCGATGCACGCAAGCGACATCGGCCTGCCGCGTGCTCGTACCGATGGCGCACCACCCCACCGAACACCGCGTGCGCTGCGTGCAGGCCCAGGTCGGATCGGAGGCGACATGACCACGACGCCCCTGATGCGCGCGCAAGGCCTGACACGCCATTTCGAGCGTCCGCGCTCCCTCGCGCAGCGACTGGCGCGCGAGCCGCGCAGCGTCGTGCACGCCGTCAACGGGGTCGACCTGACCCTCTGGCGCGGCGAGACCCTGGGCCTGATCGGCGAATCCGGTTGCGGCAAGTCCACGCTCGGCCGTGCCCTGCTGCGCCTGGTCGAGCCCGGTGCCGGGCAGATCGAGTTCGACGGCCATGACCTGCTGTCGTTGCCGCCCGCGCAGATGCGGCAGATGCGCGCGCGGCTCCAGATCATCTTCCAGGACCCGTACGCGTCGTTGAACCCGCGCAAGTCGGTGCGCCAGATCGTCGCGCTGCCGCTGCAGCTTCACGGCGGGCTCGACGCCGCCGAGATCAACGCCCGGGTGGAGGCGATGCTCGCCCGCGTGGGTTTCAGGCCCGAGCAGTTCGACCGCTACCCGCACCAGTTTTCCGGCGGCCAGCGCCAGCGCATCGGCATCGCCCGGGCACTGGTGTCGAGGCCGGACCTGGTGGTGTGCGACGAGCCGGTCTCGGCGCTGGACGTGTCGATCAAGGCGCAGATCCTGGAGTTGCTGGCCGAGTTGAAGGCCGAGTTCTCGCTCACCTATCTTTTCGTCTCGCACGACATCGCCGCGGTCGGCCAC
>JBMTXX010000113.1:0-11745 GCA_049453935.1 Rubrivivax sp.
TCCCGCGTCTGGCAGTGGCCGGCCGCTGCACAATCTGTCATCTGATCGATCTGTTCATGACCCCAAGGCGGCCACACATGCCGAGTTGTCTGATCACCGGTGCCGCCAGCGGCATCGGGCGAGCCGTGGCCTTGCTGGCGGCTGAGCGCGGCTATGCCGTCGGGATCGCCGATCTTCCGGCGGCACGCGCCGGGATGGATGCCGTCTGTGAACAGATTGTTCGAGCAGGTGGGACTGCCGTTCCCCTGCTGATGGACGTCAGTCGGCCAGAGGACATCGTGGCGGCCCATGAAGCGTTCGAGGCCCGGTGCGGGCGGTTGTCGGCCTTGGTGAACGCCGCTGGCGTCTACCTGGAGTCCGAAGTCGCAGCACTCCAGGCGGACGCCCTCGACAGGCTTTTTGCCGTCAACACCATCGGCCTGATGTTGAACTGCCGCGAAGCCGTGCGCCGCATGTCGAACGTTCTGGGCGGATCGGGCGGGGCGATTGTGAACGTGTCGTCGATGGCCGCGACCATCGGTGGCAGGCCAGGCGCTTGCGCCTATGCGGCCTCCAAGGGGGCCGTGGATGTGTTCACCACCGGATTCGCGCGAGAGGTGGCCGGACAGGGCATTCGCGTCAACACCGTACGGCCCGGCGTGACGGCGACCGGGATGACACCCCAACTCGAACTGGACGCCGATCTTCGGCGACGTGTCGAGGCATCGATCCCGATGGGCAGGATCGGTCAGCCACAGGAAGTGGCCGCGCTCATCGTCTGGCTGCTGTCAGCGGAGGCGTCCTTCGTCACCGGCGCCCACGTCAACGTGGGCGGTGGCGGCTTCCTGGTGGCGAGCATGCACTGATGCCGCCATCGGCCCCCGAGATGTGGGGGCGGGTCCGGGTGGCGCCTTCAGGCCTCCAGGGTGGTGGCGAAGACCGGCTTCTGGCCGGGGGCTGGCGAGTATCCGAAGTCGCCCCGCTCGATCAGCGCCTGCACACCGCCATGCCGTTCTATCTTGGCCCTTTGATCTGCGAACGCGTTGCTGTTCACCGCTTCGGGGTCGATCGTGTCTCGCAAGACGGCTTCCATGTCGCGCAGTACCTCGGCGTGTGCCGGATCTCCTGCCAGGTCACGTGCTTCACCCGGATCGCTTTGCAGATCGAAGAGTTCCGGCGCATGTCCGACGTGATGGATGTATTTCCACCGGCCTTTACGCACCAGGTACATGGCTGTGACGGAGCCTGCCGCGTGGTACTCACCGAAGGCGACCCGCTCGGGATCCTCGGCGCGCGCGATCTCCAACAGTGATCGACCTGGCAGCGCACGATCTTCCTCATCCGGCTCGATCCCCACGCTCTGGACGATGGTCGGGTAGACGTCCACGAGCGTCACCGGTGTGGCGTTGACGCTGCCCTGCGGGATGCCCGGGCCTGCAATGATCATCGGAATGGCTGCAGCGTCCTCGTAGTGGACCGACTTGCCCCACATGTGCCGGTTGCCCAGGTTGTCGCCATGATCGGTGCTGTAGATCACCCGCGTCGTGTCGGTCAGCCCGAGATCGTCGAGTGCGGTCAGGATCTGCCCGATGTTGTCGTCGAGGAAACTCACCATGCCGTAGTACGCCGCAAGGGCCGTACGCACCTTCGCCTCGTCGAAGTGGTCGTCATAGTTCATGCACTGGCGCAGTGCCTTCACCACCGGGTGCGTGGGCTCGTGCTCGGGCCCGTAGAGCCTGGGCATCGGCAGGGTGTCCGGCGGGTACATGTCGAAGAAGCGCTGGGGTGCGATCAGCGGAAAGTGGGGCTTGACCATCGAGACGAACAGTGCCCAGGGCTTGCCCGGGCGCCGACCGAAGGTGCGCAGCCACTCGATGACACCGTCGCGGATGTTGCGGTCGTAGGCGGCGTAGGTCGACTCCCCCGGGCCCGCCTGGCCGGCAAGGTCAGGGGTGCCGCCACGAGCAGCGGGCACCGGCGCACGGATGAGCCCCAGAAGATCGCCCTGACCGTCCACCACGTGCAGCGGGATCACCTCGTCGACGAAACCGTTGTCGTCGTCGGCGCTGCGGAAATGCAGCTTGCCGATGGACATCGTGTGGTGACCTGCGGCGCGCAGCCGGTGTGCCCAGCTGCGGATCGATCCGTCGTAGGGGTGAGCGTTGTCCCAGCACCGGTTCTGTGCCACGTAGGTCCCCGTGTGCAGGCTGGCCCGGGCCGGCACGCAGATCGGGCAATTGGTGTAGGCGGCGCTGAACCGCGTTCCCCGGGCGGCCAAGGCATCCAGGTGTGGCGTCTTGATGAAAGGGTGTCCGTAGCAGCCGGTGACATCGCGGGTGTGTTCGTCCGACAGGATGAACAGGACATTGCTGGCAGTGGGATTCATGCTTAAGAGTACGGTCGTGAAGTAAGGGAAGCCGTTTGCGCTGACATCGCTGACACGGGGCCCCGCGGTGTGCATCGGCGAAGCGGCGGTCTGCGAAGGTTCATCAGCATCACCGAAGCGGCAGACGGGCGATGTACGGTCCACCCTGCGGTTGCGCGGTCCGGGGCGCAAACCCGTCCTGCAACTGCGGCGCGATCCTCTCGACCCGCGTTTCGTGTGCCGCAATGGCCTCGGTGCCGTCGAGCACGGACAGTCGGCTGCGGTAGGTCCTCGACTGCAGGTGCTGCAGCCAGATGATCTCGCCAGCGCTATCGGCATCTGCGCGGGATCCCCAGTGGCTGGTCGCCGGCTCGAGGCCGAAGCCGTAGACCCCTTCACCGAACGCCTGCCACTGTTGCAGGCAGCGGAAGACGCTGGCATCGAATTCCAGCGCGAAGCCCAGCCCTATCCTGTCGTTGACCAGTGCCACGGGAACGCGACCGTCGGCCTCCGCGACGAACTCGAGGTCCAGCACCTGCTGGACATGTCCTTGCATCGGTGCCGATTGGACGCGATAGCCGGTCTGCTGCACTTCCGGCGGCATGTTGGCGCTGCGGATCGCCGTCACCGGCGCGATCATCCGCGCCCCTTCGTCGAGCAGTGGCCAGCCCAGGTTGATGTGATACAGCAGCATGTGCGGGGTCGCCGGGAAGCCCTGGTTCGTCACTGTGTCGGTGATCTCCACGCTGGTGCCGCCCACGCGGGCTTCCACACGCCGGGTGAGGGTCAGGTGTTCACCGAAGACCTGAGCCTGCGTGATCGTGCCCTCGCACCACAGCCAACATTCATCGCCCTCCCAGCGCACACCGTATCCGTCCAGCGAGGCGGGCTGGAACGCCCCCCGCCCGTGCATTGGGTAGTGGATGTCTGTGCGCAGCGGCAGATCGAAATGGCTGGCACTGCCCCGATCCGGCTGCCGGATGTGGTCGAGCCCGCAGGTGCACAGCAATCCAGAAAACCCGCGCATGAAGCCTGCGCCCTGGTCCCCCATCGGGTCCAGCAGCTGAGGCTGCCGGAAGCCGGTCGCAGACTGCCACGCCATCGGCGTGCCACGATGGTCGAAGTGTCCGATGTCCATGCTCCGATCGACAAGGACGGAAAACGCCAGCCCTGCGCCGGTGCGGAATTCGAGCACACGAACGCCGCGTTGGGCGCCGTCGTCGTACCGCATCAGATCGACGCCGAACAACTGCCTTGCGTGGCCGACGCGGCGCTCGAGTTCGCGTCGGCTCAGCGTGAGCCCATGGAGTGTCGGCATCTACTTCACGGCTCCCGTGGTCAGGCCCTTGACGATGTGTCGCTGTCCGAGCAGCAGGAAGAGCAGCGCGGGCAAGAGTGACAGTGCGGCGGTGGCTGCCATCTCGCCGTACTTGATTTCGTAGCCCTGGGCGAACTTGGCGATCGCCACAGGCACCGTGGCCGTCTGCTTGGCCGTCATGTTCAGGGCCACTGCGAACTCGTTCCAGCTGAAGATGAACATCAGGATGGCCGTGGCCGCCAGGCCCGGTGCCACCAGTGGCACCACGATGCGCCAAAGCAGATAGGGGGTCGAGCAGCCGTCGATCCTTGCAGCCTCTTCCAATTCGATCGGCACATCCTTGATGAAGTTCGACATCAGCCACAGCGCCATCGGCAGATGGACTGCCACGTGCGCCAGGACCAGCCCGGTATAGGTGTTGTCCAGGCCGAGTTGCCGATACAGCGGGAACCAGGCGGCTACCAGGGTGATCGGGGGAACCATATGGAAGACCACCGACCAGCCCAGCAGCGCATGGATCATCCAGCGAGGCGTACGCATGCGCTCGATCGCGTATCCCCCCAAGGTGGCGATGAACAGGATGGCCAGCGTGCTCAGGCTGGCGACGATCAGACTGCTCGCCGTGTTCCTGAAGAATTCGGTCGTCTTCGAGAACAGGACCTCATGAAAACTCTCCAGCGTCGGCGTGAAGAAGACCTTGCCCTGCAGAAGGTCGATCTGTGTCTTGAAGGCCGCGGCGATGATCCAGATGAACGGGACCAGCACGAATACCGCAACGATCACCAGGAGCAGATGCTCGACGCCATTGCGCTCCCGCCCTTCCCGCTTCATGCCAACTCCTTGCGGCCGCCCCGGCCCGCTGCCAGAGCCAGCACCATCAGCATCGAGATGGCGAACAGCACCGCCACCGACATCGCCGACCCGTAGCCCATCTGGTCCTGGGTGAAGAAGGTTCGGTAGATTGTGTAGCTGATCACCTCGGTGGATGAGCCCGGGCCACCGCCTGTCAGCAGGTAGATCTCGTCGAAGACCTTCAGCGACGTCACGAAGCGGAAGAGGAAGGTCACGACGATGACCGGCATCATCAATGGCAGGTAGACGTAGCGCAGTTCCGCCCACGCGCCGGCGCCATCGACCAGCGCGGCTTCATGCAGGTCTTGCGGGAGGGATTCGAATCCGGCCAGCAGCAGCAGGAAGCAGAACGGCGTCCAGTGCCAGATGTCCACCAGGATCACCGACGGCAGCGCGAGGTGTGGTGTGCCCAGCCAGTCCTGCGGCATGACGCCGAACAGCATCAGGATGTCGTTGACCAGCCCGAAGTCGTAGTTCAGCATCAGCTTCCAGATGGCCCCGATCAGGATGCCCGGAACGAGGATCGGCAGGATGAAGATCGTGCGGTACACGATGCGGGCGCGCCGGATGCGGCTGACCGCCCAGGCAAGAAAAAACCCGAGAACGATCTGGATCGACACGGCCACGACCGAGAACACCAGCGTGTTGAACATCCCGGTGTGGAGCAACTCATCCTGTCCCAGTCGTGCGTAGTGCGACAGGCCGACGAACTCCCAGTTCGCCCGACCTTCTTCCCAGCGCACGTTGTGCACACTCAAGGCTGCGAGGTTGAGCAGCGGCAACACCGACAGCAGCAGGAACACGGCCACTGTCGGCGTGAGCGCGATGCGCCGCCAGTAGGCCTGTCTCTGAACGTAGGGTATTTGCATGGGGCGCTGCCACCCCGGGCACCAGCCCGGGGCGGGATCCATCTCAGCTCAAGGGCGCCAGCTTGCCGGTCTTGTATCCGGCCCGCTGCATGATGGCGTGGGCTTCGTCGGCGATGGCGTTGAGGGCTTGCGCCGACGTCATCTGCCCGATCACCGCCTGGTTCAGCCTCAGCTCGAGCACATCCCCGATCTGTGAACCTTCAGGGACGCTCCACATCAGCCGCGTGTAGGCAGAGCTCTCGGCCATGGCCGGCATCCAGCGGTTCTTCGGGTCCTTCCAGAGCGCTTGATCGGACAGCACGTCCTGTCGCACCGGCGGCGCGCCTGCCTGCATGTACTTGATCTGGCTGCCCTGGGTCTGGAACCAGTTCAGGAACGCCAGCGCCGCGGCCTGTCGTGCCTTGGGCACGTTGCGCGGGATGCCGCCGAGCCAGTGGCCCAGCACAGGCGCCGGTTTGCCGTTGGCGGATCGCGGCACCCGCGCGGCGTTGATCTTGCCGACCACCGCAGACTTGCTCGGGTCGTCCATCTGTGCCCAGGCGGCGATCACGAGCAGCGCATGGGCGGCACGCCCGGTCACGATGTTCTGGATGATCTGGGCCTGTGCCAGGCCCCCGGTCTGGGGATGCCCGGCCTCCTTGGCCATGCGGATGTAGAAGTCCAGGGCCGCCTTGGCCTCGGGGCTATTGATCGTGATGGTGAAGTCACCTTTCGCCTCGTCGCGGAACAGGTTCGCGTTGAAGCTGTTCATGTACGGCCACCAGTCGTAGGAGATGTCGTTCGGTGCCCCTCGTGCGCCACGCTGCACGATGCCGTACATCCGCGGGGGGTTGTGCAACTTCTTCGCGTTTGCCAGCAGGTCGTCCCAGGTGTCTGGAACCTTCAGCTTGTATTGTTCGTACAGGTCTGCCCGGTACAGCAAGATGGGAATGTTGCCGTTGACCGGCACCGACATCAGCTTGCCTTTCGGGTTGTGCGTCTTGCTAGCCTCATCCCAGTAAACGGTGTTGTCATACCGCACCATCTGCGGATCCAGCTTGAAGCTGGGGTCGATGTCGTTCAGGGGCGTCAGGAAGCCTCCGTGATAGAACTCCTGGTAGTACAGGCCGTTCATGATCAACAGGTCGAACATCCCATCCTTGGCGCGCACCGATGCACGCTGCTTCTCCAGGCTGCCCCCGAAAGGATTCACGTCGAGATTGACCTTGTTGCCGGTCTCGGCCTCGTAAGCCTCCACGGTTTTGCGGAAGCCGTTGAACCAGGGTGAGTTGTTGATGACGATCGTGAACGGTGTGTGCTTGCCTGTTTGCGCCATCGACTGCCCAGCCCATGGAAGCGTGGCAAGGGCGCCCGCTGCCATGGCTGCAAGGTTGACATCCCTGCGCTTGATTCCGTTGGACATGTTTTGTCTCCTGTGGGTGTGGTGGGTTGATGTTGTGAGCGTTGTGTGGTGTTACCAGTGCGTGCTGCGAGGTTCTGACTTCACGGTGCGCTGATCTTCACGCACGGATCAGGGGAAGCCCGAGCGGTACGGTTGGCGGATTCGAAGGCGGCTTCGATGATCTCCACGGACAACGCGGCGTCGGCGAAGGTGCATGACACGCCGCCGGCACCGTGGAGCGCATCGATGAACTCCCGCGTGATCCATCCGGTCGCAGGCTCGGCGGGCTGCATTTCCACGCTGCGGCCGTCGGCGCCAATCATGTTCATGGCCCATCCGGTGGCCAGCGCTGCCGGCCGCCGCAACTCGATCAGCCCGTTGTCCCCGAACACCCGGATCTCGTCCCACATGTGCAGTCCCTGATCGATGCAGGTCATCTGGCACTCGATGTCTGTGAACTCCAGGTCGATGAAGCCGCCGTGATCGCACCGATCGGTGCCCGAGGGCCGGATCCGGCTGCGCACCGAGTGCGGTCTGCTGCCCAGCAGCCATGGCACGATGTCGGCCATGTGGGTGCCGCGCCCGGTGAACGCTCCGCCGCCTCCGAGTTCGGGTCGAAGGAACCAGCCCGCGCGTTCGTAGCCCAGTTGCACGGTGTGGACCAGACGTGTCTGCCCGATCGCACCCGAGGCGATCAGCGCACGCGCGCGCAGGCAGCCGGGGTCGAGCCTGCGATTGAAGGCCACCGCATTGAGCAGGCCTGCGCGCGACGCCTTGTCGGCAAGCCGCCGCGCATCTTGTGTCTTCATCACGAAGGGCTTGTCGACCAGCACGGCCCATCCGCGTTCCAGTGCGTGCTCGACGTGCGTGGCGTGCAGCGTGTGCGGCGTGGTGACCAGCGCCGCATCTGCGGCCGGAAGGAGGTCCAGGCGATCGACCACGACGGCGCCTGTCCTGCGCGCCAGATCACGCACCTCGTCATTCGCGTACGGGTCGTAGATGCCGACCAGCCGCACACGTGGGTCCGCGGTCAGCGTGGGAACGTGGTAGCGACGCGAGAAGCCGCCGCACCCGAGCATGACGATGTCTTTCAAGTTCTGGTCCTCGGACTTCAGGTCGGCGCCGGCAGATTGCGTCGAAACAGCGAGAACAGCCGGCACCACACCGTCTCCGCCGCAGCTTTGTGATGGCAGTACCGCTCGGGAAACGTGAAGCCGTGCAACGCGCCGATGTGGTGTTCCAGACGGTAGGGACGGCCGCGCGCTGCAAGCTCCGACTCGATCACCTGGGCGTGGGCCAGGGGCGCCACAGGGTCGTTGTCGGCCCACGCGAAATAGGCTTCGGCCTGCATCTGACGGATGCGGCGGTGTGGGGCGTCCGGGGCGTCGCTGACCAGTCGGCCGCCATGCATCGAGGCCATCGCGGCGAACGCCTGGGGGAAGGCCGCCGCCGCGGCGATGGCATGCCTTCCGCCCATGCAGTAGCCGATGACAGCGCCCGGCCACTGCACGTCGTTGCGTTGACGCGCCCAGTCCAGAACGGCCTCGCAGTCGGCGACCGTGTGCTCCATCGTGAGGGCGTCGTTGAGCGCCTCCATCCTCGGGTCAACCCACCCTCTGGACAAGGTCGAGGGATCGAAGCTCGGACCGCCGTCGCGGTGGTAGAGATTGGGCAGCACCACCAGATAGCCGACACTCGCGATGCGTCGACACATGTCGCGCAACTCCTCGCGGATGCCCAGCGCATCCATGAGGAACAGCACCAGCGGATACCGCACCGTCTCGTCGGGGCGCGTGACGAAGGTCTCCATCGCGCCCGTGCCGGTCCCCAGCGGTATCGTTTCTTCGATCATCCGGGCGCCTTCTTGGTGGCCTGGGTGCGCTGTGCTGTCCGAGGAGTCTGATCCGTGGGCCCTGCGTCAGTTGGCCAGGACGACCCCGGTACGGGTGATCACATCTCCCAGGCGCGCTCGCTCGGCCTTGATGAACGCGCCGAAAGCCTCCGGTGTCTCGATCACCGGCACGGCGCCCGTGCCGCTGATGCGCTGTCGGACGTCGGGATGTTGCAGGGCCTTGACCACCTCGTCGTACAGCCGCTTGACGATGTCCGGCGGTGTGCCGACCGGGACGGTCAAGCCCCACGACTGCGTGATCTCGTAGCCAGGAAGTGTGTCGGCGATCGTCGGAAGGTCGGGCAGGCCAGGGTTGCGCTGAGGTCCGGTCGTCGCCAATGCCGTCACCTTGCCGTTGCGGATGTGGCCACCTGCGGCGATCGGCGAGGTGATGATGAGTTGCACCTGCCCGGCGATCACGTCCAGCAAGGCCGGGCCGGCACCCCGGTATGGCACGTGCGTCATGCGCACGCCACCGAGCAGGTTGAACATCTCCCCTGCCAGATGTGCCGGGGTTGCGACACCCGCCGAGGCGTAGTTGACGGTGCCCGGCTTTTCCTTGACCAGTGCGACCAACTCGGCGACCGACCGGACCGGCAAGGAGGGGTTCACCACCATGACGTTGGAGGCGTTGGCCACCCGGGTCAGTGGCACGAACCCATCCGGGTCGTACGGCAGGTTCTTGCGCACATTCGGAAGAATCGCCCAGACCGACGTCGTGCTCATGAACATCGTGTACCCGTCTGCGGCAGAGCGCGCTGCAGCCTCTGCGGCGACGAGGCCCGCAGCCCCAGGCTTGTTCTCGACCACGACCGTCTGCCCGAGGCTGGCCCCCATCTTGTCGGCGATCACCCGCCCCAGCATGTCCGGCGAGCCGCCAGGCGCGTCCGGGACGATGAGCTTGAGCGTGCGCGTCGGGAAGGCCTGCGCATGAACGAGCGAGGGCATCGAGACAGCCAGCAGCATGCCGGTGGCGCAAAGCCCCGCGGCCAGGACCATCGACGCGCGGCGTCGGCGCGCTGCAATCGGCCGGCCAGCGGGAATGCTCACGGATACCGAGGCGGACGTGTACTGGGCTGAGGTGAGTTTGCTCATCATGTCTCCTTCAATGGTCGTCTTCACTGCAATGAATGGGATGTCGGCGACGGTGGTGCCAGATGCCGCAGTCGCCGAAGCTTTGACCTCAGGCCGCAGGCTCGGCAGCCTGCAGTTGCGGCTTCACGCCGGGCGGTGGCGTGTACACCAGCAGTCCCTCGCGCTTGATGGCTTCGTTGCCACCCCAGTGCGTGGCTTTCGCCTGCTGATCTGCCCGAGCCCGTCGATCCACCTCCTCAGGGTTGCATTGCTCCAGCAGGCGAGCCTGCAGGTCTGCAAGGCGCTGGCCGTGAACAGGATCGGGGGCGAGGTCACAGGTCTCGTCAGGGTCGATCGAGAGATCGAACAGCTGTGGCGTGGCATCCACGTGGTGGATGAGCTTCATGTTTGCTTCGCGCAGCATGAACCCGCCGCGCCTGGAGCCCGCCGCGTGGTACTCGGCGAACACGGCCGCCGAGGGTTCGGTGTCGTCAAGCAAAGACTGGCCGGGCAACGTGGTCTCGTGACCCGAAGGCTCGAGTCCGAACCCCTGCAGGATCGTCGGGTACAAGTCCACATGGGACACCGGCCGTTGTGTCACCTGGCCACGAGGCACCCCGGGCCCGCTGATCAGCATCGGCACCCCGGCAGAAGGCTCCAGCAGGTTGGCTTTTCCGAACAGGCCGTGGGCGCCCAGTGCCTCGCCGTGGTCACTGGTGTAGACGATTCGGGTGTTCTCCATCAGGCCGAGTGCCCTGGCTTCGCTCAGAACCAGGCCGATCTGCTGGTCCAGGTGCGTGACCAGCGCTGCGTAGCACGCGGCAATGTGTTGCAGCGTTTCGCCGTCGCTCATGGCCTGGAAGCCCATGATGTGCCGCAGGTGTGCCAGCGAGGGATGCTCCGGCCGCTCATGCGGGCGGAAGCAGGGCGGCAGCGGCATCTGATCGGCGGGATATCGCTCCAGCAGTTCCCGTGGCACGGTGAAAGGCGGATGTGAACTCACATAGGAGACGAACAGCGCCCAAGGACGGTCCCCCCCGCCAGAACGGCGACGCAACCAGTCGATGGCCAGACGGGAGATTTCCCGGTCGTAGTCCTGGTAGTGCGTATTGCCCACACCGGACTGCTCCATGTAGAGCTCCCACTGCCCCCGGTTCACCGGTTCCTCGTCCGACCACCGCAGCAGCATGCTCACGCCTCCCTTGCCGCCGAGGATGTGCATCGGGGCCAGTTCCTCCGTGAAGCCGTTGTCGTCCTCGGTCGAGCGGAAGTGCAATTTACCGACCGAGGCCACATCGGCACCGGCGCCTCGCAGCCGGTGCATCCATGTGGGAACCCGTCCGTCGTAGACGATGGCGTTGTCCCAGTACCCGGTCTGGTGGGGAAAGCGTCCTGTGGCGATGGAGGCCCGGGCGGGGCAGCACAACGGACTGGCGGTGTACGCGCTTGCGAACCGGACGCCGTCAGCCGCGATCGAGTCGAGCGTGGGCGTCTGTACGATCGGGTGACCGGAGCAGCCCATCATGGCCCGAGCGTGGTTGTCGGACATGAAGAACAGCAGATTGGCCGGTTTCACGATGCACCTCCACTTCGATCTGTTGAATCGGAGTGGCGCAGCGCTTGCCGGCAGGGGTTCCGGCTCGACCGATTGAGAACCACGGGTGTCTCCTCATGTCACCGACGCGGTTGCGCCGGCGTTGCCCTCTTCTGGCCGGCATCTCGGTGCCGACTTCGTATGGTGCATTCTTCGAATTCCGGCTCGATTCCGCAATACCGAATTTTCGATAACAGATATTCTTTGGAGGAATGCCTGCTCGCGGCTGCGGGCTTTCGGATGCAGTCCTCAGGCCGCGGCGCCAGGCATTGCGAGCCGGAATGACACGACACCCTGCGTGGCATCATGTCACCAGGTCTTCCATCTCCTGCCGCCCATCTCCGGATGGGCCAACGCTTGGCCATGATCGTCTTCCAACACGCCGACATCCTCGACGCCGCCTCCGGCACCCTGCTGCGCGA
>JBMTXX010000114.1:0-11720 GCA_049453935.1 Rubrivivax sp.
TGTCACGGAAACACCGGGATGTCGGGGTCGATCCCCTCGAGTTCGGCGCGCGGGTGGTGCCGGGTCACCAGCGCCTCGATCGCGTCGACGCGCCCGCGCGGCACATCCACCATCAGCAGCAACTGGCCCGCCTCGACAGCCGACTGGTAACGCGCAATGTGGCTGTTGGGCAGCCCGGCGCCCACCATGCCGGCCATCCAGGCGCCGAAACCGGCACCGAAGGCAGTCAGCCCCAGCAACGCGCCGCCGCCCAGCGTCAGCCCCGCCGGTGGAAAGCTCAGTGCCAGCAACCCCGCCAGCACGCCGGCGATGCCCCCGGCCGCAGCACCGCGCTCCAGCGCGGGCACGAGGTCGCTGGACTGGGCTAGACGCGCCGGCGGCAGGTCCTGCAGCGGCACATCCTGCCGCGCCACGACGTGCAGGTGAGGCTCGTCGACCCGCGCCAGCAGCAGGTCCTCCACGATGGCCCGGGTCGTGGCGACATCCGGCACGAGAAAGTAGATCCTGCGGCGCATGGCGGTCCTCCGGCCAGGTGAACCTGCAGTGGACCGCGCCCCAAGCCCGGCAGGCTTGCGCGGGCGCAGCGCTGTCGGCGTCCTGTCGTCGCTCAGCCGCGCAACCTGCGCGCCCGCATCGCCTCGTGCGCGGCCGGCGAGCCGTCGTGGAAGCTGCCGAACAGGCGGTCCAGCGGCACCAGGCTGCCGCCGTAGTTGCAATCGAAATACCGGTGATGCAGGTCGTGGAAGTGGTTGCCGCTGTCCACCCCCAGGCGCCGGCCGAGCATCAGCTTCTCGAAGCCGCTGTGGCCGAGCGCCGGGCTGAAGGCGGCGATGAAGATCTGGAACAGCGCATTGACCGGGTGCAGCGCGATCGCCCATTGCACGACGACGGTGGAGAAGTACAGGAGTTGCTCCACAGGATGCATGGCCAACCCGGACCACGGACCGACCTCGACGTTCAGATGGTGCACGCCGTGCACGCGGCGATACAGCGGCCGCCAGTGCAGCAGTCGGTGCACGAAATAGAAATGCACCGCATGGATGAAGGGCGCCAGCAGCAGCATCGCCACGACGCCGGTCCAGTAGGCCAGCGGGTCGGCCTGCGGGTCGACGCCCAGGACGCCGCCCAGCCAGGACAAGTGCCCGTTGGCCCACAGCCACCAGGTCGTCGCCTCATAGAAGGTGATCGTCGGCACGCCCACCAGCAGCGTGCGGGCCATGTTGTCGCGCACCTGGTCTGCGAACCAGAACCGACGGTCACCTCGCGCCAGCGGCCGAAGGCTGAACTTCAGGTGCTGACCCTGGAGGCGCCAGACATGCAGATACAGGTGCAGACCACCGAACAGCCCGCCCACCAGCAGCAGATTTCGCAGCATCAGGGCGGCGATCCAGCCCGGCTCGAGCTCGCGCATCGACGCCAGCGGAGGGGTCAGCAAGTACCAGCTCAGCAGCGCCGCACCCAGCCACAGCGCATTCATCGGCCACAGGAACCCCGGCATGCCCACGAACCAGCGCAGCGTGGCAAGAGGTCTGGGCGGCCAGGAGAACAAGGGTGCAAAGCCGATCGGGCGATCGGGATGCCAGTGCCCGCGTGCATCACGCACCTCGGGGGGAGCCATCCGGTGGGACCAGGACATCGATCGCCCTCCTCGGGACATGCCGGCCGGGCAGCGGCCCATCCACTGCCCGATGAGATCCTTTTGCAGCAGGTCAAGGACACGCCGACCCCGTGACGATACCGTGCCGGACGGCGGGTCGGCAAGCCCGCGCGAGGTGCCTGACGGCCCGGGTCCGGGCCGCACGCGCACCTGCAGGAGTCTTTCGATGAGCTACAAGCATCTTCTCGTTCCGGTCGACGGCAGCACCTTGTCGGCCAAGGCCATCAGCGCCAGCATCGAGCTGGCACGCCAGCTCGGCGCCTCGATCACCGGCTTCGTCGCCGAGCCGCTGCCCCCAGTGCACCAGGGGCCGGTCAGTGCCTCGGTGATCGAACGCGACATCGCCGAGCACGACGCCACCAGCGCCGCCCACGCCCGCCCGGTGCTCGCGCAGTTCGAGGCCGCCGCGCGCGCAGCCGGCGTGCCCT
Organism: Rubrivivax sp.; assembly: GCA_049453935.1. GTDB lineage: Bacteria > Pseudomonadota > Gammaproteobacteria > Burkholderiales > Burkholderiaceae_C > Rubrivivax. Next base: position 2,086 of record JBMTXX010000114.1, read on the forward strand.
TCAAGGGCTTCTTCGATCAGGTGCCGCGGGTGGACCGCGCCATCATCGACACCGCAGAGGCGCAGGGCTGCGACATGATCGTGATGGTGACCCACGGCCGCGGGGCCTTCGGAGAGTTCCTGTTCGGCTCACAGACCAAGGCGGTGCTCGCAGGCAGCCGCTTGCCGCTGCTGGTGCTGCACTGACCCGCCCGAAGCGGGTTGGGGCACTGCGCATCGGTTCGGCGTAAATGCCACCGCGTCGCGTGCCGGATCGGCGCCGGGCCGCCTGGGGTCGACAGAAGACCGGTGCGTCCTGCCTCAAGCCGCCATCTGGCGGGGCGAGGCCCGATCGGCAGTCGCTTGTGCCCAGCCATAGAAGGCCGCGACTTCCTCGGCACGCGCCATCGTGTCGGCATCGCCCAGGTCCATCAGCTCGCGCGTGTACGGGGCCTCGAACAGCAGATAGCTGGCCAACGCAGCCCCGCGCGCATCGCGACCTTGACCGGTGACCCCAACGCCCCGCAGCAAGGTGCGCACGGTGCTGGGCAAGCGGGCCTGGTGACGTGCGGCGATGTCGTCCAGGCGCTGGGATGGTGCGATCACCAAGGCCTGTATGGGCCGCAACGGTGTGACGGCCAGGGCCTGCGGTGGCAGCAACGACAGCGTGCGATTGATGCGCTCGAGCCGCTCGATGTCCACAGCCAGAGCGTCGAGGAAGATGCCGGACAGCGCGTGTCCACCGATCTGCGCCAGCGTCGGATACCCGGTGTTCTCGGGCCGCCGGTCGGCCGGTTCGTGCATGCGACCGGCGCCGATCACCAGGACACGATCGGCGCCTAGGTGAATGGCCGGGGAAATCGGGGCCGTCTGACGCATCGAACCATCCCCGAACCACTCACGTCGACCGCCCCGGTCCAGCTCGAAGGCGGGAAAGACGAACGGGATGGCGGCCGAAGCCAGCAGATGGGGCAACGCGATCGGCGTGGCCACGGCATGGCGTTGCGAACGCAGCCACGGCTGCATCGGCACAGCCGACTGGTAGAAGGTGACATGCTCCCCGCTGGTGTAGCTGGACGCGGTCACCGCCAGCGCACGCAAATGACCGCTCGCCAGCAATGGGCCCACGCGGCGCAAAGGCGCCGCCTGTGCCAGCAGTTCGGCCAGAGGTGCGTTGTCGAGCAGCGAGCGCGGGCGCGCCCGATGCCAGCGAGCGATCAGGAAGCCCAACGACAGCATCGTCAGCCATTGCGCGCCGCTGCGGATGACCCCGAGCGAGTCGGCGCGATACACCTGCTCGGCCCGAAATTGTTCCCAGACGTCGCACAAGGCCTGCACGCCAGCATCGACGTCGTCGGCGCGACAGGCCAGTGCTGCCGCGTTGATCGCACCCGCGGACGTGCCGCAGACGACATCGAAAAGCGGACGGGTCACCGCTCGTGCACGACGCAGACGCGCCAGTGCGCGCAGCACGCCCACCTGATAGGCCGCCCGCGCACCACCGCCGCTGAGCACGAGCCCGGTCACCGCTGAGGCTTGCATGGACACGAATGTAGCGCGCGAGCGGTCGGGCCTCGGATCTGCCAGGATCGGCGGGCGCCCGGTCTGGATCGGATCACCCTGCGCGCAAGCCCGGCTGTTCACACAAGCGAGGGCATCGGTTATCTTCAATCGATGTTCCAGCACCGGCCCACAGCCCTGTGGCCCCACGCGACAGCGATATCCCCTGGAGGCACGCGGTCAGCGACCTCCAGCGACAAAGCTGGCAGCCGGGCTCGCAGGCAGGCCTGCGCCTTGCTGCTGGTCACGTCGATCGGTGTGGGTGCGCAGCCTGCAGCGCCACCGACATCCGCCTCCGCCTCCGCCTCCGCCTCCGCAAGACCCACATTCGCCGAGCTCGAGGCCGCTGGCGTACGCATCGGCGTCGTGCGGATCAACCCACGCAACATCTTCGACACCGACGATCCGGCCGAGGACCGCGCCCTGTTCCGACTGGCCAACCGGCTGCACATCACCAGCCGGGCGGAGGTCATCGAACGCTCGGTGCTTTTCGCGCCGGGGCAGTTGGTGTCGGCACAGCGGATCGAGGAGACCGAGCGCCTGTTGCGCACCAAGCGCTTCCTTTACGACGTCCAGATCCGGCCCGTCAAGGTACGCGATGGCGTCGTCGATATCGAGGTGCTGACCCGCGATACCTGGACGCTGCAACCTGGCCTGAGCGTCGGGCGGGCGGGCGGTGCAAACGATGGGGCGATCCGCCTGAGGGAGTACAACCTGCTGGGCACCGGTGTGGCGGTGGACGTGAGCCGCTACAGCCACGTTGACCGTCAGGAAACCGTGGTCGGCTTGTCCGGTGCGGGCCTGCTGGGCCATGGGATCGACCTCGACATCTCGAGCGCGCGGGCCTCCGACGGGCGTCGTCACAGCGTGAACGTCTCCCGCCCATTCAAGGCACTCGACACGCCCTGGGCAGCCGGGTTGTCGCTACAGGATGACGACCGCATCGACACCGTCTACCGTGCAGGCCAGATCGAGTCGAGCTTCCGTCATCGTGAGCAACGCGCCGCGGTCCATGGCGGCTGGTCGACTGGACTCGTTGACGGCTGGGTGCGCCGTCACACGGTCGGCGTGGAATTCGCCGAAGACGCATACGCGGCCGAGACGGGCCTCGCCGCGCCCACCGAGCTGCCGGCGGATCAACGGCTGGTGATCCCCTTCGTTCGCTTCGAACTGCTGCAGGACCGATACGAGCGCCAGGTCAACCGGGATCTGATCGGCAAGCCCGAGGACATCGCGCTGGGGTGGAACGTCCAGATTCAGTTGGGCCACGCCTCGCCGCCGATGGGCTCGTCGCGCTCAGCCATGCGTTACAACTTCAGCCTGCAGCGCGGATTCACCCCTGCGCCGCGCAGCCTGACGCTGGTGACGAGCCAGGTCTCCGGCGAATACAGCTCATCGCAGGCAAGACGCCAACGGGCGCAACTCAGCCTGCGTGCCTACTGGACCACAGGTCCCCGTACGTGGCTGTACAGCGCGTTCGCGATCGACCACCTGTTGAGGCCGGACCCTGCAGTCGCGCTGACCTTGGGTGGCGACAACGGCCTGCGTGGCTACCCGCTGCGGTACCAGACAGGCACGCGCCGCGCGTTGCTGACGTTCGAAGGCCGTCACGACACCGGTCTGTACCTCTGGCGCCTGTTCCGCCTGGGGGTGGCGGCGTATGCGAACGTCGGCCGCGCCTGGGGTGGCGCGCAGGGCAAACCCGGTCAGCCGTGGATGGCCGATGTCGGCGTCGGCCTGCGCATCGTGAACGTGCGCGCCGCCTTCGGCAACGTGTTGCATGTGGATGTCGCCACACCCGTGAACGGGCCTGCGGGGGTACGCCGAGTGCAGTTTGTGATCGAAACCCGCACGACTTTCTGAGCGACCCGTCACCGGATGCCGAGCCCGGCGCCGTACCATCCCTCAACGAAGACAGCAGGGGTTGCCAGCCCACCGAATCAGGCGCACACTGCGTCGCACCGGGGCATGCAAACCCCGGCGTCGTCGCACCTTCTAGACCCACCCAGGCACCTGCGCCGAAAGGAGGAATGGATGAATCTCAACATCAGCGGTCACCATCTCGACGTCACACCCGCTCTGCGGGCCTATGTGGTCAACAAGCTCGACCGCGTGACACGGCACTTCGACCAGGTGGTCGACGTCAACGTGCTGTTGTCGGTCGAGAATCTCAAGGAGAAGGACCGGCGCCAGAAGGCCGAGGTGACGCTGCACGTCAAGGGCCGCGACATCTTCGTCGAGCATGCGCACGAAGACCTGTACGCCGCGATCGACCAGTTGATGGACAAGCTCGACCGCCAGGTCGTGCGCCACAAGGACAAGGTTCAGGACCACCACCACGCCGCCGCCAAGCGCATGGACGTCGAGCTGAACTGAGAGGCTGAGCGCTTCGAACCCGCCGGCCGGCCAGCGCATCGCGGCCGTCGGCGGGCCGCGGCGGCCGGACGACCGGTTGAATCCGCCGCGACACCGGCGGACATCCCGACGATCGGGTGGGACTTGCATGCACGCAAATCGATTCCCCCCATAATCGCCATCCCCGTGACAGTGCCCCACCGGTTGGCGCAGGCCTGTAGGCCGTGCGCGAAGCTGGCTCCGTACGCATGAACCGTCTTGCCGCCATCCTGCCCGCCAGCAACGTGCTGGTCGATGTGGACGCCTCCAGCAAGAAGCGTGTCTTCGAGCAGGCAGGTCTGCTGTTCGAGAACCAGCACGCGATCGCCCGCGGCATCGTCAGTGACAACCTGTTCGCTCGAGAGCGCCTGGGCTCCACCGGGCTGGGTCATGGCGTGGCGATCCCGCACGGCAGGATCAAGGGCCTGAAGAACCCGCTGGCGGCGGTGCTGCGTCTGCGCCAGCCGATCGCGTTCGACGCGCCGGACGACGAGCCCGTGTCACTGCTGATCTTCCTGCTGGTGCCGGAGGCCGCGACACAGCGCCATCTCGAGATCCTGTCGGAGATCGCCGAACTGCTGTCCGACCGCAGCCTGCGCGACCGCTTGAAGACGGAGCCCGACAGTGCGGGGCTGCACCGGCTGCTCAGCGGCTGGCAGCCGCTGAAGACCGTGGCGTGAAGCCCCGACTGATCAGCGCGGAAGCGCTGTTCGACGCGCAGCGCGAGACGCTGCAATGGGAGTGGGTGGCGGGCCACGCCCACCCGGAAAGACACTTCGCCGACGCCGCCGTGCTCGATGCGCGGTCGGCGGCCGACCTGGTCGGCTACCTCAACTACATCCACCCGTATCGGGTGCAGATCGTCGGGCGTCGCGAGGTGGCGTATCTGGACGCCTCCACACCCGAGGACCTGGAGCGACGCATCGCGCGCATCGTCACGCTGGAGCCGCCTCTGGTGATCGTTGCCGACGGGCAGTCCCCCCCACCGCGGCTGATAGCGATGTGCGAGCGCGCAGAAATCCCGCTGTTCGTCACGCGGGAATCGGCCGGTCAGGTGATCGATGCGATCCGCGCCTACCTCGGACAGGTGTTCGCCGAGCGCATCACGCGGCATGGTGTGTTCATGGACATCCTGGGCATGGGCGTGCTGCTGACCGGCGAATCAGGCCTCGGCAAGAGCGAGCTCGGGCTGGAGCTGGTCTCGCGTGGACATGGTCTGGTGGCCGACGACGCCGTCGACTTCTACCGGATCTCGCAGAACGCGATCGAGGGCCGCTGCCCCGAGCTGCTGATGAACCTGCTCGAAGTGCGCGGCATCGGCCTGCTCGACATCAAGGCCATCTTCGGCGAGACGGCCGTGCGCCGCAAGATGCGGCTGAAACTCATCGTCCACCTGGTGCGCAAGGAGACGATGGAACGCGACTTCGAAAGGCTGCCGCACGAGCCCCTGTACGAAGACGTGCTGGGCATGCCCGTGCGCAAGGTGATCATCGCCGTCGATGCCGGTCGCAACCTGGCGGTGCTGGTGGAGGCCGCAGTGCGCAACACCATCCTGCAGTTGCGTGGCATCGACACGTACCAGGAGTTCATCGAGCGCCATCAGCGCGCGATGGCGGACCCTCCGCGGGACTGAAGGCCCGCCGGTTCAGCGTCTGCGGTGCTCGCAGTCGGCCTTGGTGCACACGGCGTACAAGGCCAGGCTGTGGTCCTGCAGGGTGAAGCCATGCTCCTGCGCGACGAGCCGCTGCCGCTGCTCGATCTCGGCGTCGTAGAACTCCTCGACCCGACCGCAAGTCAGACACACGAGATGGTCGTGGTGGTGCCCCTCGTCGAGTTCGAAGACCGAGCGGCCGGACTCGAAGTTGCTGCGGCGCAGCAAGCCCGCCTGCTCGAACTGCATCAGCACGCGGTAGACCGTGGCCAGGCCGATGTCGCCACCTTCGTTGATCAGGATGCGATAGACATCCTCGGCGCTCATGTGGCGCCGCTCCCCACGCTGGAAGACCTCGAGGACCTTCAGTCGGGGCAGCGTGGCCTTGAGTCCACTGCTCTTGAGTTCTTCGGCTCGGCTCATCTGTGACAGCTAGGTTCGTGCGGGCTCGAGCCCGACCCTAGAATAACCGGATGATAGGGATCTGTCGCCGGTTTTCGCGGTGCAAGGACAAGACCACCGTCGCCGTTCTCGCGGTCGCCGGGCTGTCCGGCTGTGCTTCGGTGCAGCAGGTCACCGACCGGGCCGACGTGCTGGGGCGCGAGGTGGTCGCCCGGCTGCAACCCTACCGCGTCGACATCGTCCAAGGCAACGTCATCACGTCCGAGCAGGCGCAGGCCGTCCGCCTGGGGATGACGCGTCAGCAGGTGCGCGCCGTGCTCGGTTCGCCGATGCTGGCCGATCCTTTCCACGCCGATCGCTGGGATTACATCTTCACGATCCGACGCGAAGGCACCCCGCCACAACGTCGACATGTGGTGGCATGGTTCAGCGGCGGTGTACTGGAGCGGCTGGACATTCCGGAAGACCTGCCGTCGGAATCGGCTTTCGTGGCGGCCATCGATCCGGTGCCCCCCTCGCGAGAGGCGCTACCGGTGCTCGAGTTGACGCCTGAGCAGCGTGAGGCGCTGGCCGCGAGGTCTGCGGCAGCGAACATGCCCGCTGCGCCTCCTACCCCTGCCGCGGTGCCGCGGCGCGAGTTTCCCCCGCTGGAGCCCAGATGAAGATCGCCATCGCCGGCAGCAGTGGCCGCATGGGCAGGATGCTGATCGAGGCGGTGCTCGGCAGCGATGACCTGCAGCTGCACGGCGCGCTCGACCTGCCCGGCAGCGCCGCCCTCGGCCAGGACGCCGCCGCCTTCCTCGGGCGCCACAGCGGGGTCGGCGTCACCGCGGATCTCGACGCCGCTCTGGCCGGCGCGCAAGTCCTGATCGACTTCACCCGGCCGCAGGGAACCATGGCCCACCTGCAGGCCTGCGCGCGCCACGGCGTCAAGGCGGTGATCGGCACCACCGGTTTCTCCGAAGCCGAGAAGGACGCGATCGCCGCGCATGCGCGCGATCACGCCGTCGTCATGGCGCCGAACATGAGCGTCGGGGTCAACGTGGTGCTGCGGTTGCTGGACGTGGCCGCGCGCGCGCTGCACCAGGGCTACGACATCGAGGTCATCGAAGCACACCATCGCCACAAGGTCGATGCCCCCAGCGGCACCGCCCTGAAGATGGGCGAGGTGCTCGCTGCCGCTCTCGGCCGGGACCTGAAGGACTGCGCGGTCTACGCGCGCGAAGGCCACACTGGCGAGCGCGACCCGTCGACGATCGGCTTTTCGACGATCCGTGGCGGCGACATCGTCGGCGACCACACGGTGCTGTTCGCCGGCACCGGCGAGCGCATCGAGATCACCCACCGCAGCAGCAGCCGTGCCGGCTACGCCCAGGGCAGCCTGCGCGCGGCGCGCTTCCTCGCCGGCCGCACGCACGGGCTGTACGGCATGGAAGACGTGCTGGGCCTGTAGCGCGGCCTCGGCCACGGACCTGCGGCTGGACCGCCCCACCGCACGACGGCAGGGGTCCCGGCGCAGGCGCACCCCGGCTCCTACAATTTCCAGATGAACGACAAATACAACCCCGCCGAGATCGAATCGGCGGTGCAGGCCTCCTGGCGCGAGCGTGACGTCTACCGCGTGACCGAGGACCCGGCACGCCCCAAGTTCTACGCCTGTTCCATGCTGCCGTATCCCAGCGGCAAGCTGCACATGGGGCACGTGCGCAACTACACCATCAACGACATGCTGACCCGTCATCTGCGGATGAAGGGTTTCAACGTGCTGATGCCCATGGGCTGGGACGCCTTCGGCCTGCCGGCAGAGAACGCGGCGATGAAGAACAAGGTCCCGCCGGCGCGCTGGACCTACGACAACATCGCCCACATGAAGGGCCAGATGCTCGCCATGGGCTTGGCGATCGACTGGAGCCGCGAGATCGCCACCTGCGCGCCCGACTACTACCGGTGGAACCAGTGGCTGTTCCTGAAGATGCTGCAGGCCGGCATCGCCGAGCGCCGCACCCAGGTCGTCAACTGGGATCCGGTGGACCAGACCGTGCTCGCCAACGAGCAGGTGATCGACGGCCGCGGCTGGCGCTCCGGCGCGCCGGTGGAAAAGCGCGAGATCCCCGGCTACTACCTGAAGATCACGCAGTACGCGCCCGAACTGCTCGAGCACGTGCAGCAGCACCTGCCGGGCTGGCCCGAGCGCGTGAAGCTGATGCAGGAGAACTGGATCGGCAAGAGCGAGGGCGTGCGCTTCGCCTTCCCGCACGACATCCGCGGCGACGACGGGCAGCCGCTGCAGGACGGGCGCCTGCACGTCTTCACCACGCGCGCCGACACCATCATGGGCGTGACCTTCTGCGCCGTCGCGCCCGAGCACCCGCTGGCCCTGCACGCGGCGAAGTCGCGGCCCGAGGTCGCCGCCTTCATCGAGGAGTGCAAGACCGGCGGCACGACCGAGGCCGAACTGGCCACACTGGACAAGAAGGGCGTGCCCACCGGGCTGTGCGTGACCCATCCGCTGACCGGTGCGGCGGTCGACGTCTGGGTCGGCAACTACGTGCTGATGGGGTATGGCGACGGCGCCGTGATGGGCGTTCCCGGCCATGACGAGCGGGACTTCGCCTTCGCGCTGAAGTACGGCCTGCCCATCGTCCAAGTGATCGAGGTGGACGGCGAAGGCCCTTACGACCTGACCCGCTGGCACGACTGGTATGCCGACAAGCCACGCGCAAGGGTCATGGCCTCAGGCCGCTACGACGGGCTGGACCACCGCGCGGCGGTCGATGCCGTGGCCCGCGATCTGGCCGCCCAGGGCCTGGGTGAGAAGCGGACGACGTGGCGCCTGCGCGACTGGGGCATCAGCCGCCAGCGCTACTGGGGCACGCCGATCCCCATCATCCACTGCGACGAGCACGGCGCGGTGCCGGTGCCCGAGCAGGACCTGCCGGTCGTGCTGCCCGAGGATTGCATCCCCGACGGCAGCGGCAACCCGCTGAACCGGCACGCCGGCTTCCACGCCGGCGTCACCTGCCCGGTGTGCGGCAAGCCTGCGCGGCGCGAGACCGACACGATGGACACCTTCGTGGACTCGTCGTGGTACTTCATGCGCTACTGCGACCCGAAGCGCGACGACGCGATGGTCGGCGCCGGCACCGCCTACTGGATGCCGATGGACCAGTACATCGGCGGCATCGAGCACGCGATCCTGCACCTGCTGTACGCGCGCTTCTGGACCAAGGTCATGCGCGACCTCGGCCTGGTCAAGGTCGACGAGCCCTTCACCAAGCTGCTCACCCAGGGCATGGTGCTCAACCACATCTACTCCCGGCGGGGCGACAAGGGCGGCATCGAGTACTTCTGGCCGCACGAGGTCGAGAACACCTTCGACGACACCGGCAAGATCAACGGCGCGCGGCTGAAGGCGGCCAAGGGCGACCTGCCCGCGGGCACGGCCATCGTCTACGAAGGCGTGGGCACGATGTCCAAGTCCAAGAACAACGGCGTCGACCCGCAGGAACTGATCGACCGCTACGGCGCCGACACCGCGCGCCTGTTCGTGATGTTCGCCTCGCCACCGGAGCAGACGCTGGAGTGGAACGACGCAGGCGTCGAGGGCGCGCACCGCTTCCTGCGCCGGGTGTGGGCCTGGGCGGCCCGGC
>JBMTXX010000115.1:0-11702 GCA_049453935.1 Rubrivivax sp.
TCGTCGACCACCGGCATCCAGCGCCACTTGTCGAAGGTGGTGCAAGGGTGTGACACCCCGCTGCCGACGATCTCGCCGAGCCGGGGATGCTCGGTCGGCGCAGCGTCGGCGTCGAAGCGCAGGAAGGCGTGCTGGTCGTTCAGCGCGGTGATGCGCCAGTGCGCAGGCACCGCCTCCACGGTTGACGCGCCGACCTGCGCCCGCCACACCGGCACCGGCATGTGCAGGTCGTGCGAGACGTCGCGCTTGCCCATGCTGAGCAGGGACAGGCCCGGTTCCGGGCAGGACTGCACGCAACTCAGCACTTCGAGCGCTGGCCGCAGCGTCTCTGTCTGCTGCAGACGGCTGGCCACCCGCTCGAGTTGCTCACGGTAGGCGACGTGGTCGTGCGTGATGTAGCAGCCTGAGCGCAGCACGCCGCGCGCTGGCCGGTCCAGCGCGGGTTGCAGGTGCTCGGCCACCAGGTCGAAGATCGCGGAGCCCCCTGCGCTCAGGATCACCTCGTCCGTCTCGAACAGATCCTCGGCCACGCAGTGCGCCACCAGCGAGCGCAGCCGTGCCATCAGCGCCTGCGCGCCCTCGCGCTCGGAGGCGGCGCCACCGGCGCTGAGCACGCCTTCGTAGCACTCGATGCCGATCAAGCGCAAAGCTGGGCTGGCTTTGACGCGACCGGCCAGGGCACGTGCCTGGGCGTCGTCGCGCACGCCGGTGCGCTTGCCTTGCACACCGAGTTCCAGCAGGACACGAAATACAGGTGCGCCCGTGCGGGCCCGAGCCCAGGCCTCGATCTGGTCCACCTGCTCGACCGAGTCCACGAGAAAGCAGGATTCGAGCCCTGGATGATCGCGGTGCAGCGCTGCCAGCCCGTCCAGATCGGCCCATTGCAGCACCTGGTTGGCGATGACCACGCGCTTGAGGCCGTTGCGCACCCCCACCGCGGCCTGGAAGACCGTGGCAAAGCTGATGCCCCAGGCACCCGCGGCGATCTGCCGGTGGTAGAGCTCGGGCGACATCGAGGTCTTGCCATGCGGCGCGATGTCCAGTCCGCGTTCGGCGCAGAAGCGTTGCATCCAGGCCAGGTTGTGACGGATGGCGTCGTCCTTCAGCACCGCCAGCGGCAGCGGCAGGTCGCCGCGCAGCACCTGCCAGCCCTGGCGGCCCGCCTGCGCCAGCGGCAGCGGGGGCAGGTGGGTCGGGTATCCCTTGAAGTCGGCGTCCAGGGTGTGGCTCATGGCAATCGGGCCTTGTGGTCGGAAGACGTGGGGCGCTGAGCGTAGCGATCGCGCTTGCCTGTGTCGCCCGGGTTTTCCCGGGGCTTCGATAGGGGCAGCGCTGCGTTTCCCCCGACGAAACGCGGGGCCTCGCCGATTCAGGGTTAGCCCGGGGGGGCGGTGCGGGCGGCCGCGCTAACGTGCGAGCGTCAGATCTTGACCCGCCTGCCCGGCGTTCCCATCGATGGCCTACCGCTTCCGGTTCCGTGAAGTCTTCGCCGAAAGCGAGGCGCTGCTGGAAGGCTTGTGGGTCACGGTTCAGCTGAGCACGGTGACGATCGGCTTGGGTTTTGCGCTCGGGCTCGCAGCGGCGGCGGCCATCGTCTACGGCGGGCGAGGGCTGCGGACGTCTGCGCTCACCTATGTGGAGGTGATCCGCAACACGCCGCTGATCGTCCAGTTGTTCCTGATCTTCTTCGGACTGCCCAGCCTCGGACTGCGGTTGGACGTGATGACCGCGAGCCTGCTGTCGCTGACGATCAACCTTGGGGCCTACACCGCGGAGATCATCCGCGCCGGGTTGCAGAACATCCCACGCTCGCAGATCGAGGCGGGGCTGTCGATCGGGCTGTCGCGCGTGCAGGTCTTCCGTCACGTGGAGATGCTGCCGGCGTTGAAGGCGGTCTATCCGTCGCTGGCCAGCCAGTTCGTGCTGATGACGCTGGCCACCAGTGTCGTGTCGCAGATCTCGGCCGAAGACCTGTTCCACGCCGCCTCCATCATCCAGTCGCGCACCTTCCGCGACTTCGAGGTCTACACCGTCATCGCGGTGCTGTACCTGGCGCTGTCTATCGTCATGCGAGGGGGGTTCGCCGCCGTCTACCGGCTGGCGTTCCGGCGTCGATGATCCGCGAGATCGGTGCCATCGACGTCCTGTACATGGCCGCGGCCATGCGCTGGACGCTGCTGCTGACGCTGCTGGCACTGGCCGGCGGCTCGGTCATGGGTCTGGCGGTGGCCACAGCCGGGGCGTCGTCGCGCGGCTGGTTGCGCATGGGCGCGCGGCTTTATGTCGGTGCGGTGCAGGGCATTCCGCTGCTGGCGCTGCTGTTCGTCTTCTTCTTCGGCTTGTCGGTGGTCGGCTTCAGCCTGCCCCCGCTGGTGGCGGCAACGATCGCCTATTCGGTGTATGCCGGCGCGTTTCTGGGAGAGATCTGGCGTGGCGCGCTGATCGCCGTGCCACGCACGCAGTGGGAAGCGGGCGCCTCGATCGGCCTGAGCTACGCCGAGCAGTTGCGTCACGTGATCATCCCGCAGGCGGTGCGGCTGGCCACACCACCTTCTGTGGGATTTCTGGTTCAGCTGATCAAGAACACCTCGCTGGCGGCCGTGATCGGCTTCGTCGAGCTGACGCGTGAGGGGCAGCTGACCACGGCTGCCACTTTCCAGCCCTTCTGGGTCTACAGCATCGTCGCCGCGCTGTACTTCAGCCTGTGCTTCCCCTTGACGCGGCTGAGCCGCCGACTGGAAAGGACCTTGCGTGTCGCTCGTTGAACTCCGGCAGGTCGTCAAGCGTTACGGCACCCACACCGTCCTCGATCAGGTCGACCTGCAGGTCGAAGCGGGCGAGATCGTGGCCATCATCGGCCGCTCGGGCTCGGGCAAGAGCACCTTGCTGCGCTGCATCAACGGGCTCGAGCCGGTCCAGGCGGGGGAAGTGGTCGTCGACGGTGTGGCCGTGCACCAGCCCGGCGCCGACCTTCGCGGATTGCGCGCGCGCGTGGGATTCGTTTTCCAGAGCTACAACCTGTTCCCACATCTGACCGCCGAGAAGAACATCACGCTCGGACCGCGCATCGTCCAGGGGGTGGACCCGACGCGTGCCACCGAACTCGCCCGCCACGCCCTGCGCCGTGTGGGGCTGGAAGAGAAGATGCACGCATACGCCGATGAACTCTCCGGCGGTCAGCAGCAGCGCGTGGCCATCGCGCGCTGCCTGGCGATGTCGCCCAAGCTCATGCTGTTCGACGAGATCACATCGGCCCTGGACCCGGAACTCGTCGGCGAGGTGCTGAAGGTCCTGGAGGACATGGCCCGTGACGGGATGACCATGCTGCTGGTCACGCACGAGATGAATTTTGCGCGTCGGGTGGCCGACCGCGTGGTCTTCATGCACCAGGGGAAGGTGTGGGAGCAGGGCCCGGCGGAGCAGATTTTCGCCGAGCCCCGTACCGACGCACTGCGTCAGTTCCTCAGCTCGGTCCTTCACTAAGGAGACTCTCATGTTCAAGCGCTGGTTCAAACCCCTCGTCGTCGCTGCCGCCCTCACGGCCGTGGCCGGCTCGGCCCTGGCCGACCGTTTCCAGGACATCCTCGACCGTGGCGTGATCCGCATCGGGGTGCCGCTGGACGTGCCGCCCTTCGGTTCGCAGAACGCCAGTCGGGTGGCCGAGGGCTTCGATGTCGACATGGCCAACATGGTTGCCAAGTCGCTCGGCGTCAAGCTCGAGCTGACGCAGATCACCGGCGCCAACCGCATCCCCTTTCTGCTGACCGACAAGGTCGACGTGGTCATCTCGGTCATGGGGCTGACCCCAGAGCGCGCGCGGCAGATCATGTTCACGGCGCCCTACGCCAACACCTCGCTGGCGGTGTACGGCCCCAAGAGCCTGGACATCAAGTCGGCCGCCGATTTCGGCCGTCTGAAGGTGGCCGCGGCCAAGGGGACGACGCAGGAACTGGCGCTCAGCGCCGCCAACCCGCGCGCCAACATGATGCGCACGGAAGACGATGCCACCGCGGCGGCCGCCTACCTGTCGGGGCAGGCTGATCTGTTCGCCACCAACAGCATCGTCGCCATCGACCTGGCCAAGAAGAATCCGAACAAGGAGTTCGACCTCAAGTTCAACATCCGCCGCAGCCCGGCCCACATGGGTGTGAAGATGGGTGAACACACGCTGGTGCGCTGGCTGGATTCGTTCATCTTCTTCAACACGATGAACACCGAACTCGACAAGCTGCACATCAAGTGGCTCGGCCGCCCGATGGAGCCGCTGCCCACGCTGTGATGGACGCCCCATCGAACACCGCGGTGGAAGTCCGCTGGGATCGCCTGTCTGCCCCGGCGCTGCGCGAGGCCGCTGGCCAGCGCTCGGTGGTCATCGTGCCGCTGGGCGCCACCGAGCAGCACGGCCCCCACCTGCCCACGCAGGTGGACTGGCGCCTGGCCTACGAGGTGGCGCTGCGCGCCGCCCGCGCCATGCCCGCGCCCTGGCGGGCGTTGGTGACGCCGGCGCTGCCCTTCGGCATGTCGGAGCACCACATGTCGCTGGGTGGCACGATCACGCTGGACTTCGCCACGATGTCGGCTCTGGTGGGTTGTGTCGTGCGCTCGGCGGCGCGGCACGGGTTCACGCGCATCTTCGTGCTCAACGGCCACGGCGGCAACATCGCGGCGCTCGAGACCATCGTCACCGAGTTGACGGTGGCACTGCGGCTGCCGCTGGCCTGCGGCACCTACTGGCAGATCGCGGCCGAGCCGATCCGGCGCATCCTGCAGCACCAGGGCAACGTGCTGCACGCCTGCGAGGCCGAGACGTCGATGCTGCAGGCGCTGTCGCCCGAGACCGTCGCGCCGCTGGCGCCAAGCCTGTCACAGCCGCTGATCCCTGGGTTGAATGCCATCGAGGGGGTGCACCCTGGCATCTACCGCTGGCAGCAGTTGCAGACCCGTTCGCCGCTGGGCCTGATCGGGGAGGCCTGGGCGGCCTCCCCCGAGAAAGGGCATGCGCTGCTCGAGGCCATCTCGGTCGAGGTGGCCGGGGCGCTGGCTTGCGACCGCCTGTGGGACGCCCCGATCTGAGGGCGCCCGCACCCGTGCCCGGCGGCTGCGACGCCGTGGCACGGGACGCGAGGCCGATCGCGTGCGGCGGCCCCCGGGCCTGCGACCACCATGACATGACGGCGGGCCCGTGTGCACCGCCTTGCGATCGAAGGGAAGCTCCATGACCATCCGCTCCACCGTCTTCTCCACCGTCGACTGGGACGCGCCCGGCCGGCAGCTCGGATCGCTGAACCTGCCTCATTCTCCTGATGACGACGCCTGGGGCGTGATCCCTCACGCGGCCGCTTCCATCCGCCACGGTGAAGGGCCGGTGGTGATCGTCAGCGGCGGTGTGCACGGCGACGAGTACGAGGGGCCGATCGTGATCGCCGAGCTGATGCGCGAGCTGCGCGTGGAGGACGTGCAGGGCCAGCTCATTCTGCTGCCGGGCTTCAACGCGCCAGCGCAGCGCGCAGGCCGGCGGACTTCGCCGATCGACCACCTGAACCTCAACCGGGTCTTTCCCGGCGACCATCACGGCCTGCCGACACAGCAGATCGCCCGCTACGTCGCCGACACGCTGTTCCCGCGTGCCAGCGTCTACATCGACCTGCACGCGGGTGGCCGCACACTGTTCATCGAACCCAGCGCCCACGTCGTGCTCTCGCCCGACATGCCGGCCACGCTGGCGCGTACCAATGCCGAGCTCGCCGAGGTCTACGGGGTGCCGATCAGCGTGCAGACCAGCAACATGGGGGACTACCGCACGTCGGTAGGCTGCGCCACGCAGATGGGCATCCCGACCCTGGCCGCCGAGATGGGCATGGGGGGCTGGGTCACCGGTGCGTCGGTCGACCTGACTCGGCAGGCCCTCAGACGCGTGCTGCGTCATATCGGCGTCGCGCCAGGCCTGTCGGTCCAGCCCGGCGTGAAGACGCGCTGGACGCAGATCAACGGCCCGAAGGCTTACGTGTTCGCTCCCTTCGACGGGTACTTCGAACGCCACTTCGCGCTGGGGGACACGATCTCGGCCGGACAGTTCGCTGGCTGGATGCATGAGCTATCCCGTCCTGACCGCGCCCCTGAGCCGGTGCACTTCCAGGCGGCGGGGCGCCTGTACGCACACGGCGTCAGCGGGCATGTGCGGGCAGGCCAGAATCTGGCGGTGTTGATCGAGGACGTGACCACCCCATGACTGTGAGCCATCCTGCCGTTTTCGATCTCGACGCGGCGCGTGCGCTGGCAGAGGCCGCCGACCTGTCGATGTTCGGTGGCCCTCGGCCGTTCCTGCGCCGCACGCCGCTGTGGAAGCTGCCCGGTGCAGCGCTCGGTGTGGACTGCCGGGAGATCTGGCTCAAGCTCGAGCACCTGCAGGTCAGCGGCAGCTTCAAGGCTCGCGGGATGCTGTGGCGGCTGATGGCTGCGGCGCAGGCTTCGACATCGCCCGCCGGCGCGGTGATCGCCTCCGGCGGCAACGCCGGCATCGCCTGCGCGCAGGCCGCCGCGCATCTGGGCATGCCTTGCGAAGTGTTCGTGCCGGAGGTCTGTCCGCAGGCCAAGCGCGACCGTCTGGCGGCGCTGGGCGCCAAGGTCATGGTGCAGGGGGCGCGCTACCCTCAGGCGCTCGAAGCCTGTCTGACGCGTCAGCGGGAGTCGGGCGCCGTGCTCGTGCACGCCTATGACCAGCCCGAGGTCGTGATCGGGGCAGGCACGCTGGCGTTGGAGATCGAGGCACAGGGCGGACGCGTGCCTGATGCCACGCTGGTCAGCGTCGGCGGCGGCGGGCTCGTCGCCGGTCTGGCGGCCGGTTTCGGGCAGCGCGGGCGCGTTGTGGCCCTCGAGCCCGAACTGGCGCCGACCCTGGCCCGTGCCCGCGCCGCGGGCGAACCGCTGGACGTCGAGGTGGGTGGTGTGGCTGTCGACTCGCTGGGCGCGCGGCGCATCGGCTCGATCGCGTGGGCGGTGACGCAGCGTCTGGTCGAGCAGGCGCTCACCTTGTCCGACGAGGCCATCCGGCAGGCGCAGCACGAGATGTGGCGCGATCTGCGCCTGGCGGTCGAGCCCGCGGCCGCCTTGCCGCTGGCGGCGTTGCGCAGCGGCGCCTGGCGCCCCGCACCCGAAGCCACGGTGTGCCTCGTCGTCTGCGGCGCCAATGTCGACCCGGGGACCTTGTCGTCCGGCTGAAGTCCACCGCTTTCCCTCGGCTTGTCCCCAGGTTTGTCCACAGGCCCGGCGCTGGCACCGCCTATCATCGGCAGCATGTCAGCCGTCTTCGATTCCCTGCCTGGCCCCGCTGTCCGTGACGAGGAGGTCGCGCGACTGCGCGTGCCACCACACTCCACCGAGGCCGAGCAGAGCGTGCTCGGTGGCCTGTTGCTCGACAACCTGGCCTGGGACAAGTGCGCCGACCTGCTCAACGCCAGCGACTTCTACCGCCACGAGCACCGGCTGATCTTCGCCGCCATCGCCAAGCTGATCTCGACGAGCAAGCCGGCGGACGTGATCACCGTCTACGAGGGCCTGCAAAGCCTGGGTCAGGCCCAGGATTGCGGCGGTATCGCCTATCTGAACGCGCTGGCGCAGAGCGTGCCGAGCGCGAGCAACGTGCGCCGCTACGCCGAGATCGTGCGCGAGCGCGCCGTGCTGCGCAAGCTGATCGCGGCGAGCGACGAGATCGCCACCACCGCCTTCAACCCGCAGGGCCAGCCCGTCTCGCAGATCCTGGACGAGGCCGAGTCGCGCATCTTCCGCATCGGCGAGGAAGGCTCGCGCGGCGGTGCCGGCTTCCAGCAGATGGACAAGCTGGTGCAGGCGCTGATCGACCGCGTGCAGGAGCTCGAACAGAACGGCGCCGAGGACGTCACCGGCATCCGCACCGGCTTCTACGACCTCGACCGCATGACGGCCGGGCTGCAGAAGGGCGACCTGATCGTGCTTGCCGCGCGCCCGTCCATGGGCAAGACGGCGTTTGCGCTGAACATCGCCGAGCACGTCGCGGTGCAGGAGGGCCTGCCGGTGGCGGTGTTCTCGATGGAAATGGGCGCTTCGCAACTCGCGCTGCGGGTGGTCGGCTCGCTCGGCCGCATCGACCAGCAGCACCTGCGCACCGGGCGGCTGCGCGACGACGAGTGGGAGCGCCTGCCCGAGGCCGCGAGCAAGCTGGCCGAGGCACCGATGTTCATCGACGAAACGCCCGGCCTGAACCCGGCCGAACTGCGCGCCCGCGCGCGTCGGCTGGCGCGCCAGTACGGTGGCACGCTGGGCCTGATCGTCATCGACTACCTGCAGCTGATGAGCGGCAGCAGCAACTCCAGCGACGAAAACCGTGCCACCGTGCTCGGCGAGATCTCCCGGGGCATGAAGGCGCTGGCCAAGGAGCTGCAGTGCCCGGTGATCGCGCTGTCGCAGCTCAACCGCAGTGTCGAGACCCGGCCCGACAAGCGGCCGATGATGAGTGACCTGCGCGAGTCCGGCGCCATCGAGCAGGACGCCGACGTGATCATGTTCATCTACCGCGACGACTACTACAACAAGGATTCGAAGGAACCCGGCGTGGCCGAGATCATCCTGGCCAAGCAGCGCAACGGCCCGGTGGGCACGGTAAAGATGACCTTCCTGCGGCCGTTGACGCGATTCGACAACCTTGCGGCGGACGCGGCAGCGGCGGAGTACTGACGTCGGCTGGAAGCCCTTCAGGCGGCAGGTGTGGCAACGCGCCGCGGCAGGACGGCGGCCTGATCGCCGAGATCCCAGAACAGCCCGGTCATCAATTCGAGACCTTGTCGCACCACCGGTGCCAGCAGGTGCTCGTCTGGCGCATGCTGCGAGCAGGCGGGGTAGCTGTGCGGGATCCACACCGTGGGCAGGCCGAGCACGCCAGCGAAGACATTGTTCGGGATCGACCCCCCCAGATTGGGCAGCAGGACCGGAGGCGTCCCGACCGTGCGCTCCATACTGGTCAGGGCAAAGCGTACCCAGGCGTTGTCCGGATCCAGCCGGGTGGCTCGCATCACGACGGGTTCGCCGACCTCGACGTCACCGAATCCGTGGGCGGCCAGGTGTGCGCGAACGGCGTCCCGCAATCCGTCGATATCGGTGCCCACCACGAAGCGCAGGTGCATCGCCGCGCGTGCGGTCGGAGGGATCGCAGTCACCGGATGGTCGGGATTGCCGGTGCGATAGGCCAGCACCTCCAGGGTGTTCCAGGCGATGACGCGCTCGACAGGGCTGAGCCCCGGTTCTCCCCAGTCGAGGTCGACCACCGGGTCTCCAGGGCTGGGTTCGATGCGCAGGTCTTGCAGGGCGGTGCGCACCGACGCGGGGATCGGCGGTGGACGCAGGGCCTCCACCAGGATACGGCCTCGCGAGTCGACCAGACAGGCGATCGCATGTGCCAGCACGGTGCCCGGGTTGCGCAGCAGCCCCCCCCAGTTGCCCGAGTGGTGTGCGCCGTCGCGAAGGGTCAGGCTGAGATCGAAGTTCACCACGCCCCGGGAGCCCAGGAAGACCGTCGGGCGGTCGCGGTGCCACCGCGGTCCGTCGCTGGCGCTCAGCACGTCGGCCGCAAGCGCCGCCCGGTGGGATGCACAGAAAGATTCCAGGCCCGGGGATCCTGTCTCCTCGCCGGTCTCGATGAGCCACTTGAGGTTGAAGCCGAGTCGGCCGCGCACCGCCAGCACCTGCTCGATGGCCGCCAGATTGACACTGTGCTGTCCCTTGTTGTCGGCGGTGCCGCGGCCGTACAGGCGCTCTCCGTCGGCGGCCAGCACCCACGGACCGGCCCCGCGCGTCCAGCTGGCGTCCTGTCCCCTGACGACATCGCCGTGTGCGTACATCAGAACCGTGGGCACGTCTTGCGACTCATGACGTTCCGCTACCAGGAGCGGCCCGGCGCCGGCGATCGGGTTCTCGTGCACCTGACCCTGAAAGCCCAGACGGTCCAGAGCGGGCATCAACTCGTCGACGAGATAGCCCCTGAGGCGAGGCAGCGATGCCGGGTCCTGGCTGTCGGTGTGGTGGGCCACGCGCCGGGCCAGCACGCTCGCGAAATCGCCGACGTCAAAGTAAGCACGGGCCTTCTCCAGTGCCAGTTCTCGCGGGTTCATGCGCGTTTGCCTTCCTCGTTGCTGGATGGCCGCGGAGTATGCCGTGGCTGCAAGCGGGTCAATCGGGTCAAGAAGGTCAGGTGTGACGGCGTGAGACGCCCCGGCCCGTCGTGCACGCCTTCAGAACAACTCGAACTGGGCGCCTGGTGGCTCGGACTGCGCGGGTGCCAGGATCTCCGCCGACCTGTGGGAGACGAAGCCCTCAATGGCTGTTTCAGGGGCCGGTCTGCGAAAGGCGCGCAGATCGAGCGCTTCCCCCCTGCTCGCCAGCCCATATCGACGCCGCGCGATCTCCAGCCGCTGCCGCACCAGCGCAGCCCAGGGCCCTTGCCCGGTCATGCGCGAACCGAATCGAGGGTCGTTGTCGCGCCCTCCGCGCATGTCCTGCACCCGGGCCATGACACGTTCTGCGCGATCCGGAAGATGCGTCTGCAGCCAATCTCGAAAGATCGGCGCGACCTCCCAGGGCAGTCGCAGCACGACACTGAAGGCCGAGGTCGCGCCCGCGCTCGCCGCCGCAGCCAGGATCTGCTCGAGTTCCGGTTCGTTCACGAAAGGAATCAGCGGCGACACGCTCACACCGACGGGCACTCCGCTGCGTGCCAGGCGCTCGATGGTCTGCAGCCGCCGGTACGGCGCTGCCGCCCGAGGCTCCAGGCGTCGCGCCAATTCGGTGTCCAGTGTGGTGACCGAGACGTAGACCGCAGCCAGACGCTGCTCGGCCATCGGCGCAAGGAGGTCGAGATCGCGCTCGATCAGCGCCGATTTCGTGATGACCGCGAAAGCGTGATGGCAATGTGCCAGCACCTCGATCACGGCGCGTGTGATGCGCAGTTTGCGTTCCACAGGCTGGTACGCATCGGTCACCGTGCCCAGTGCCAGCGAGCGCGGGACGTAGTCCGGTCTGGACAGTGCCCGCCGCAGCAAGGCTGCGGCGTTGCGCTTGGCCACGATGCGGGTCTCGAAATCCAGCCCCGGTGACAGATCGAGGTAGGCGTGTGTGGGCCGGGCGAAGCAGTAGCTGCAGCCATGTTCACAGCCGCGGTAGGGGTTGATCGACACCTCGAATCCGATGTCGGGGGATGCGTTGCGGCTCAGGATGGTGCGCGCCTGTTCATCCCGGACTTCGGTGCGGGGCGAGACTCGGTGGGTGTGCGGCCACTGGACGGGAGCCGGGGCGTGCGTGGCCTTTCCGTCCGGCCCGCAGTCATCGGGCGCCTGCGGTTCGCCAGACGTCCAGCCATCGTCGAAAGGCTCGCGCTCCCAATGCTCGAATCGATGAGCCAGCGCCACCGTCGTCCCGCGTCCCTTAGCGGCTGCGTGTCGGGCGGTGCGACTGGCGGTACTCGCACTGGAACGCTGCAGGATCTTCATGACTGTAAATATATACAGTATTTGCGCGTCCTCGTTTCCTGGCGGGCATCTGCATGCAATTGAGTCGACGATCGAAGTCGGGTTGCAGGCGGCGGGCGTAGACTGATTCGAAGTTTCGAGACTTGAACCCGGAGCCCGGAGATCGAGTGCCGCGCGCGACGTCGCAATGTCGCCGCGGCCCGCAGGTCG
>JBMTXX010000116.1:0-11683 GCA_049453935.1 Rubrivivax sp.
GCCTTCTTCACGCTCGTGCTGATCGCCTGCCTGATGGGCGGCAACCATGTGGCGGCACGCCTGGCCTTCGACCACGGCGTCGACGTCGTGACGGCCGTGGCCGCGCGCAGCGTGGTCACCGCCCTGGCGGTGGGCATGCTGGTGCGCCTCAGTGGCGTGTCGCTGGCGATGAGCCCGCGGCAGCGTGCGGCCATGCTCCTCATCGGTGCGCTCGTCGCGCTGCAGAGCGTGTGGCTGTATTCGTCGGTGGCGCGGCTGCCGGTCGGTCTGGCGCTGCTGGCCTTCAACACCTATCCGCTGTGGACCGCTTTCTGGGCCTGGGCCCTGTACCGGCACCGGCCCGAGCGTGCGGTGCTGGTGGCCATGCCGCTGATCCTGGTCGGGCTGGCGCTGGCCCTGGACGTCGCCGGGGCCGCCTCCGGCCTGGGGGCCCAGGCCCAGTGGGGTCGGATCGGCAGCGGCGTGGCCTTCGCGCTCGGCGCGGCGGCGACCTTCGGGGTGATCCTGGCGCTGACGCAGCACGAGGTGGCCGCCCTCGACGGGCGTCTGCGCTCGGCATTGACCATGGCGCTGGTGGGCATTCTTGCGGGCGGCTGGGTGCTGGCCGGCGACGGGCTGCACCTGCCGAATGCGGCGCTGGGCTGGGTCGGGCTGGCGGCGCTGACGCTGCTGTACGGCACGGGGTTCACGATGATGTTCACCGTGTTGCCACGCATGGGGGTGGTGGGCGGCTCGCCCATCATGAACGTCGAGCCCGTGGCAGCGCTGATGCTGGCGTGGCCGCTGCTGGGGCAGGCCATCGCGCCGGTGCAATGGGCCGGGGCGTTGATCGTCGTCGGCACGGTGATTGCGCTGGGATGGCGCGGGCGTCGTCCGGTGCGCGCGGCGGGCCCGCGCTGAGCACGCGTGGGGCCCGCACGGTCCGGTGTAAAGACCGGGGCGCGGCCTTGCCTCGCCTCATTCGTCCCGTCGTTGCGCCTTCACCAAGGAGCGCCGCGCCTTGGCCTGCAGACGGCGCTCGACCGAGGCGCGCGTGGGGCGGGTGGCCTTGCGCGGCACAGGCGGGCGGGCCACCGCGTCCACCATGGCCTGCAGCCGGGCCAGGGCGTCGGCGCGGTTGAGCGTCAGACTGCGGTGGGCCTGCGCCTTGATCACCACCACGCCGTCTGACCCGATGCGGTGGTCGCGGCAGGCCAGCAGCCGCGCCTTGACCTCCGGCGGCAGTGAGCACGCATGGACGTCGTAACGCAGGTGTGCGGCGTTCGACACCTTGTTGATGTTCTGACCGCCGGCGCCCTGCGCGCGCACCGCGGTGAAGTCGACCTCGTCAGGATCGACACGGGGTGACTGCAGGCGGGGTTGCATGGTGGGGCTGAGGGCGATGAAGGGTGGACAGGTGGCGTATTGGCGTGGCGTCGGTGCTTGGCGTTCGGTCGGTGCGTCGTCAGGCCTTGCGGCGCGCGACGGCTCGGCTGCTCAGGCCGCCGCGGTCTCCTCACCCACCACGCGCACCGGCACGCGCCGCGCCAGCGCACACATCAGCTCGTAGGCGATGGTGCCTGCGGCGTGCGCCACCTCGTCGATGGGCAGCCGGCTGTCGCCGGGGCCGCACCCCCACAGCGTGACCTCGGCCCCTGGCCCTGCGCCCGGGGCGGCGCCCAGGTCGATGGCGATCATGTCCATCGACACCCGGCCCACTGTCGTGCAGCGTCTGCCGTCGACCAGCACCGGTGTGCCGCTTCCGGCATGGCGCGGGTATCCGTCGGCGTAGCCGCAGGCGGCGATGCCGATGCGCATCGCGCGCGCAGCGGTGTAGGTGCTGCCGTAGCCGACCGTGTCGCCCGGCTGCAGGTCCTGTGTGCCGATCAGCCGTGTGCGCAAGGTCATCGTCGGCACCAGCCCCCAGTGGGCGGCGTCGTGTGCCGGGTGGTCCGGGGCAGCGCCATACACGGCGATGCCCGGGCGCACCCAGTCGTTGCGCAGCGCCGGCGCGCCGGGTTCGCCGTCCACGCCGTGCCGCAGCGTGGCCGCGGAGTTCGACACGCTGCGCTCACCCGGCAGATCGGCGGTGGCGGCCTCGAAGGCGGCGATCTGATGGGCCACGCCGCGCGGCCCGTCGGCATCGGAAAAATGCGTCATCAATGTGATCTCGTCGACCTGGGGCAGTGCGTTCAGGCGCACCCAGGCGCTGCGGAAGGCCGCGGGCGTGAAGCCCAGCCGGTTCATGCCGCTGTTCATCTTCAGGAACACGCGGTGCGGCGCCTGGGTCTTGTGCGCGGCCAGCCAGTCGATCTGCTGCTCGCGGTGCACCACGTGCCACAGCCCCAGGCGCGAGCACAGCTCGAGGTCGCGCGGCTCGAACACGCCTTCGAGCAGCAGCACCGGCCCGCGCCAGCCCAGCGCGCGCACACGCTCGGCCTCTGCCAGGTCGAGCAGCGCAAAGCCGTCGGCTGCGCGCAGGCCAGGGTAGGCGCGCTCGATCCCGTGGCCGTAGGCATCGGCCTTGACCACCGCCCACACACGGGCGTCGGGGGCGGCGGCGCGGGCGCGCGCCAGATTGGCGGCGAGCGCGTCGCTGTGGATCAGGGCTTCGATCGGACGGGGCATGTTTCGGTGGGGAGGCGGTGCAACCCTGCATGCTATAACCCTACAGCCCGCAAGAGAAGATGAGGTGATGCCGGGCCGGCGCGCGGTTGCGCTGCAGCACCCCGGCCATGAAAAAAGGCTTTTCCACCATCATGTCGGCGCAGTTCTTCAGCTCGCTGGCCGACAACGCGTTGTTCGTGGCAGCGGTGGAACTGCTGCGCGCCGACGGGTCCCCCGAGTGGCACCGCGCGGCGCTGGTGCCGATGTTCGCGCTGTTCTACGTCGTGCTGGCGCCTTTCGTCGGCGCCTTCGCCGATTCGATCCCCAAGGGCCGCGTGATGTTCGTGGCCAACGGCATCAAGGTCGTGGGCTGCCTGATGATGCTGTTCGGGGGGCATCCGCTGGCGGCCTATGCCGTCGTGGGCCTGGGGGCGGCGGCGTACTCGCCAGCCAAGTACGGCATCCTGACCGAGCTGCTGCCGCCGTCGCAACTGGTGCGCGCCAACGGCTGGATCGAGGGGCTGACGATCGCCTCCATCATCCTGGGCGTGCTGATGGGCGGGCAGCTCGTCGGCCCCGTGATCGCACCGATGCTCCTGGCTCTGGACCTGCCGCTGCTCGACACCGGCATCGACACCGCCCCGGAGGCGGCGATCGCCTCGATCATCCTGCTGTACGCCGTGGCGGCGGGCTTCAACCTGCGCATCCCGTTGACCGGCGCGCGCATGCAGGCCATGGGGGTCGACCTGTGGTTCCTGGTGCGCGATTTCCGTCGCTGCAACGCGCTGCTGTGGCGCGACCGGCTGGGCCAGATCTCGCTGGCAACGACCACGCTGTTCTGGGGGGTGTCGGGCAACCTGCGCTACATCGTGCTGGCGTGGGCGGCGGTGGCGCTGGGTTACTCCACCACGCAGGCCTCGTCACTGGTCGGGGTGGTGGCCATCGGCACCGCCGTGGGCGCCGTCACGGCATCGGTGATGATGCGGCTGGACCGCGCCACCGGCGTGATCCCCATGGGCGTGGCCATGGGCGTGCTGGTGATCCTGATGAACTTCATCGGCAATGTCTGGGTGGCCGCTCCCTTCCTGCTGCTGCTCGGGGCGCTGGGCGGTTTCCTGGTCGTGCCGATGAACGCCTTGCTGCAGCACCGGGGGCATAACCTGATGGGCGCGGGGCGGTCGATCGCGGTGCAGAACTTCAACGAGCAGGCCTGCATCCTGGGCCTGGGCGCGCTGTACACCGGGATGACGCGCTTCGGGATGTCGGCCTTTGCCGCCATCACGGTCTTCGGCGTGGTCGTGGCCGGCACGATGTGGGCGGTGGGCCGCTGGCACCGTGCGAACTGCCGGCTTCACGGGGCCGAGGTCGATCGTCTGCTGGCGATCGCCCGCGCCGACCCGCATTGAACCGCGTGCCGGGCCGCATCGGCATGGTCAATCACCGAACGGGCGTCGTCGCGCCGGTCTCATCGAAGCGCCGATGACAGACCGGGTCCTCTTCCTGCCCGTGCTCGGCCTGCTGCTGAACGCCTTCACCTGGGGGGTGTCGTGGTGGCCTTTCCGCTGGCTGGCCGCGCAGGGCCTGCACCCGCTGTGGGCCACGGCTTTCGTCTACGCGGTGGCGGTCGTGATCATCAGCCTGCGCTGGCCTCGCGCCTGGGGCATGGTGTGGCGCACGCCTGCACTGTGGTGGCTGGTGCTGGCTGCCGGCACCACCAACGCCGCCTTCAACTCGGCCGTCACCTTCGGCGACGTGGTCCGTATCATCCTGCTGTTCTATCTGATGCCGCTGTGGGCGGTGTTGCTGGCCCGCGTGCTGCTGGACGAACGGTTGAGTGCGCTCGCCGGGGTTCGAGTGGCGCTGGCGCTGGCCGGTGCGGGCATCGTGTTGTGGCCTGCGGATGGCGGGTGGCCACTGCCGCGCAGCGCGCCGGAGGGCCTGGCCGTGCTCGCGGGCTTCGCCTTCGCGCTGAACAACGTGATGCTGCGCCGCCTGGCACACCACCCGCGCGAAGCGCGCTCGCTGGCGATGTTCAGCGGTGGCGTGCTGGTGTCGCTGGTCATCGCACTGGGCGGCACCGTTGCCGGCGCGGTGGCGGCCCCACCGGACCTGAGCGTCGAATGGGTGGCGGGTGCGGTCGTCCTGGCGATGGTCTTTCTTGTCGGCAACCTGACGCTTCAATATGGCGCAGCCCGATTGCCCGCGAACGCGACAGCCGTGGTCATGGTGTCGGAGGTGCTGTTCGCCTCGGTGTCTGCCGTGGCCCTGGGCGCAGGGGTGCTGAGCCTGCCCTTGCTGGCCGGTGGCGCCCTCATCCTCGCCGCGGCGCTGCTGGCGGCGTGGCGGGTCTGAACTGCGCGACACTTCAAGGCGTCGTTCAACGAGCCTGAGCGCGACCTGCAGCCCGCGCCCCACCGTCATGTTCCAGCACCTCGAACCCTACGCCGGCGACCCCATCCTCAGCCTGAACGAGGCCTTCCAGGCCGACCCACGCGCGCACAAGGTCAACCTGTCCATCGGCATCTACTTCGACGACGAGGGCCGCATCCCCGTGCTGGACTGCGTGCGCCGGGCCGAGGCGCAACTCCTCGAGGCCTCCGGCCCCAAGCCCTACCTGCCGATGGAAGGCTCGGGCCCGATGCGGCGTGCGGTGCAGGCGCTGCTGTTCGGCCCGTCCCACGAGGCGGTGACGAGCGGACGCGTGGCCACGCTGCAGACCGTGGGCTCCAGCGGCGGCCTGAAGGTGGGGGCCGATTTCCTGCGCCGCTGGTTTCCCGGCAGCGCGGTGTGGGTGAGTGACCCGACCTGGGACAACCACCGCGCGGTGTTCGAGGGCGCCGGGCTGAGCGTGCACACCTATCCCTACTACGACGCCACCACTGGAGGGTTGGCCTACGAGGCCATGTGCGAGGCGCTGGACCGGCTGCCGCCACGCAGTGTGGTGCTGCTGCATGCCTGCTGCCACAACCCGACCGGGGTCGATCTCAGCGCCGCGCAGTGGCAGACCTTGATCCCGCTGCTGCGCCGGCGTGAGCTGATCCCCTATCTGGACCTGGCCTACCAGGGCTATGGCGACGGGATCGAGGAAGATGCCTACGCCGTGCGTGCCTTCGCCGACGCGGGCATGCATTTCTTCGTCGCCAACTCCTTCTCCAAGAGCATGAGCCTGTACGGCGAGCGCGCCGGGGCGCTGAGCGTGGTCTGCGCCGACGCGGCCGAGGCCGACCTGGTGCTCGGCCAGATGAAGGCCACGGTGCGGCGCAACTACTCCAGCCCCGGCATCCATGCCGCCGGGGTCGTGGCGCGCGTGCTGACCGATCCGGCGTTGCGCGCGTCGTGGGAGGCCGACGTGCGTGCGATGCGTGAGCGCATCGCGCAGATGCGGGTGTCCCTGCACGAGGTGATCAGCGCGCGCGTGCCAGGGCGCGACTTCGGCTACTTCCTGAGCCAGCGCGGCATGTTCAGCTACACCGGGCTGTCGGCGGCGCAGGTCGACCTTCTGCGCGAAGCGCATGCGGTGTACCTGGTGCGCTCGGGGCGGATGTGTGTCGCCGGCCTGAACCACGGCAACGTCCACCGCGCGGCCCAGGCGATGGCGGCCGTGCTGGGGTGATCCGAGCGGCGGCTGTCATGTCCGTGACCGCCCCCGACCTGCCGCGCCACATCGGGCGCTACCGGGTCGTCTCGCGCCTGGGGGAGGGCGCCACCAGCGAGGTCTTCCTCGCGCAGGACGACTTCCACGACCGGCAGGTCGCGATCAAGCGGCTGCGCCCGGGCGTCGTCGAGGGCAACGCCGAGGACGACGACCGTTACGCCGGTGCCTTCTTTGCTGCCGAGGCCGCGCTGGTGGGGCGGCTGCAGCACCCGAACGTGGTGCAGATCCTGGATGCCGTGGCCACCGGGGCGGCGCCCTATCTGGTGATGGAGTACGTGCCGGGCGTGACGCTGCGCCGCCACTGCCGGCCCGATGCGCTGCTGCCTCTGGAGCAGATCACCGAGATCGGCTTCAAGTGTGCGATGGCCCTGAGCTACTGCTGGCGCCAGGGCCTGATCCACCGTGACGTCAAGCCGGCCAACTTGCTGGCGCGCGTGGAGGGGGAGCGCATCGTCGACGTCAAGATCACCGACTTCGGCACCGTGCTCAATCTGGCGTCCGACCGCACGCAGATCTTTCGCGTCGGCTCGCTGGCCTACATGTCGCCGGAACAGCTCGATGGCGGCGAACTCGACACCCGGGCCGACATGTATTCGTTGTCTGCGGTGCTGTACCACCTGATCGCCGGACGTCCGCCCTTCGACGCGCAGCAGCATCCGGCGCTGATGCGCCAGATCCAGCAAGGCGATCCGCCCGCGCTGACTGGCCTGCGCCAGGGTGTGACCCCGGCACTGGATGCGCTGGTGCGACGAGGCATGGCGCGCCTGCGCCAGGACCGTTTTGCCACCTGGGACGAGTTCGCCGCCGGCCTGGCCGCCCTGGTCACCCGCGGCGAGGTGCCGCGGCCCGGGCGTGCCGAGGTGCTGGACTCCGAGCGCTTCAACCTGCTGCGCGGGCTGCCGTTCTTCGCCGGCTTCGGCGAGGTCGAGCTCTGGGAGGTGGTGCACCGTGCGCGCTGGGAGCGGCAGGTCCCTGGTCACGCGCTGTACCGTAAGGGCGAGCGAGGCAACACCTTCCACATCATTGCCGAGGGGGCCGTGGAGGTCTGGCGTGAGGGCCGTCAGTTGGCGACGTTCGAGGCCGGCACGTCGGTGGGCGAGATGGCCTACCTGGCGCCCGACCCGGCGCGCGCGGTGCACAGCGCCGACGTCTTCGTCAGCACACCGGCGACGCTGATCTCGTTCACGCCCGATTCCCTGGCGCGCCTGAGTGTGGCCGTTCGCTCGATGTTCGATCGGGCCTTCATCGCGGTGCTGGTGCGGCGGCTGGATGCAGCGTGGCGTCAGGCCGAGCAGGCTGCGGCGCCCGCCTCGTCGGCCTGACGCCCTCGAAGGCCCCGCGATGCGCTGACATCGGCTCGCCCGCCGTGGTGGGCATGGGCGGCACCTCAACTCCGCCAGTACCCCGGGCTGCCGTAGCTGTGCTTGAGGAAGTCGATCCACAGGCGCACGCGCAGCGCCAGGTGCCGGGCGTGCGGGAACACCGCGTAGATGCCATTGGGCGGCGCCGCGTACTCGGCCAGCACCGTCTGCAGTCGACCGGCGGCCACGTCACCGGCCACTTCCCATGTGCTGCGCCAGGCGATGCCCAGCCCTTGCAGGCACCAGTCGTGCAGCACCTGGCCGTCGCTGCAGTCCAGGCGGCCTCGCGGTCGCAGGTGCGTGATCTCGCCGTCGACCAGGAAGGCCCAGCCGCGTGACTGGCTCGCGTCCGAGCTCAGCGTCAGGCACTGATGACGCATCAGGTCTGAGGGCTGCACCGGCAAGCCGGCGCGTTTCAGGTATGCCGGGGTGGCCACGCACCAGCGGCGGTTGTCGGCCAGGCGCACGCTGATCAGGCTGGAGTCCGGCAGATCGCCCACACGCACGGCGCAGTCGTAGCCCTCGTTGACGATGTCGGTGACGCGGTCGGACAGGTTCAGCGACAGGCTGACGTCCGGATGCTGCGCGAGGAAGCGCGGCACGAGCGGGGCGACGTGGCGGCGCCCGAAGCCGGCGGGCGCCGTCACGCGCAGGTGGCCGCTGGCCTTGACCCCGCCCGCGCTGACGCTGGCCTCGGCGCTGGCCAGATCGGCCAGCACGCGCTGGCAGTGCTCGAGGAAGGCGCTGCCCTCGTGCGTCAGCGACAGCCGGCGCGTCGTGCGCACGAGCAGCTTGACACCCAACCGCTCCTCGAGCGCGTCGATGCGCCGGCCGATGACCGCCGGCGCCACCCCCTCGGCATGGGCCGTGGCGGTCAGGCTGCCCTTGCTGGCCACGGCGACGAAGGATTCGATCTGCTTGAACTTGTCCACGCATCCGATTGTGTGCCGCGGTCGCGATTCGTGCGTTTTTTGCACAAATCCCGACGTTTTCCGGTGACCAATGGGTGCTGTGGTCTGAAATACGATCATGGGATCGTGAATCTGTCTGCCCACACCACCGCCCCCGCCGTCACCAGCGTCTCGGCCGTCGCGCCGCGCGCCGTGTTGTTCGACGCCTATGGCACGCTGTTCGACGTCTACAGCGTCGGCCTGTTGGCCGAACAGCTCTTTCCCGGCCATGGCGAGCGCTTGGCGACGCTCTGGCGCGACCGTCAGATCGACTACAGCCGCATCTGCTCGATGAGCGGCCGCTACCGGCCCTTCTGGGACATCACCCGCGCCGGCCTGCGCTTTGCGGCGCTGCGTCTGGGGCTGGCGCTGGACGCGGCGAGCGAAGAGCGTCTGATGAACCAGTACCACCACCTCAGCGCCTTCCCCGAGAACCTGGAGGTGCTGCAGGCCCTGTGTGCCCGCGGCGTGCGTGCCGGTGTGCTCAGCAACGGGGATCCGCAGATGCTGTCGGTGGCGGTCAAGAGTGCCGGCCTGGGCGCGCTGCTCGACCCGGTGCTGTCCGTGCACACGGTGCAGCGCTTCAAGACCGACCCGGCCGCTTACGCGCTGGGCCCGCAGGCGCTGGGCCTGCCGGCGCGGGAGATCCTGTTCGTCTCGAGCAACGCCTGGGATGCCGTGGGCGCGACTTGGTTCGGCTACACCACGCTGTGGATCAACCGCGCGTCCGCGCCGCCCGAGCAACTCGACACCGAACCCACCCGCACCGGCCGCAGCCTGCGCGACGTGCTCGACTTCTTTCCCGCCCACCGCGCCACTGACGCGCCGGCGGCGGCCGCCTGACCGGCCCGCTGCCGCAGCGCTGACTTCCTGCCATTCCCATCCCGCCATCCCCTGACACCCCAGAGAGAGGAACCCGGCCCATGACTTCGCGCACCCCCGTCCACGGCCTGCAGGTCGCCACCGTGCTGAAGGACTTCGTTGACACCCAGGTGCTGCCGGGCACCGGGATCGAGGCCGATGCCTTCTGGAAGGGCTTTTCCGACATCGTTCTCGACCTGGCGCCGAAGAACGCCGCGCTGCTGGCCGAGCGTGATCGCCTGCAGACCGAACTCGACGCCTGGCATGCCAAGCACCCGGGGCCGGTCCGGAACATGGCCAAGTACCGCGCCTTCCTCGAGAAGATCGGCTACCTCGTGCCCGTGCCGGCGAAGACCAAGGTGAAGACGACGAAGATCGACGACGAGCTGGCGCGCCAGGCCGGCCCGCAGCTGGTGGTGCCGATCACGAACGCGCGCTACGCGCTGAACGCCGCCAACGCGCGCTGGGGCTCGCTGTACGACGCGCTGTACGGCACCGACGCCATCAGCGAGGCCGACGGCTGCGAGCGCGCCGGTGCCTACAACCCGCGCCGCGGTGCCAAGGTCATCGAGTACGCGCGCCACGTGCTCGACCGCACCGCGCCGCTGGCCGGGCGCAAGGCCTCGCACCTGGAGGCGGCCGGCTACCGCATCGAGGGTGGTGCGCTGGTGGTGAAGCTGAAGGACGGCCGCGAGGTGGGCCTGAAGAAGCCGGCCCAGCTGGTGGGCTGGCAGGGCGAGCCCGCCGCGCCGTCGTCGGTGCTGCTGGTGCACCACGGCCTGCACCTGGACATCCGCATCGACCGCAGCACGCGCATCGGCGCCGAGGACCCGGCCGGCGTGTCCGATCTGGTGGTCGAGGCCGCCGTGTCCACCATCCTCGACCTGGAGGATTCGGTCGCGGTGGTCGATGCCGAGGACAAGGTGCTGGGCTACGGCAACTGGCTGGGCATCCTCAAGGGCACGCTGACCGAGCAGGTCACCAAGGGGGGCACCACCTTCACGCGGGGCCTCAACCCCGATCGCGTCTACCAGTCGCCGGACGGCGGCACCGTGACGCGTCATGGCCGCTCGCTGCTGTTCGTGCGCAACGTCGGGCACCTGATGACCAACCCGGCCATCCTGTGGGGCCGCGGCGGCCGCGAGATCCCCGAGGGGATCATGGACGCGGTGATCACGACGACGATCGCGCTGCACGACCTGAAGGGCCTGGGCACCCCGGGCATCCGCAACAGCCGCGCCGGCAGCGTCTACATCGTCAAGCCGAAGATGCACGGCCCGGCCGAGGTGGCCTTCGCCAGCGAGCTGTTTGCCCGCGTGGAGCGGCTGCTGGGCCTGGAGGAGGGCACGGTCAAGCTTGGCATCATGGACGAGGAGCGTCGCACCAGCGTGAACCTGCAGGCCTGCATCGCCGCGGCGGCGCATCGCGTGGCCTTCATCAACACCGGCTTCCTCGACCGCACCGGCGACGAGATGCACACCGCGATGCAGGCCGGCCCGATGCTGCGCAAGGGCGACATGAAGTCCAGCGCCTGGATCCAGGCCTACGAGCGCAACAACGTGCTGGTGGGCCTGGCCTGCGGCCTGCGCGGGCGGGCGCAGATCGGCAAGGGCATGTGGACCGCCCCGGACCTGATGGCCGCGATGCTGCAGCAGAAGGTCGCGCACCCGATGGCCGGCGCCAACACGGCCTGGGTGCCCAGCCCCACGGCGGCCGCCCTGCACGCCATGCATTACCACCAGGTGGACGTCGTGGCGGTGCAGAAGCAACTGGAGAAGGTGGACCTCGGTGCCGAGCGCGACGCGCTGCTGGAGGCGCTGCTGACGGTGCCGGTGGTGAAGAAGCCCACCTGGTCCGACGAAGAGAAGCAGCAGGAACTCGACAACAACGCCCAGGGCATCCTGGGCTACGTCGTGCGCTGGGTCGACCAGGGGGTCGGCTGCTCCAAGGTGCCCGACATCCACAACGTGGGCCTGATGGAGGACCGTGCGACGCTGCGCATCTCGAGCCAGCACATGGCCAACTGGCTGCACCATGGCGTCGTCACCGACAAGCAGGTGAAGAAGACGCTGGAACGCATGGCCGGCGTCGTGGACGCGCAGAACGCCGGCGACCCGGCCTACCGCCCCATGACCGGCCGCTTCAAGGAAAGCCCCGCCTACAAGGCGGCCAGCGACCTGGTCTTCAAGGGACTGAAGCAGCCCAGTGGTTACACCGAGCCGCTGCTCCACGCCTGGCGCTTGAAGGTGAAGTCGGCGGCTCGGTCCGCC
>JBMTXX010000117.1:0-11668 GCA_049453935.1 Rubrivivax sp.
AGCCGTTGGGGCCGAGCTGCATGCCCGCGCCGATCTCGCCGATCTCGGGCGCCTGTTCCAGCACCTGGACGTGGAAGCCCTGGCGGACCAGCGCCAGCGCGGCCGCCAGCCCACCGATACCGCCCCCGGCGACGATCACGGGCAGCGTGGAGGATTGCTTGGCGGTGGACATCGTGCAGTCCTTTCGTAGGCAAGGGTGGGGCGCAAGGGCGGCCTGACGGCGGCAATCGATCGCGGGAGATCGCTTGCCGCAACCTGATCGTCAGTATACTCACGAAATCGTCAGTGTGCTGATGTTTTTTGGGGTTTCCTGTACGATCGCGCCATGTCGGATCCCACAGTCGATGAAGCCCAGGCCCCGGCGGTCGACCTGACCGAGATGCCCGGCCACCTGATCCGCCGCCTGCAGCAGATCGCGGTGGCGGCCTTTCTGCAGGAGTCGGAGGCCTTCGGTTTGACCCCGGTGCAGTTCGCCGCATTGCAAGCGGTGGCCGCGCAGCCGCGGGTGGATCAGCGCACGCTGTCCGGCCTGATCGGGCTCGACACCTCGACGGTGGCCGGGGTGGTTGACCGCCTGGAGGCGCGCGGGTTGTTGCAGCGCCAGGCCAGCCCGGAGGATCGGCGCGTTCGGCTGCTCGTGCCGACCGCATCCGGCCGGCTGCTGCTGGCCGATGCCGTGCCGGCCATGCTGCGCGCGCAGCAGCGCATCCTCGAGCCGCTGCCCCCGGCCGACCGGGCGGAATTCCTGCGCATGCTGCGCCTGCTGGTGACCGGCAACAACGAGCTCAGCCGCGCGCCGACCCAGGGTTGAACCCGATCCCGCAGGGCTGGCGCACAGCGCGTCCGGCGGGGTAGCATCGCCGGCGACCGGCAGGCAGGCTGCCGCAGGAGACCTCCACGATGGCGAACATCGAATTCACGCTCAACGGTCAGGACGTGCGCGTCGACGCGCCGCCCCAGGCGCTGCTGCTGGACGTGTTGCGCGGCCCCCTCGGGCTGACGGGCACGCACAACGGTTGCGACACGGTGCAGTGCGGCGCATGCACCGTGCAGCTGGACGGACAGGCCGTGCGCAGCTGCTCGCTGCTGGCGGTGCAGTGCCAGGGCCGCGCGGTGACCACGGTGGAAGGCCTGGCGGCCGCTGACGGCACCTTGCACCCGCTGCAGGATGCCTTCATCGAGTGCCACGGGCTGCAGTGCGGCTTCTGCACGCCGGGCATGCTGATGTCGGCACACGCGCTGCTGCGTGAGCATCCGCAGCCTGACGAGGCGCAGATCCAGTGCGCGCTCGAGGGCAATCTGTGCCGTTGCACCGGCTACGTCGGCATCGTGCAGTCGGTGAAGAAGGCCGCGGCCGATCTCGCGAAGCGGGAGGTGACGGCATGAGCGCCACGACATCCCAGGGCGGCACGGCCGTCGCGCGCTTCGGCAGCAGCAAGGCCGTGCGCCGTCTCGAGGACCCGGCCCTGGTCAGGGGGCAGGGCCGCTACACCGACGACCTGGCCCCGGCCGGGCAGGCGCATCTGGTCTTCCTGCGCTCGCCGCACGCGCACGCCCGCATCCGCGGCATCGACGCCTCGGCCGCGCGCGCGCTGCCCGGGGTGCTGGCGGTGCACACCGGCGACGACCTGGTGGCCGCCGGCGTGCGGCCCATGCCGATGGAGTCGCCCTTCGGCCGGCCCGACGGCCAGCCCGCAGCCACGCCGCCGCGCCACGCGCTGGCGGTGGGCGCGGCGCGCTTCGCCGGCGAGGCCGTGTGCGCCGTCGTCGCCGAGACGCGTGAGGCCGCGCGCGCCGCGGCTGACGCGATCGACGTCGACTACGAGGTGCTCCCGGCCGTGGTCGACTGCTTCGCCGCGATGGCGCCGGGCGCGCCCGCCCTGTGCCCGCAGGCGCCGGACAACATCGCCGCCGAGGTGCGCCACGGCGACCCGGCAGCGGTCGCGGCCGCTTTCGCAAAGGCAGCGCACCGCGTGTGCCTGGACATCGACAACCAGCGCTGCTGCCCGGTGACGATGGAGCCGCGCACCATGCTGGCCGACCCGACCGAGGAGCCCGGGCGGCTGGTGGTGCACATCAGCAACCAGATGCCCACGGCGGTGCGGGACGGCCTGGCCAGCCTGGTGCCGGGGCTGTCCACGGCCACGGTGCGGGTGCGCGTGGGCGACGTCGGCGGCGGTTTCGGCATGAAGACCGGCCCCTACCCCGAGGACCTGGCCATCGCCTGGGCCGCGCTGCAGCTCGGCCGCCCGGTCAAGTGGCGCGCCGACCGTGTGGAGGAGTTCACCGCCTCCACGGCCGGGCGTGACGCCGTCAGCCGTGCCGAGATGGCGCTGGACGCCGACGGCCGGGTGCTGGCCTTGCGTGTGCGCACGCTGAACAACGTCGGCGCCTACGCGACCTCGACCAACATCGTCGTGCCGCTGCTCGTCGGGCCCTGGGTCACGACCAGCATCTACGACATCCAGGCCATCGACCTGCGCCTGACCGCGGTGCTGACGAACACCGCCACGCAGGGCCCTTACCGTGGCGCCGGCCGGCCCGAGGCCATCTACCTGATCGAGCGCCTGTTCGACGCGGCCGCGCGCCAGACCGGCATCGACGGGGTCGCGCTGCGCCGGCGCAACCTGATCGGGCCCGCGCAGTTCCCTTACGCCAACCCGATGGCGCAGACCTACGACAGCGGCGCCTTCGAGCGCATCCTCGACCAGGGGCTCGCGCTCGCCGACTGGGAAGGTTTCGAGGCCCGTCGTGAGGCTTCAGCCGCGCGCGGCTGGCTGCGCGGGCGCGGGATCGCCGCCTTCCTCGAGTGGACCAGCGGCGGCGCGCTCGACGAGCGCATCGTCGTCGACGTCAAGCCCGAGGGCGTGATCGAGTTGCGCACCGCGCTGCAGGGCATGGGGCAGGGCATCGCCACCAGCCTGGCGCAACTGGCCGTGGACACCTTCCAGGTGCCGATCGACCGCATCCGCGTGATCAGCGGCGACACCGACGGCGTCAACGGCTTCGGCAGCGCGGGCTCGCGCTCGCTGTACATCGGCGGCTCGGCCGTGCAGGTGGCGTCGAACAAGGCGCTGGACGCCGGGCGCGACCTCGCGGCGCAGGCGCTGGAGGCCTCCGCCGGCGACATCGAGTACCGCGAGGGCCGCTACACGGTGGCCGGCACCGACGTGGCCATCGGCCTGTTCGAGTTGGCCGGCCGTCAGGCGCAGGCCGGCATCCGCGGTGATGCCACGCTGGCGGCCACCGGACCGAGCTGGCCCAACGGCTGCCACGTGTGCGAGGTGGAGGTCGACCCGGGCACCGGCGAGGTGCGCATCGTCGGCTATGCCTCGGTCAACGACATCGGCTACGTCGTCAGTCCGGTGCTCGCCAAGGGGCAGATCGAAGGCGGCGTGGTGCAGGGCGTGGGGCAGGCGCTGTGCGAGCGCATGGCCTACGACCCGGCCACCGGACAGGCGTTGAGCGCGAGTTTCATGGACTACGCGATCCCGCGCGCCGACGGCTTCGTCGGGCTGCAGACGCGTTTCGACACCTCCGTGCCCAGCCTGACCAACCCGCTGGGCGCCAAGGGCGTGGGCGAACTCGGCACCATCGGCGCCACCCCCGCGGTGATGAACGCCATCGTCGACGCGCTGGACCGTGCCGGACTCGGCGCCGCCGCGGTGGACCTGCAGATGCCGGCCACGGCCGAGCGCGTGTGGCGCGCGCTCCACCGTCGCGACTTCGGCCCACCGGTGTGGCAGGGCACGCCGCTGGACGCCACCTTCGATGCGCTGGGGCTGTCGGCTGGGCCGGCGGGGCCCGTGGGGGCGGTGGCGGCCTGACGGGCGCTCAGCCCAGGCCGAGCATCTGCTTCAGGTTTCCGGGCTTGTCCGGGGGGCTGAGGCAGATGTTGCGCTCCAGC
Organism: Rubrivivax sp.; assembly: GCA_049453935.1. Lineage (GTDB taxonomy): Bacteria > Pseudomonadota > Gammaproteobacteria > Burkholderiales > Burkholderiaceae_C > Rubrivivax. The sequence goes on from JBMTXX010000117.1 coordinate 3,908, forward strand.
ACGGCCAGGTGCTGCTCCATCATCTCGATGGCGCCGTCGGTGTCTCGGGCTGCCATCCGTTCGACGATGGCCCGGTGCTCGGCATGTTCGCAGTCGGCATGGCCGGGTGGTTCGTACAGCGACACGATGAGCGAGCATCGCGACACGATCTCCGCCAGGTACCGTTCCAGGTAGGCGTTGGCTGCCAGCTTCGCCAGCATCCGGTGGAAGCCGCTGGCCAGCCCCGCCCAGGCCGCCTGGTCACCTCTGGGCCACTCCAGGGCTTCCTGGTCGAGGTGGCGCTGGAGTTGGTGCAGATCATCCTCGGTGGCGCGAGCGATGGCCAGCTTGAGGATCGTGGCCTCGATGCCGCGTCGTGCTTCGAAAACCTGTCGGGTTTCTTCTGGCGATGGGGTGGCGACCACGGCGCCGCGGTTGTGTCGCAATTCGACGATGTGGTCGTGCGCCAGGGCTTGCAGCACCCTGCGCACCACGGTCCGCCCGACGCCGAACAGCTCGCACAGGGCCACCTCCGGCAGCTTCGTCCCTGGCGGCAGGCGCCTCGTCATCACGCTTTCCAGCACGGCCCGGTACAGACGCTGGTCCGCCGGTTCGAGTGATGGATTCTGTCCCGGCATCACCAACGGCTGCCTGGCTGTGTCACCTGTGCCCCGAGCGTTCGGGCTGGCGGGGTGCAGTCGCGAGGTTGCCATGGCCTGAAGTATGCCCCTACTGGTTATATGGTTGTTTGACTTTTGCTGTGTCTCGCAGGTGTGAAGGCAGCGGAACCGTCAGCGGGGTGTGGTGTCTTCAACTTTGCGGATGGACAGACTCGACATGCCGACAGATGTCGCCGGGTGTGGTCACCCAGACGCGTCCGTCATCTCGCGCCCGCGCGATGTGTGCGAGCGCCCGGCGCAGATGTCGCAGACGGTAAGGCTGTCCGACGATGTAGGCATGCAGGGCAATGCCCATGACGAGCGGCTGCTTGCGCGCCTGGTCAAGCATTTCGTCGAACTGGTCGATGATCATGTCCGCGAAATCGCGGCCGTCCATCTGGCGCGCCACGATCATCGGGATGTCGTTGATCTCCTGCGGGTAGGGAATGGACCAGAGCGGGCGTCCGCTGCGCGTGCGCAGGGCCACGGGCTGGTCGTCGTGGCACCAGTTCAGCGTGTAGCGATAGCCGGTCTCGCTGAGCAGGTCGGGTGTCACGGGGCTCTCCGATATCCACGGTGACAACCATCCCTCGGGTGGGCGGCCGCTCTCGCGACCGATGCGCTGCAGGCAATGCGTCAGCAGCACGCGCTCGGCCTCCTCGGGCAGCTCCGACTGCCGGCGGGCATTGCTGTGGCCGTGGGCGACGAGTTCGTCGCCCCTCTGAACGCACGCGGCCATCAGCTCCGGCGCATGGTCGTAAAGCGCGGTGTTGACGATCGCCGCGCTGCGCAGATCCAGTTGGTCGAACAGCTCGAGGCAGCGCCAGGCGCCGACCCGGTTGCCGTATTCACGCCAGGAGAAGTTGAGGACGTCCGGCTCCGGGCTGGCGGGACCGATGCGCGCGCCCAACCCCTCGCCGAAGGCGAAATGCTCCAGATTGAAGCCGATGTAGACCGCCAGCCCGTCACCCGCGGGCCAACGGTAGCTCTGGCGACGTGTGATCGGGCGGTAGTCGAACCGCCCATGATCCGGCAGAGGGCCGAACGGTGCCTGGCTGGACATGCGGTCCATGTTCGCTCAACTGCTGGACAGCCGTTCGCGATCCAGGATCCACTCCGCACTGTCGTTCCACACGTCCATCTGCGTGATGCGCCCATGGCTGACGACATAGCGATCGACATAACGGTTGCCTTCGAACGGCGTGCCGTCCGGCCATTGCCCGTGGAGCGTGCCGAGGCTGTAGACCACGGTCTCGGCGGGGCTGCCGTCGCAAACCGTTTCGGTGCGTTCGATCCGCTTCTTGACCCAACGGTAGCGGCTGGCATTGAAGGAGGTGCACTCGGTCGTGTCGCTCATCGCCCTCCCGCCTGTGAAGCGGATCTTCAACTGTGGGCTGGTCAACGCGCGTGCGGCCACCGGGTCCGGGATCATGATCAGCCGCAGAAACTCGTCGACCACCTCCGCAGGTGTGGCCGTGGCGCATGTCTTGCTTGTTTCATCCATGGGCAGCGCTCGTGGGCTCAATATGGTGCAACGGGGCATGCCTTGTGTGGCAAACCATAGCGTGTGTACACTGTACTGCGGTTTTTGTCGACAAAACAGGTTGTCGAGTGTCCAACCGGTGAGGGTCGCCTCTGAAAGCGTACTTCCCGAGTTTTCATCTCACCTGTATCGCCAAGGATCGCCGCTCGCGCCCTCGTGTCCTGCAAAGTCAGAGAGCACGCCCGGTCGCGATACCGTCTGGAGTCCGTCTTTCGTTCCTCACAGGAGAAGCCGATGAAGATCTCGATGGCCGCAGTCGCCCTGGCGACAGCGCTGACCGCCGCCAGCGCCCATGCGAACACGCTGCGCTGGTCGTTCCAGGGCGACATCGCCACCCTCGATCCCTACGCGCACACGGAAAGCTTCACGGCCAACGTCCTGCACCACATCTACGAGCCGCTGGTGCGCCGCGACCGCAACCTGGCGATCGAGCCTGCGCTGGCCCTGTCCTGGCAGGTGGTCGAACCCAACCGGTGGCGCTTCAAGCTTCGCCCGGGCGTGAAGTTCCACAACGGCAACAGCTTCAATGCCGACGATGTCGTGGCGTCCGTCACCCGTCTGCTCGACCCGGCTGCGCGTGCGCGTGGCAATCTCGCCACCGTCGTGCGTGCGGAGAAGGTCGACGACATGACGGTCGACTTTGTCCTGAAGGGCCCGTACCCCCTGCTGCTGAACGACCTGACCGGCATCTACATGATGGACCGTGAGTGGATGCAGGCCAACAACGCGTTGAAGCCTGGCAACATCACCACCGGTGTGACGACCTACGCCTCGACGAACGCCAACGGTACCGGCCCGTTCCGATTCGAGTCCTACGCCGCGGATGCCAAGCTCGTCATGACCGCCAACGCGGACTGGTGGGACAAGAAGGTCGAGCACAACCTCACGCGCATCGAATTCCGTCCGATCAAATCCGATGCCACGCGCGTGGCCGCACTGTTGTCGGGTGAACTCGACCTGATCGTGCCCGCGCCGCTGAAGGATCTGCAGCGCATCTCCGGGGCTGCGGGTCTGAAGGTGATCGAAGAGCCTTCTCTGCGTGTGATCTTCCTCGGGCTGAACTGGCGTGATGCGCTGCAGGTGGCGCCTGGGCAGAAGAACCCGCTGAAGGACGTGCGCGTGCGCCGGGCGCTGGCCCATGCGATCGACCTGGACGCCATCCAGAAGCGCGTCATGCGCGGCAAGTCTCGAAACGTCGGGGTGATGGTGGCCCCGCCCGTGCCGGGGTACTCGCAGGCCATCGACAAGCCCTACGAGTTCAACCCCGAGATGTCGAAGAAGTTGCTGGCCGAAGCCGGTCTGGCATCCGGGTTCAAGACCCGGTTGTCCTGCCCGAACGACCGCTACATCAACGACGAGCAGATCTGCATCGCGATCGCCGCGATGTGGTCGCGCATCGGGGTCACGGCCGAACTGGCCATCGAGAGCAAGACCACCTACTTCCCGAAGGTGGACAAGGGTGAGACCGACGTCTACATGCTCGGCTGGGCCACTCTGCCGCCCATGGATGGCTTCTCGGTGCTTTCGGCGCTGCTGGCCACGCGCAAGGATGGCTATGGCGGCAACAACCCGAACGGCTTCTCGGATCCTCGCATCGACGACCTGACCAAGCGTGCGGCTGTGGAGCTCGACGAAGGCAAGCGTCGTGCGCTGCTGACCGAGGCGTTGAAGATCACCCATGACGATGTCGTGTACCTGCCGTTGCACCAGCAGCCGGTGGCCTGGGGTGCGCGGGCCAATGTCGATGTGGTGAACTTCCCGGACGAGTACGTCCGCCTGTGGTTTGCCAAGGTGCGCAACTGACGGCACCTGTGGTTTGAGCAACCCCCCCACCGCCGCGGGCGGTGGGGGGTGACATCGACCCGGGCCATCTCCCCGCCGGACACCTCCCCATCATGCTGCAGGTGCTGCTCGCCCGGCTCGGTCAGGGTGTCCTCGTCCTCCTCGCCGTCTCGGCCATCGCATTCGCGATGTTCCGCTACGTCGGCGACCCGGTCCAGTCGATGTCCCGAGAGGACGCCACGCCCCAGGAAAAGGCCGAACTGCGCGCCTTCCTCGGGCTCGATCAGCCGGTGCCGGTGCAGTACGCCAAGTTCCTCGGGCGTGTCTTGCGTGCCGATCTGGGCATCAGCTACCGGAACCAACGACCTGTCGCCGAGCTCATCTCGCAGCGCCTGCCGGCCACGCTCGAACTGGTCATCGCGGCCACGGTGATCTCCTTGCTGCTGGGCATCCCGCTGGGCGTGTACTGTGCGCTTCGCCCTGGCGGCTGGCTCGCGCGTCTGGTGCAGACGCTTTCCCTGATCGGCATCTCGACGCCGACCTTCGTCACCGGCATCGCGCTCATCCTCGTGTTCGCGGTCTGGCTGAAGTGGGTCCCCTCCTTCGGCCGTGGCGATGTGGTGAGCCTCGGCGGATGGACAACGGGTTTCCTCACCGCCAGCGGCTTGAAGTCGATGCTGCTGCCGGCCATCACGCTGTCGCTGTTCCAACTCACCTTGATCATGCGGCTGGTCCGTTCCGAGATGATCGACGTGCTGTCGTCGGACTTCATACGGTTTGCCCGCGCCCGGGGATTGCCAGCCGGACGCATCCACTTCACGCTGGCGCTGCGAAATGCCCTCATGCCTGTGATCACCGTCACGGGCCTGCAGGTCGGACAACTGGTTGCTTTTGCCATCGTCACCGAGACCGTGTTCCAGTGGCCCGGCATGGGGCTGCTGTTCATCCAGGCAGTGGGTTTCTCCGACATCCCGGTGATGGCGGCTTACCTGCTGTTCGTCGGTGGCCTGTTCGTCCTGATCAACACCGTGGTCGATCTGATCTACGTGCTGGTCGACCCGCGGCTTCGGGTTCGCGCCTCATGAGCGCCGCTGCCGTCCGCCTTCCCCTGTCAGTGAAGCTGGCAGCTTTCGTGGCCGTGGGCCTGGTGCTGGCCGCGGTGGCCGCGCCCTGGCTGGCCGCCATCGACCCCACAGACCTGCGCAACTTCAACCTGGCCGACGCCGAACTGCCGCCGGCTTTCGTCGACGACGGAGACCCGCGCTTTCCACTGGGCACCGACAACCAGGGTCGCGACCTGCTGTCGGCCATCCTGTACGGTGCCAGGGTGTCCATCGCGATCGGTGCGGCGGCTGTGCTGACCGCGCTGTCGCTGGGCGTGACCCTGGGCTTGGTGGCGGGTTATCTCGGCGGGCGCGTCGACGCGGTGATCATGCGCGTGGCCGATGTGATCCTCAGCTTCCCGACCATCCTGCTCGCCCTGCTGGTGGCCGGGGTGGCGCGTGCGCTGCTGCCCGAAGCCGAGGCGGCGCGTCTGGCGCCCTTCGTGCTGGTGGGCGCCATCGGCGTGCATGACTGGGTTCAGTACGCGCGCACCGTGCGGGCTGCGACCATGGTCGAGCGCTCGCGCGATTACGTCCGCGCCGCGCAGGTGATCGGGTTGCCGGCGCGCCGCATCCTCTTCAGGCACATCCTGCCCAATGTGATCGGGCCCGTGCTCGTCATCGGGACGGTGCATCTGGCCGGGGCTGTGCTGACCGAGGCCACGCTGTCGTTTCTCGGGGTGGGCATGCCGCCCACCGATCCTTCGCTGGGTACGTTGATCCGCATCGGCAACGAGTTCGTCTTCTCCGGCATCTGGTGGATTGCTGCGTTTCCCGCGTTGGTTCTGGTCGTCCTGGTGCTCGCCGTCAACATCGTCGGCGATTGGCTGCGTGACCGGTTCAACCCCAAACTGCGGGGGCGCTCATGACGCAAGCGCCCGCCCTGCAGGTGGACGGCCTGCGAGTCGAATATCCGACATCGGGTGGACCTCCTGTCGTGGCGGTCTCGGACTTGTCGATGTCGATTGCCGCCGGCGAGATCCACGCGGTCGTCGGTGAATCGGGCGCGGGCAAGAGCACCGTCGGTCACGCCATTCTGGGGATTCTCGAGCCGCCTGGACGTGCCGTCAGTGGATCGATCCAGATTGCAGGCAAGGCGCTCGATCTGGTCAGCGGCTCCGCACAAGGCATCGTGCGCGGACGCGACATCGGGGCCGTGTTCCAGGATCCGATGACGTCACTGAATCCCCTGTTCACCGTCGAGGTGCAGATCGGCGAAGCGATGCGGCATCACCTGGGTCTGAGCCGAAGCGAAGCCAGGGCCCGCTCGCTGGCGCTGCTGGAGGCGGTGGGGATCCCCGAGCCGCAGCGGCGTCTGGGCCACTATCCGCATCAGTTGTCGGGCGGCCAGCGCCAGCGGGTCGTCATCGCCGCGGCGCTGGCCTGCGAGCCTCGGCTGATCATCGCCGACGAGCCGACGACGGCACTGGACGTGTCGGTTCAGGCGCAGATCCTGTCGTTGCTGCGCACGCTCGCGAAGGAGCGCGGCGTGGGCATCATGCTCGTGACACACAACATGGGTGTCGTCGCCGAGATCGCCGACCGCGTGACCATCATGCGTCGGGGCGAGGTGGTCGAAAGTGGCTCCGTTCTGGATGTCCTCAGCCGGCCACAGAAGGACTACTCGCGTGACCTCATCGCCTCGGTCCCGCCGGTGGCGCACCGGCTCGAGCGCTTTGCAACCCCCGACCAAGCCACGCAAAAGGGCGCACCGGCCCGCGCGCGTATCGCCTCGGCCCGACACGAGATCTCCGGGCTCGACGCCGGGGCCGACACGCCGCTGCTGGAGGTCAGGCAACTGACGGTCGAGTTCGGCGGTGGGTCACGATGGCGTCCAGGCGCCCGTCCCCCGTTTCGGGCGGTCGACGAGGTCAGCCTGACCCTGCGCAGGGGGGAGATCCTGGGCTTGGTCGGTGAATCGGGCTCCGGCAAGTCCACGATCGCCAATGCGGTGGCAGGGCTGCAGGCGCCCACGCGCGGGCAGGTGCTGCTGGCGGGCCGCCCGATCCAGCGGTCTGGGTCCGCGGCGATCGCCATGGGGCTCAGGCGTGCGATCCAGATGGTTTTCCAGGACCCGTACTCGTCGCTGAACCCGAGGTTGCGGGTTTCGACGACCCTGTGCGAGCCCATCGTCTTCTATCGGCTGGCGGACAGCCAGGCTCAGGCGGCCGAGGACATGCGCACCCTGCTGGAAGCCGTCGGGCTCGACCCCTCCATGGGCGACCGGTTTCCTCACGCCTTCTCGGGAGGCCAGCGCCAGCGCGTATCCGTGGCTCGCGCGCTGGCGGCGCGTCCTGCACTGCTGATCTGTGACGAGCCGACGTCCTCGCTGGACGTCTCGGTGCAGGCGCAGGTGTTGAACCTGTTGAAGGACCTGCGCGACGCCACGGGGCTCGCCATGCTGTTCATCAGCCATGATCTGGCCGTGGTCCGGCAGATGTGCGATCGGGTCGTCGTGCTGAAAGGCGGTCGTGTGTGCGAGCAAGCCGCCACGGAGTCCTTGTTCGAGGCGCCAAGCCATCCTTACACGCGTGAATTGATGCGGCTGGTGCCCCGGCTCGATGCGGTGCACCGGCGATTTGAGCCCGAGGGGGCATGAGAGGCTGAGAGTCATTCCCCCATGCCCGCCTTGCACGCCCAAACATCCTGGCTCATCGTTGCAAATCCTCGCCATAGCCCGAGCTATGGCTGTGGT
>JBMTXX010000118.1:0-11459 GCA_049453935.1 Rubrivivax sp.
GTCAATGCGTCAGGATTTTCGACAGGAACTGCTGGGCGCGCTCGGAGCGCACGGTGGAGAAGAAGTCGTCCTTGGAGCAGTCCTCGACGATCTGGCCGTGGTCCATGAAGATCACGCGGTCGGCCACCTGACGGGCAAAGCCCATCTCGTGCGTGACGCAGATCATCGTCATGCCCTCGCGCGCCAGGCTGACCATCACCTCCAGCACCTCCTGGATCATCTCCGGGTCCAGCGCCGAGGTCGGCTCGTCGAACAGCATCGCGATCGGGTCCATCGCCAGCGCGCGCGCGATGGCCACGCGCTGCTGCTGACCGCCCGACAGTTGCCCGGGGTACTTGGCGATGTGCGAGCCCATGCCCACCCGGTCCAGCAGCGCCTCGGCCTTGGCCGTGGCGGCGGCTTCCGACCGCTTGAGCACCTTGCGCTGCGCCAGCGTCAGGTTCTGCTGGATGGTCAGGTGCGGGAAGAGCTCGAAGTTCTGGAACACCATGCCCACCTGCGCGCGCAGCACCGACATGTCGGTGCCCTTGGCGCCCAGCGTCTTGCCGTCGATGCGGATCGTGCCGGCGTCGATCGCCTCGAGGCCGTTGACGCATTTGATCAAGGTGGACTTGCCCGAGCCCGACGGGCCGCACACCACCACGACCTGTCCACGCTCGATGCGCGCGGTCACGCCCTTCAGGGCCTGGAAGCTGCCGTAGCGCTTGGTGACGTCGTCGATCTCGATCATGCAGGCTCCCTTCGGAAGTCAATCCATCAGTCAGTCAGGCGGGCGGGCGGGCAAAAGGCCCATCGGCCAAGCGGGCATTCAGTCTGCGCGTTCAGAAACGTGCCAGGGAATAAGGCGCCAGATCGAAAGGCGTCGAGCGGCCGAGCATCGCATCCACCGTCAGGCGCGCGACCACCGGCGACAGCGTGTAGCCGTTGGAGGTGACCGCATTGTGGAAGCCGGGCAAGCCGGGCGCCTGACCGAGGATGGGCGCGCCGTCGATGTTGATGTTCATCGCCGCCCAGGTGCGCAGCACGCGCAGGCCACGGATCTGCGGGACGACGCGCTGCGCGACCCAGAGGTTGCCCTCCACGCTGGAACGCAAGGTCGTGTTGAAGCGCCGGCGTGCGTCGTGCGTGGCCGTCCAGCCGCCACCGATGATCAGGCCACCGGTGCTCGCCTGCTTCAGGCTCAGGTGCCGGTCGGCGTGGGCCACGAGGTGCTTGACCAGAGGCGGCGCCGTCTCGGTGACGATCATCTGCAGCGGCGCGCTGTGCACCGGCAGGTCGAGCCCGACCAGGGCGCCGATCTCGCGGCTCCAAGGGCCGGCCGCGTTGACGACAGCACCGGCCTCGATGTCGCACCGCGTGGTGCCGATGCGCCAGCGCCCGCCCTCATGCGTGATGCGTTGCACGCTCGCGCCCCGGACGAAGCGCGCGCCGCGCGCGCGGGCGGCCTCCAGCACGCCGTAGGTGGCACGCAGCGGGTTGATCTTGCCTTCCTGCGGCGCGTACTCGGCGCCCAGCATGTCCTCGGCGATCGCCGGCGCCAGGTCACGCAGCGTCGCCGCGTCGACGATCTCGTTGACGATGCCGAAGCGGCGCTCCAGCGCCGCCTTCGCGCGCAGGAAGTCCAGGCCCTGAGGCGTGTCTGCCACCATCAGCCCGCCGGTGGTCGAGATCTCGAAATCCGCGCCGCAGTCGTGTTCGAGTTCGCGCCACAAGGCCACCGAGGCCGGCCCCAGCGGCAGCGTCTGCGCCGCCGGGCCACCGCCGGCTTCGGCCTTGGCGCCGAAGTCGAAGGACAGCAGTTGCACATGCAGGCTGCCCGCATTCGCGCCCGAGGCCTGGAAGTTGGCCTCGTCGCGCTCGACGACCAGCACGTCGCGGCCTTCGCACGCCAGGTAGTAGGCCAGGCAGGCGCCCATGACCCCACCGCCGATCACGACGACGTCGGCCTGCTGGGGCGGCAACGGTTCGGTATGGGTAGGCCGGGCCAGATCGGGCGTGATCGAGCGCTTGTGGCCACCCCACTCCGGCTTCTCGTAAGCCAGGCTCGCCGCCGGCACGGGCTTGGCCGGCAGGCGCGGCGCGAAGCCCTGCTCGGGCTGGGGCGCACGGCCGCAGCGCTCGTGCAGCAGCTTGGCGGCGCTGCAGGCGCAGTAGCGCCCCTGACAACGCCCCATGCCCAGTCGCGTCATGCGCTTGAGCGCGCCCAGGCTGTCGAAACCCTGGTCGATCGCCTGCGACAACTGCCCGAGCGTGATCTCCTCGCAGCGGCACACGACGGTGTGCGCCGGCAGGTTGCCGATGCGCACCGGTGGGGCGCGGAAGATGTCCCACAGGGCCGTCTGGAAACGCTGGGCCCGGCCGAGCGCGGCGCGCGCGCGGTCGCGAACGGTGGGCGCGTCGGGCTGGCCGAGGCTGACCGCCGCCGCGCAGCCGGCCAGCGTGCCGCGTGCCAGCGCCACGCGCGCGCCGCCGAGCGCGCTGCCGTCGCCCACCGCGTAGACCCCGGGCACGCTGGTCAGGCCGTCCTCGTCGGTACGGGTGCGCAGGTAGCCCAGGTGGGCGTCGACCCACTCGTGCTCGCAGCCCAGCGCACGGGCGATCTCGGTGGACGGGATGAAACCGTAGCCCAGGCACAGCACGTCGGCCTGCAGGCTGCGCAGGCGGGACGCGTCAGGCTGGCCATCCGCGTCGAGGGGCGCGATGTCGACCTGCTGCAAGCGCTGCTCGCCCCGTGCCGCCACCACCGCATGGCCCCACTGCACACGCACGCCGCGCCGGCGCAACTGGGCCAGATAGCCCAGGCCCTGGGCCATGAGGTCCGGCGCGTGGGCCCAGGCGCGGGCCACCGTGCCGGGCGCAGCGCGCCAGGGCGGCGGTGAGGACTCCAGCAGCGCCACGACCTCGACGCCGGCACGCACCATCTCCACCGCCAACTGCAGGTTCAGCGGCCCGTTGCCGGCGATCACCACGCGCTGCCCCGGGCTGACGCGGTAGGCGCGCACCAGCGTCTGGGCCGCGCCGGTGGTCATCACGCCAGGCAGCGTCCAGTCGTCGAAAGGCACCGGGCGCTCGTAGGCGCCGGTGGCCAGGATCAGGCGACGCGGCCGGAAAACGGTCTCGACGTCCTCGACGACGGCCACGACTTCCTGCGGGCTCTCGGCGCCCCAGACCGTGACCTCCTGGTGCACGGTGACGCCGAGGTCCCGTGCCTGACGCACCAGGCGCTCGCCGGCGGCGAACTGCGCATCTGGCGGCGCTTCGCTGCGGTGCGACGGCGCCAGCGGCTTGAAGTACTGGCCACCGCTTTGCGGACGCTCGTCGAGCACGACGACCCGCGCCCCCATGCGCGCCGCCGCCACTGCGGCCGACAGGCCCGCCGGGCCGGCGCCGACCACCAGCACGTCGACCTCGACCGAGGCCGGCGCATCGGCCGTGGGCGACGGGCACAGCGGCGCCAACGGATCCTGAGGCGTGCCCGCAGGCACGCCACGGCGCACCTGCTGGCCTTCGCGCACCTTCTCCATGCAAGCCCGCACGCCCATGCGGCCGTCGACCGTGACGACGCAATCAAAGCAGGCGCCCATCCCACAGTACAGGCCACGCGGCCGGCCTTGGCGCGTGCTGCGCAGGGCAACCTCGCCGTGCGCGTGGACCGCCGCGGCAATCGTCTCGCCTTCCAGCGCCTGAAGCACGTGCCCGTCGACGCTCAGCCGGAGCTGGGCGCCGCAGGCCTGGACGGGGGGTCGCTCGAGTCGCATCGTAGGGCGGCGTGAAGTGTCGGTCGCAATGGCCGCGCAGCCCAGTCGGAAAGACTGGATACATGCAGCGCACAGTCAGTATACTGACCGTATGCTGCCCCTGTACAAGAACCGACAAGCGTTTCCAGGAGACCAGAAATGAGCCCTACCCGCACCGGCGCCACCCCCTGGCGGGGCACCTTCACGGTGCTTGTCACGCCCTTCACGCCCGATGGCGGTGCGGTGGACGTGCCGGCGCTGAAGCGGCTGGTGGACTGGCAGATCGAGCAAGGCATCCACGGCCTGATCCCTCTGGGCAGCACGGGCGAGTTCCTGTCCATGACCCTGCCCGAGCAGGAGCAGGTCATCGAGGTCTGCGTGAAGCAAGCTGCGGGCCGGGTGCCCGTGCTGATCGGCACCGGCGCGGAATGGACCGACGACGCCGTGGCCAAGGCGCGGCTGGCCGAGCGCATGGGCGCCGACGGGGTGATGGTGATCCCGCCCTTCTACAGCACGCCCACGGCAGACGAGCTGTTCGAGCACTACCGCCGCATCGGCGAGGCGGTGTCGTTCCCGATCATGGTCTACAACAACCCGGCCACGGCCAATGTGGATCTGACGCCGGACATCGTCGCCCGCCTGGCGCAGATCGACAACGTGCGCTACATCAAGGAGTCGACGCTCGAGGTCACCCGCGTGCGCGACATCGTCGAGGCCTGCGGCGACCGCATGACGGTGTTCGCCGGCATCCTCGGCTACGAGTCGTTCTGGCTGGGCGCGCAAGGCTGGGTGGCGGTGTGCTCGAACTTCCTGCCGGCCGACTCTGCCCGGCTGTTCGAACTCGCCGCCGACGCGCGCGACCAGCCCGCCGCGCTGGCGCTGTACCGGCGCATCCTGCCCTTGGTGAAGATGGTGGGCGGCCACCGGTATGTGGCGGGCAGCAAGTACGCGCTCGGCTACATGGGGCTGCCAGTGGGGCAACCCCGTGCGCCCCGGCTGCCGCTGCCGGCCGCTGACGCCGACCTGATGCGCAACCACCTGGATGCGCTGCAGCTGAAGGATTCAATTCCCCCCAAGTGACCCCAGGGTCTTTTCACAGGAGTCTTGCGATGAAGAAGTGTCTTGCCGTTTCTCTCGTGCGCGCGGGCCTCGCCCTGGCCGGATCGCTGGCGCTGGCCGGCGCGGCTGTGGCGCAGACCTGCACACCCAAGGTACCCGCATCGGCCCTGATCAAGCCGGGCACGCTGGTGATGTCCACCAACCCGACGCTGCCGCCGATGCAGTTCGTCGACAGCGCAGGGGTCCTCAAGGGCATGCGCATCACGCTGGGCGACGAGATCGCGCGCCGCCTGTGCCTGAAGCCCGAGTACATCCGCATCGAGTTCTCCGCCATGATCCCCGGCCTGCAAGCCGGGCGCTGGGACGTCATCAACACGGGCATCTTCTGGACCGAAGAGCGCGCCAAGCTGATGAAGATGATCCAGTACGAAGCGCAGGCGGTCAGCATCTCGGTGGCCAAGGGCAACCCGCTGAAGATCGCCCAGCCCGAAGACCTGGCCGGGCGCTCGGTCGGTGTGGAACTCGGCGGCTTCGAGGAGCGCAAGCTCAAGGAACTGGACGCCTCCATCAAGGCCAAGGGCCTGCGGCCGATCAACATCCGCACCTTCGACAACTTCGCCACCGCCTATCAGGCGTTGCGCGCGGGGCAGACCGATGCGACGGTGACGATCGACTCCACCGGTGCCGAGTACGCCAAGCGCGGCGAGTTCGACCGCGCCATCAGCGGCCTGTTCCCCACCCCGGTCGCATTGGCAATGAAGAACGAGGAACTGGCCAACGCCATCGTCGGCGTCTTCAACGAGATGCAGAAGGATGGCAGCTACCAGAAGCTGATGGCCGAGTACGGCCTGCTGGCCAACAAGGACCCGATCCGCATCAACGGACCGACGCGCTGAGCGGGCCGCCAGGCATGACCGACCGCCCCCACACGGCCTGAACCCGAGGAAGCACGCATGAAGGGCTGGGACTTCGACGGCTTTCTCGAGTACCTGTTCAACCCCTACCTGCTGCAGGGCGCGCTCGTCACGCTCGGGCTGACGGTGGCGGCCATTGCAGGCGGGCTGGTGCTGGGCGGCGTGCTGTCGCTGATGAGGCTGTCGGGCCAGCGCGCGCTGGTGGCGCTGGCCCGCTTCTACATCTGGGTGTTCCGCGGCACGCCGCTGCTCGTGCAGTTGATCATCATCTACACCGGCCTGCCCCAGCTCGGGCTGAAGCTGTCGGTGCTGGAGTCGGCGCTGCTGGGCCTGATCCTCAACGAGGCCGCCTACCTGGCCGAGATCATCCGCGGAGGCATCCTCGGGGTCTCGGCCGGACAGAGCAGCGCCGCGCGCGCCCTTGGCTTGAACTCCGCGCAGACGATGATGTACGTCGTGATGCCTCAGGCCATCCGCATCATCATCCCGGCACTGGGCAACAGCGTCAACGGTCTGCTGAAGACGACGTCGGTCACCTCGGTGATCTCGATGGAGGAGTTGCTGCGCCGAACACAGATCCTCATCCAGGAGAAGTTCCTGGTGCTCGAGCTGTTCACGGTAGCGGCGCTGTACTATCTGCTGATGACCTCGGTGTGGGACATCGTTCAGCGCCGGATCGAAGCGCGTTACGGTCGCGCCTACAAGACGGTTTCCGTCACCGAGGGACACTGACGCATCGGCTTCGAGAAGTGGCACGACGATGGGCGCGAACGATCTGGCGATGACTGGCGCGGGCAGCGAGAGCTTTCCCAACCGCGCGGACACCGCCCCCAACCTGGCCGCGCAGGCCTACACCCACCTGCGCTCGCTGATCCTCGGACGGCGCATCCTCGGCGGCACGGGCTTGTCCGAGGCGCGGCTGGCCACCGAACTCAACGTCTCTCGCACGCCGATGCGCGAGGCGCTCGTGCGTCTGGCCGGCGAAGGGCTGCTGGAGAAGACGGCCGACGGCTACTTCCGCGTGCGTGCGGTGTCGATCCGCGAGTTCTTCGAGTGCATGGAGGTGCGCGAGGTGCTCGAGTGCCACGCGATCGAGCGCGCCATCGGCATGGTGCGCGAGGCCGACGTCCAGGCGCTGATGGACGCGTTGCGCACCCTGCCCGCCGCCACCGACGACGACTTTGCACACTGGCAGTTCGACAACCGCTTCCACGCCTTCTTCGCCACCGCCGCGCGCAACCAGGCGCTGGCGCGCGCGATCCAGCGCGAGCGTGTGGTGGCGCGGCTGTTCCGGCTGTCCTCGCCCTACCACCGCCAGTCGGAAAGCGACGACGAACACGTCGAGATCCTCGAAGCGGTGATGCGGCGTGACGTCGCGTCGGCGCAGGCCGCCATGCGTCGCCACCTGCGCAACCTGCAGGACGACACCCGCCGCGCCATCGAGAACGAGGCCTACCTGCGCCCGCAGGAATCGGCCTGGGACCTGGGGAGTTGAAATGAGCGAATTCGACACCGTGATCCGCGGCGGCACCGTCGTCACCGCCTCCGACACCTTCGATGCCGACGTCGGCATCGCCGAAGGCCGTATCGCGGCCATCGCCCGCGCGCTGCCCGACGGCCGCCGCACGATCGACGCGCGCGGCAAGCTGGTCATGCCCGGCGGCGTCGACGGGCACTGCCACCTCGACCAGCCCAGCGGTGACGGCTCGGTCTGTGCCGATGATTTCTTCACCGGCACGGTGGCCGCGGCGTTCGGCGGCACGACGACCGTCATCCCCTTCGCCTGCCAGTTCAAGGGGATGCCGATGCAGGCCGCGGTGGACGACTACCACCGCCGCGCCACCGGCAAGGCCGTCGTCGACTACGCCTTCCATCTCATCGTCAGCGACCCGACACCGACCTTGCTCGAGCAGGATCTGCCGCGGCTGATCGGCGAAGGCTACACCTCGTTCAAGGTCTACATGACCTACGACGACCTGAAGCTCGACGACCGGCAGATCATCCGGCTGCTGTCGGTGGCGCGCCGCCACGGCGCGATGACGATGATCCACGCCGAGAACGCCGATCTCATCGCCTGGCTGACCGACGGCCTGCTCGAGCAGGGCAAGATCGAACCGCGCTACCACGCGCAATCGCGGCCGATGGTCGTGGAGCGCGAGGCCACGCACCGCGCCATCAGCATCGCCGAGCTGGCCGACGTGCCCATCCTGATCGTGCACGTCTCCGGCCGCGAGGCGGTCGAGCAGATCCACTGGGCCCAGGGCCGGGGCCTGCGCATCTACGCCGAGACCTGCCCGCAGTACGTCACGCTGACCGAGGACCACCTGGCCCAACCCGGCTTCGAAGGCGCCAAGTGCATCTGCAGCCCGCCGCCGCGGGACGTGGCCAACCAGTCGGTGATCTGGGACGGGCTGGAGAACGGGCTGTTCCACGTGTTCTCGTCGGACCACGCGCCGTTCCGCTACAAATCTCCCACCGGCAAGATGCTCAAGGGCGAGAACACGCCGTTCAAGTGGGTGCCCAACGGGGTGCCCGGCATCGAGACCCGGCTGCCCATCCTCTTCTCCGAGGGCGTGCGCAAGGGCCGGATCAGCCTGAACCGCTTCGTCGACCTGGTGTCGACCCAGCCGGCGCGGATGTACGGCCTGCACCCGCGCAAGGGCTCGCTGTCCATCGGCGCCGACGCCGATGTGGTGGTCTTCGACCCCGAGCTGCGCCGCGTCATCCGCGCCGACAAGCTGCACCAGAACGTCGACTACACGCCCTACGAGGGCATGGTGGTGGATGGCTGGCCGGTGCTGGTGATGTCGCGCGGCGACGTCATCGTCGAGGACATGCAACTGCACGCCGCGCCGGGCCGCGGCGCCTTCCTGCGCTGCGGCAAGCCCGACCCGGCACGTCCGAAACCGCCCCGGGTGACCGAGGCGCCGGTGCGGCTGGGCTGAACGTCGTTACAGGCTGCCTGTGGCCGGCTGCGCCTGGGTGCTGCCCTGAGGGCAAGGCCGGGCGGCAAGCGCCGACGGCAGGCGGACGTCATGCCGCGATCGGCACCACCGCTGCGTGCACCCCCTTTTCCCCGACTGGAGCACCCACCCCGTGAGCACTCATCTGCCCCGCCTGCGCGTCACTGCCGGCCCGCACGTCTTCGACGCGCGCCTGGAGACCGCCCTCGCCCCGAAGACCTGCGAGGCGATCCTGCGCCTGCTGCCCTACCGACAGAAGGTCATCCACGTGCGCTGGAGCGGCGAGGGCGTGTGGATCCCGCTGGGCGACAACCATTTCGACCTGCCTTGGGAGAACCACACCAGCTACCCCGCGCCGGGCCAGATGATCCTGTACCCGGGCGGCATCAGCGAGTGCGAGATCCTGCTGGCCTACGGCAGCGTGCATTTCGCCAGCAAGCTGGGGCAACTCGCGGGCAACCACTTCCTGACGCTGACGTCCAACCTGGAGAATTTGCCCGCCCTCGGTCGCCAGGTGCTGTGGGAAGGCGCGCAGGACCTGCTGATCGAGGCGGTCTGAGCCACCCGTCACCGACTGCGGCGGCGTTTGCCGCCTCGCGGCACCTCATGCGCTGCGCAGTCGCGTCAGGCGGATCGCCAAGATAGCCAGCAGTGGCAGCACCAGGCCGATGACGGTCACGGTGATGAACAGCGCGCCCAGGTCACCGTAATCGGCCGGTGTCGTCACCGCGCCGGTGGCGCGGTCCTTGACTTCGCGTGTGACGCTGAACACGCCGTTGAGGTACTTGGTGCCCAGTTGCGATGCCGACAGCGCCAGGTTGGTGAACGAGGCCATCACGGCGAAGAAGGTGGCCTTCAGACGCTCGGGCGCCGAATTGGCGATCCAGGCCAGCATCGGGATCATCGCGATCTGCCCGAGGGGTGATTCGAGCGCGGTGTCGACCAGCGCGATGAAGCGTGCGTCCACCACGCCCGCCGTCATTGCCGACGTCCAGTGGTGCAGGCCGTAGTACATGCCGATGTTGGGCAGCGACAGGACGGTGCCGACGATGGTCAGGGCGCCGACGATGTAGGCGATCGAGCGCTCGGCCATGAAGCGGCGGAAGATGAACATGCCCAGCAGCGTCAGGCTGCTGGCCACCAGTGACAGCGTGGCCATGAACTGCTGGTCGAAGCGCAGCTCGTCGATCATCCACCACGTCGCCCCGGCACCCGGGCCGGGCATGGCGCGGAAGACGAAGATGACGATGGCCGTGCCGATGAGCACGCGCCGGGCGCTGTCGTCGAGCTCGCGCACGATCCGGGTGATCAGGAAGATCACGATGGCCATCGACGCGGCGAACACCCATTCCTGTGCGTAGGGGACCTTGGCCAGGCCGAGGCCGATCGACACCGCAGCGAACACCACACCGCCGCCCAGGATCCAGCCGTTGACCGGCGGACGTTCGACCTGGCGCAGCGTCAGCGCATCGACCTGCGACGCCGTCAGGCCGCGCGCGGCCAGCCGGGCACGCTCGCGGCGCAACAGCACCGAGGCCAGCACCACCCCGGCCACCGACACCACCGGGATGAGCAAGGCGAGCTCGTACACGCGCTGGTAGGCCTGCGCGCGCTGGTCTTCCGGCAATTGCCCGACGCCGGCCATCAGCACCACGTTGGCACCCGCCACCAGCAGGCTGCCGCCGATGATGGCCACCCGGCCCAGCGTCTGCATCGTGGTGTGCATCAGGCGGCGCTGCTCGTCGTCCACCGGGCGTCCGGACTCGTCGTGCCGCGGCACCGCCTCCACCGTCATCGCATCGGCCACGACGTCCTGCACCACATAGCCCACCGGGGCCAGCAACGCGGCCAGCACGAACCAGGCTTCCACCGGCATGACCGCCGCCATCGGCGCCGGATCGCCCAGCAGGCCGATCATGATCAGCAGGCTCGTGGCGATGAGCCCGGCACCCAGGTACACCAGCCAGCCCTTGTAGCGCCAGATCAGGTCGACGACGTGGCCGATCGGCATCTTCAACGCCCAGGGCAGCCCGGCCCAGAAGCCGAGCGCGGCGAGAAACTCGGCCGACAGGCCGAGCCGCTCCTTGACGAAGAAGGTGCCGACGATGCCGGTCAGGCCCGAGACGCCGGCGGCCACGTAGACCATCAGCGGCGGCAGGTAGGACAGGCGCATCTGCCGGCCGAGCTCGAGGAAGTTGCGATCGATCCAGTGCAGGACAGCGCTCATGTTCCGAACCCGGGTCGCGGGCGTGACAGCCGTGGTGGCCGATGGATGCGCAGCATAGCGCCGCATGGGCGCTTCGTCATATCGGGTGAATTCCGACTCCGCGATCGTGCACGGTCACCCTGTTGAAGCCGGGAGGCCTTCGTGCTGTGTCGTGCCCCTGCCCGTCGCAAGGCGCGCGCGGACCAACCCTGGCGCGGCCTCGGGTGGGGGTCAGGCCGCCTCAACGCCGGCCCGCACCTGCTCCCAAGGCACCTGCGCGCTGACCTCGTCGTGGCGGAAGGTGCGCAGGCCTGTGCGCTCGATCACCATGATCAGGCGGCAAGCCGGGTCCGGGCAGGTGCAGCGGGCATCGGTCTCCATCCAGTCCGCCGGGTGATTGAGGCGCTGCTTGGCCGGCAGCAGCGGGAAGACGGCCTGCATCGCGTAAAGGCAGAACGACGCGCCGTCGGGCAGCGCGAGCTTGCCGCCGCTGAGCGTGAAGTGATCGCCCACGCGCATGCTGCAGGTGCATTGCGCGCCGACCTCCTCGACGCGCACGCGCAGGTCGTGCAGGGTGAAT
>JBMTXX010000119.1:0-11384 GCA_049453935.1 Rubrivivax sp.
CACGCCCGCGCAGCGGCGCAGCTGCTGTGGCAGCACCGCCAGGCCGGCACCACGGTCGATGCCCTGCCGCAAGACCTCAGACCAGCCGGTCTGGCAGACGGTCACGCGATCCAGGCGGCGCTGCCCGAAGTCAGCGGCGACGCGGTCGCCGGCTGGAAGATCGCCGCCACGAGCGCCGCCGGACAGGCGCACATCCACGTCAGCGGGCCGCTGCCGGGGCGCATCCTGCGCGGCTTCGTGTCGCCGATCGGGCAGCCGGTGTCGCTGTGGGGCAACCGGATGCGGGTGGTGGAGCCGGAGTTCGCCTTCCGCTTCGGCCAGGCGCTGGCGCCCCTGGCGCGCCCGCGCGAGGTGGCCGAGGTGATGCAGGCCGTCGAGGCGCTGCTGCCGGCCTTCGAGGTGCCTGATTCGCGCTACACCGACTTCACGGTCGCCGGGCATGCGCAACTGCTGGCCGACGACGCGTGCTGTGGTCGCTTCGTCTTCGGTGCGGACGCGCCGGCGGGGTGGCGCGCGCTCGACCTGGCGGCGCACCGCGTCCAGGCGACGGTGCGCGCATCCGACGGGACGCAGCGGCTGGTGCGCGAGGGCGAGGGCCGTGCGGCGCTCGGCGACCCGCGCGTCGCGCTGACCTGGCTGGTCAACGAACTGAACGCCATCGGACTGACGCTGCACGCGGGCGAGGTGGTTTCCACCGGCACCTGCATGGTGCCCGTGCCGGTGGCGCCGGGCGACACGGTCGAGGCCGACTACGGGGTGCTGGGCCGCCTCGCACTGACGCTGCAGGGGGCCTGACCCATGACACCCACCACACCGCCGGAAACCGTCACCCTGGCCCCGGGCTACACCGTCTCTCGCGTGGCCAAGGGCAACTGGCAGCTCGCGGCGCGCCACGGCCCGGCGCGCAGCGTCGACGAGGCCGTGGACGACATGCGCCGCTTCGTCGAGGCCGGGATCAACGCCTTCGACTGCGCCGACCACTACGTCGGCGTGGAGGAGACGATCGGCGCGTTCCGCCGGCGTCACCCGGATCTCGCACGGCAACTGCGCGTGTCCACCAAGCTCTGCCCCGACGCCGAGCAACTGCCGCGCCTGACCCGGCGCGACGTCGAGGCCACGGTCGACACCTCGCTGCGTCGGCTCGGCGTCGAGCGGCTGGACCTGGTGCAGTTCCACTGGTGGGACTACGCCGTGCCGGGCTGCGTGCAGGCCATGGGCTGGCTGCAGGACTTGCAGCGCGCAGGCAAGATCGAGCATCTGGGGACGACCAACTTCGACGTCGCGCACCTGCGCGAGATCGTCGGCGCAGGCATCACGTTGCTGAGCAACCAGCTGCAGTACTCGCCGATGGACCTGCGCCCCGAGCGCGGCATGGTCGAGTTCTGCCGCGCCCATGGCATCCACCTGCTGTGCTACGGCACGCTGGCCGGCGGCTTTCTGTCGGACCGCTGGCTCGGCCAGCCCGACCCGCCCCAGCCCTATGCCAACCGATCGCTCGTCAAGTACCGCTTGATCATCGAGGAGTTCGGGGGTTGGCAGCGCTTCCAGGCACTGCTGGTCGCGGCCGACCGCATCGCGCAGCGCCACGGCAGCGACATCGCCTCGGTGTGTCTGCGCTGGGTGCTGGACAAGCCGCAGGTGGCGGTGGCGCTGGTCGGCGCGCGCGACGCGAGCCACCTGGCGCCCACGCTGGGCGTCTTCCGGCTGCGGCTGGACGACGCCGACCGCGCCGAGCTCGACGCGCTGGCCACGGCCAGCAACGGCCCGCCGGGTGACTGCTACACGGTCGAGCGCGACAAGGACAGCATCCACGCGCGCATCATGCAGACCAACCAGAACACGCGTGGTGCGCCGGCCTCGGTCGATCTCGCGCCAGATCTGTCGCAACTTCGCGGCGCGGCCGCACCTGCCGCGGGCGCCGCGCGATGAACTTCAAGCTGCCGAAGAACTCGCTGTTCGCGATCCTGCTGCGCTCGCGGTGGTGGATCAGCACCGCCATCGGCACCGTGCTCGGCCTGATCGGGGTGGCGCTGCTGCCCGAGAGCCTGCGCATCGTCGGGGCCTTGTCGGGGTTCCCCTTCCTCGTGATCGGCGCGCTGGCCGCGCGTCGCCAGTGGCGCCTGCCCAGCCCCCAGCAGGTCGACAAGTGCCGCGAAGAGGTTGCCGCGCTGGCGTGGCCGGCCTTCGCCGCCCGGCTGGAGGCTGCCTTCGCCGCGTTGCGCTACGGCGTCGAGCCCGTCCGGGGCACGGCGGCCGACTTCGTCCTGCACCGCGACGGGCGCCGCACACTGGTCAGCGCGCGGCGCTGGAAGTCGGCGCGGGTGGGCCTGGAGACGCTGCGCGCGCTGCAGGAGGCGCGGCAGGCGGCCGACGTGTCGGACGCCGTCGTGATCGCGCTGGGCGAACTCACCGACACCGCGCGTCCTTATGCGACGCAGCACCGCATCGCGGTGTGGCAGGCCGCAGATCTGGCCTACGCGCTGCGCGGCCCGGCGCCGGGGCCGTCGACCGCCCCGGATTGAGGAGCTGACCGGCTGTCGGCCGCAGGCCGCGCAGGTTGCGAGCCCTGCGGCGCGTCCCCACGCGCCGCCCCGGCTTCGGACACGTCTGTCGTCGGATGAACTCGCGGGCCGACACCCCACCAGGCCGGCAGCAGTTGCGCCACCTCCGGCGTGGCATAGCGCTCGTCCATCAGCCACAGCCAGCCCCGGTCCTCGGGCGTGCGCAGCACCCGTCCGGCCGCCTGCACCACCTTCTGCATCGCCGGCACCCGGTCGGCGTAGCCGCAGCCGGCGCCGAACATCGACTCCAGCCGCTCGTGCATGCGGTCCTGCAACGCCGACACCGGGGGCAGCGCGAGCGTGGCCACGAAGACGCCGATCAGGCGCGCGCCCGGCAGGTCCACGCCCTCGGCGAACACCCCGCCCAGCACCGCGAAACCGATGCCGCGGCTGTCGAGTGTGAAGCGCGCCAGAAAGGCCTCGCGCTCGGCCGCGCCCATCTGGCGTGCCTGACGCCACTGCGCGATGTCGGGCCGGCGCTGCGCCAGCGCGTCGGCCGCCTGGCGCAGGTAGTCGTGGCTGCTGAAGAAGGCCAGGTAGTTGCCGGGCTGGGCGTCGTACTGGCGCGCCATCAGCGCGGCCAGCGCCGGCAGCGTGCGCTGGCGGTGGGCATAGCGCGTGGACAGCCGGTGGGCCACGCGCACCTGCAGGTGCTCGGGCGGGAAGACCGGCGGCACGTCCAGGCGCTGCGTGCCCTCGGGCAGGCCCAGCAGGTCGGCCTGATAGCGCGCCGGGCCGAGCGTGGCCGAGAACAGCACCGCGCCGTGCAGCGCCTGCAGGCGAGGGCGCAGGAAGGGGGCGGGCACGACGTTGTGCAGGTGCAGCGTCAGGTCGGCCGGTTGGACTGCCGTCAGCGAGCTCGACGCACTCGACGCACCCAGGGCACCCAGCGCACCCGGCGCCGCCCCGGTGCCGCCGTCCGCGGCGGCGTGGCGGCCCTCGACCTGGCACAGCGTGTGCGATCCCAGCGCCTCCACGCGCTCGGCACAGTGCTGGATCTCGAAGTGGAAGTCCAGCAGCGGCCCGACCGCCAGCGGCAGGCGGCGGAAGTGCCGGGCCAGCGCGCCGGCCAGGTCCTGCAGCGCCTCGGTGAAGGCGTCGGGCAGGGTCTCGAGCAGGGCCTCGGTCTGCCCCGGGCCGATGGGGCTGCCCAGCGCGCGCAGCTCCGCCGCCACGGCTTCCAGCCGGGGCTGCAGCGCCTTTGGCGCGCGCGCCATGGCGGCGTGCAGTGCCGCGAGCGACAGGCTGGCGCTGTACATGTCGCGCGCGCGGTCCACCAGGTTGTGGGCCTCGTCGATCAGGGCCGTCAGGCGCCACTCCAGCGCCCGCGACAGCGCCCAGACCTGCCCGTTGGGATCGAACAGGTGGTGGACGTCGCCCACCAGCACGTCGGCCCAGCGCTGCAGGTCCTGGCCGAGGTAGTAAGGGCAGATGCCATGCGTCAGGGCGACGCGCCGCACCGCCGGGGCGTCCATCCAGCCCTCGGCCACGGCCTGTTCACGCGCCTGCGGCAGGCGGTCGAAGAAGCCGCGCGCCAGCGGGCAGGCCTCGCCGTGACAAGGTTTGTCGGGGTGCTCGCAGGCCTGCTCCTTGGCCACCAGCACCAGCACGCGCAGGGTGCGGCCGGCGGCGGCCTCGCGCAGCGCGTGCAGGGCCTGCAGCGCGGTCAGCCGGCCGGTGCCCTTGCAGGTCAGGTAGAGCAGTTTGTCCAGCGCCTGCGCCGGCATCGCGCGCAGCGTCGGGTACAGCGTGCCGTAGGTCTTGCCGATGCCGGTGGGGGCCTCGGCCTGCAGGCAGCGGCCCGCGTTGACGGCGTCGTGGACAGCGCGCGCCAGAGGCCGTTGCCCGGGACGCATGCGCCCGGGCGGGAAGGGCAGTGTGCGCAGCGCGGCGTCACGCGCGCGGCGGTGCGCCTGCTCCTGCAGCGCCCACGCCTCGTAGCCCTGGCAACGCGCGACGAAGGCGGCCTCCAGGTCCTCGGCGGCGCACAGCTCCACCAGCTCGGACTCGGTCTGCGACTCCAGGTCGAAATAGACCAGGGCCAGGCCCAGCGTCTGCAGGCCCCGCTCGCGGCAGAACATCGCGCCGTAGGTCTGCAGCTGTGCCCAGTGCAGGCGCTGGCGCGCCGGCGAGACGTCGTCGATGCCGCCGATGACGGTCTTGATCTCCTCCAGGCAACCCCGGCCCGGGTCGTAGCCGTCGGCACGGCCGCGCACGTGCAGCGCCCCCTGCACCGCCTGCAGCGCGATCTCGGTCTCGTAGTCGTCGCCGCGCCGCGCGGTCACCGCTGCCTGGCCCATCTGCCCCTCCAGTGCCGTGGCCGACGGGGTGTAGCGGCGGTCCAGATCGCCCTGCCGCGCCGTGAACTCGCACAGCGCCCGCACCGACACCGTGCACGCCGGTGTCGGGGTGGGGGCATCACCGGAGGTGGCGGGCGCGTCGGACATGGGGCGATTGTTCAGGACGCGACACAATCCCGTGATGCCCCAGACCGCCTGCGCCCCCGCCGACCATCCCGACCGTGTCGTCGCCCTCCACGGGGCGAGCAACTTCCGGGATCTGGGGGGCTATTGCGGCGAGGGCGGACGTGCCGTGCGCTGGCGGCAGCTGTTCCGCTCCGACCAGCTGGCAGATCTGAGCGACGACGACCGGCAGCGCCTCGGTGCCCTGGGCCTGCGCATGGCGCTGGACTTCCGCGGCGACGCCGAGCGCGCGGCGCAGGCCTACGCGTTGCCCGGGGTCGATGTGCGTGCGCTGGCCATCGAGCCGCAGCTCGTGCAGCGCCAGATCAGCCTGGTGGGCCTGGGGGTCGAGCAGATGGTCGGCCTGATGGAGGATTTGTACCGCGGCCTGGTGCACGACCACGCCGGGCGCTTTGCCGAGTTCTTCGAGGCCGTGCTCGACAGCCCGGGTCCGTTGGTCTTCCACTGCACCGCGGGCAAGGACCGCACGGGCTTCGCCGCCGCGATGCTGCTGCTGGCCCTGGGCGTCTCACGCGAGGACGTGATGCAGGACTACCTGCTGACCAACCGTCATTTCCGGCCGCCCGAGGTGCTGCGCAGCCGGGTCGACCCTCAGGTGCTGCGGGTGCTGTGGCAGGTGCAGGAGGGTTTTCTGCGCACCGCGTTGCAGGCGGTGGACGCGGCGCCAGGCGGGCTGGAGGGGTATCTCACGCAACGGCTGCGGCTGACGCCGGTGGCCAGGCAGCGCCTGCGCGACCGCTACCTCCTGGCCTGAACGTTTCAGAATGTCGGCCATGACGAATCCGCTGTCCTTCCTCGCCGAGCTCGAGCCCTGGGTCCAGGCCCTCGTCGGGCTGGGCCTGATGTCGCTGCTGGCCTACACACTGCGCGCGGCCGTGCACTGGGTCCTGCTGCACGGCTTCAGCCGCTGGATCGAGTCCATGCAGGCCTCGTGGACCCGCGTCGTGCTGCACCGCGAGGTGCTGCGCCGCCTGGCGCACGTCACACCGTCGCTGGTCATCCAGGTCACCGTCGGCTTCGTGCCGCACCTGCCTGGCAGTGTGTCGACGGTGATCCGCAATGTGGCGGTGGCGGTGACCGTGCTGCACGTCGTGCGCGTGCTGATGGCGCTGCTGGACGCGCTGCAGGCGCAGCACCAGCGCGCCCGCGAGGCCGGCGAGGCCTCCGGCCGCTCGATCAAGAGTTATGTGCAACTGGGCAAGCTGGCGCTGACGTTTCTGGGTGCCATCGTCATCGTGGCGGCGCTGATCGACCGCTCGCCGCTGATCCTGCTGTCGGGGCTGGGGGCGATGTCGGCGGTGCTGATGCTGGTGTTCAAGGACACCTTGCTGTCCTTCACCGCCGGTCTGCAACTGGCGTCCAACGACATGCTGCGCGTGGGCGACTGGATCGAAATGCCGCAGTTGGGCGCCGACGGTGCGGTCGTCGATATCGCGCTGCACACCGTCAAGGTGCAGAACTGGGACATGACGATCACCACCATCCCGACCTGGCGGCTGATGTCGGAGAGCTTCCGCAACTGGCGCGGCATGGCGGAATCGGGCGGGCGGCGGATCAAGCGCACGCTGCGGCTGGACACCGGCTCGGTGCGCTTCCTCGAGGCCGCCGACCTCGAGCGCCTGTCGCGCATCGCCCTGCTGCAGCCCTATCTGGAGCGCAAGCGCCGCGAGGTCGAGGACACCAACACCACGCTCGTGCAGCGCCTGGGCGATCTGGCCCAGCAGCCCGCCAATCAGCGCCGGCTGACCAACCTGGGCACCTTCCGCGCCTACGTGGACGCCTACCTGCGCCAGCACCCGGGCATCCACCAGGGCATGACGCTGATGGTGCGGGCGATGGAGCCCTCGTCCGAGGGCGTGCCGATGGAGCTGTACTGCTTCACCAACACGACGCAGTGGGTGGCCTACGAGGGCATCCAGAGCGATCTGTTCGACCACCTGCTGGCGATCCTGCCGGAGTTCGGCCTGCGTCTGTACCAGCGGCCAGCCGGTGGTGATCTGCAGCATGTGCTGGGGGTTGCGGCGGTGGGGACCGCAGCCGACGTCAGCGAGGGCCGCGCCCGGCCCTGAGCAAGCGCGTTTGGCGGTTGGGCGCCTGGGTGGCCCGCGGCCGTTGCCCGGGGCCTGACCCGGCTGCTGCTCAGGCCGTTTCGGCGGCCAGTTCGCGCAACAGCTCGCTGGCGATGCGCAACGCCTCTTCGGCGTCGGCCGCCGAGGCGTCGGCGCCGACGCGTCCGGCCAGATCCGGATCCGCCAGGCCGGCCGGGCCGCCCAGCATCACCGGCACGCCCGGGCTGTGGCAGCTGCTGCGCAGCAGCGCCACGGCCCGGGTGAGCGCCGGCTCCTGCGCGGCCGAACCCACCGAGAAACCCACGATGTCGAAATCGCTGACGCCTGCCAGGACGTGCAGTTCTTCCATCGACAGCTGCGGCACCGTCGTCACATCCCACCGCGCCTGACGGAAGAAGGCCGCGACGATCAGCAGGCCGAGCGTGTGCTGCGACCCTGGCACCGGCAGCAGCAGGATCTGGGGTGCCGTGTCGTGGTCGATCGGGCGGACTTCGAGCTCGTCCGACAGCAGCAGCACCAGGCGTTTGAGCACGTCCGACGCGACGGTGACGTGGACGAAGTCGCATTCGTCCTCGATCCAGAGCTCGCCCAGATGCCGTGCCACCGGGGTGACGAGGTCCAGAAGGATGTCCCGCACGCTGACGCCGCGCGCCTGCAGGGCCACGCACAAGGCCTGCCCGGCGGGGAGGTCGTCCGCCAGGCTGGCGGACGCCAGCGCACGCAGATCGGCCGCGCCGATGGGTGCGAAGCGTGTGCCTGAACGGGCACCCGGACGCAATCGTTCGGCGAGAAGGTGGTCGAGGGTTGCGCTGGGTTGCATGCGTGGGCTCCTTCCACCGCAAGGACTTGGGCACTCGATGCACTCGGACGATACCGGCATTCAAGGCAGTCGCACGGCTCGGCTTCCCGCTTCAGCGTCGAAGGAACCCGGGTCGAGTGCGGCAGGCCCGGAGGCCCGCAGACTCTTTGCGCGAGTGTGATGTTGCGTGCGAACGAAGCTTGATGGTGCTAGGGGAAACCCGGATTTTTGTTGATCCGGATCATGTAGTGCCCATCGCGACGGGGCTTCGACGCGGTCTGGATCGGCGCCGGCCGCGGCGCTGGCCAAGAAAAAAGCCCGGAGCCTTGCGGCCCCGGGCCAAACCACCTTTTTTGAGGAGGTGGAGGAGACAACCGGTGTCGCGCGACTCACGCCCGGGCCGCTGGGGCCTTCGCGGGCATGCTGCGCTGCAACATGAGGTGAAGTCTAGCAGGCTGGCACAGGAATGCAAGTCGCTGCCGACGAGCCCCAGGGGCCACCGGGGCGGCTCGTCGGGCAGATCTCAGTGTCGGTCCACTTGCTGTAGCGATTGCCACACCCGTTCGGGCGTCGCCGGCATCTGCAGCGCCAGCGCGGTGGCGTGCGGCACGCCGGCGGCCAGCAGCGCGTCGACCACGGCGTTCATCACCGCCGGTGTGGCGCCGATGGTGCCGAGCTCGCCCACGCCCTTGGCGCCCAGCACGTTGGTGGTGCACGGCACCGAGGTGTCGAACACCGTGCGAAAACCCAGGAAGCCATCGGCCCGCGGCATCGCATAGTCCATGAAGCTGGCGGTCAGCAACTGCCCGGAGGCGTCGTACACCACCTGTTCGCTCAGCGCCTGCCCGATGCCCTGCACCGCGCCGCCCTCCAGCTGGCCCTGCACGATCTGCGGGCTGACCACGCGGCCGATGTCGTTGACGCTGGTGTAGGCGACGACCTGCACCTCGCCGGTGTCCGGGGCGATCTCGACCTCGCAGACGTGGCAGGCGTTGGGCCAGCTCGGCGCGCCGGCGGTGGCCTCGGCAGCCACCGTGATGTGCTGCTGGGGCTGGCGCCCGGCCAGCTCGAACAGGCCGATCTGCAGGTCGGTGCCGACGACGCGGAAGGCGCCGGCTTCGTACTCGATGTCGTCGACGCCCGCCTCCAGCGCCTGCGCCGCCAGGTCGCGCGCGTGGTCGACGGTGCGCTCGCTGGCCACGCGCACCGCGCCGCCGCCGGTGAACAGCGAGCGGCTGCCCGCGCTGCCGAAGCCGGTGGCGCGGTCGGTGTCGCCCTGGACGATGCGGATGCGGTCGATGGGCACGCCGAAGGTGTCCACCGCGAGCTGCGCGTAGCTGGTGGCGATGCCCTGGCCCATCGGCATCGTCGCCGAGGTCAGCTCGATCACCCCGTCGGCGCGCACCTGCACCTGCACCTTCTCGGTCAGCGCGTTGCCACCGGTCCACTCGAGAAAGGTGGTGACGCTGCGCCCGCGCA
The DNA here is from genome assembly GCA_049453935.1 of Rubrivivax sp. GTDB lineage: Bacteria > Pseudomonadota > Gammaproteobacteria > Burkholderiales > Burkholderiaceae_C > Rubrivivax. The sequence continues at coordinate 9,392 of JBMTXX010000119.1, forward strand.
GCCGCCCGCGCGCGGCCGAGGCGGCGGCGCGCGTGGCGTAGCCGTCCCAGTCGGCCAGCGCCAGCGCCTGGGCCTGCATCTTCTCGAACTCGCCGCAGTCGTAGACCTGCTTCGTCGCGCTGGTGTAGGGCATCTGGTCGGCGCGCACCAGGTTGCGCCGGCGCAGCTCGGCCGGGTCCAGCCCGGTGGCGCGCGCAGCCTCGTCCATCAGCCGCTCGACGATGTAGATCGCCTCGGGCCGCCCGGCGCCGCGGTAGGCGGCCACCGGCGCGGTGTTCGTGGCCAGCACGGTGATGTGCATGTCCACCACCGGGATGTCGTAGACGCTGGGGGCCACGTAAGGCCCCAGCACGATGGGGATGGCGCAGCCCGTGGGCGTGGGGCAGGCGCCGGCGTTGGCCAGCGTGCGGTGGCGCATGGCCAGCACCCGGCCCTGCGCGTCCAGCGCCATCTCGGCACGCGTGTGCCAGTCGCGGCCGTGGACGGCGGCCATGAACTCCTCCAGGCGCTGCGCGCGCCAGCGCACCGGGCGCTGCAGCGCACGCGCTGCAAAGGCGACAACCAGATCCTCGGGGTGCAGGCCGGTCTTCATGCCGAAGCCGCCGCCCACGTCGCCCACCTGCACGCGGATCTGCGACTTGTCCATGCCCGGCAGCAGCGCTGCCAGCGTGTCGCGGATGCCGGTGGGCATCTGGTTGGACATCGTCACCAGCAGCCGGCCCGTGCCCGGCTCGGGCTCGACCTGGGTCACGCGCGGCTCGATCGGGGAGGGCGCCAGGCGCTGGTTGACCAGGTCCAGTGACACGACGTGCGCCGCCGCGGCGAAGGCGGCGTCGCAGGCGGCGGCGTCGCCGGTGCGGCCTTCGGCCACGACGTTGTCGGGCGCGGCGTCGTAGACGCGCGGCGCGCCAGGTGCATGGGCATCGGCCAGCGCGGTGACCGCGGGCAGTTCTTCATAGTCGACACCGATCGCCTCGGCCGCGTCCACGGCCTGTGCGCGGGTCTGCGCGACGACGGCAGCCACGGCCTCGCCGACGAAGCGCACCACCTCGTGCGCCAGCCCGCGCCGCGGGGCGCTGACCACCGGGCTGCCGTCGGGCCGCCGGAAGGCCGGCGGCGGCGCGGGCAGCGGCTTGACGCCGGCGGCCACCAGGTCGGCCCCGGTGTAGACGGCCAGCACGCCGGGCATCGCGCGCGCGGCCTCGGTGTCCACCGCCAGCAGCCGGGCGTGGGCGTGGGGCGAGCGCACCAGCACCAGATGGGCCAGGCCGTCGCGCGCCAGATCGTCGGTGTAGCGGCCGCGCCCGCTGACCAGCGTCGGGTCCTCGATGCGGCGCACCGTGTGGCCGCTGCCGAAGCGCAGCGTGTCCAGGCCGGGGTCCTTCGGGGCGTTCATGCGGCGGCTCCCTCGGCGGCCGCGGGCACGGCCATCGCGCCACCGGTGCCACCCGCCATCGCCTGCGCCGCCTGCAGCACCGCCGCGACGATGTTGACGTAGCCGGTGCAGCGGCACAGGTTGCCCTCCAGCGCGTGCACCACCTCGGCCTCGGTCGGCGTGGGGTTGACGCGCAGCAGCGCCGCCGCCGCCATCAGCATGCCCGGCGTGCAGAAGCCGCATTGCAGGCCGTGGCAGGCCATGAAGGCCTCCTGCAGCGGGTGCATCGCGTCGTCGGGCAGGCCGGCCAGCCCCGGCAGGCCCTCCACCGTCGTCACCGCGCACCCCTGCATCTGCAGCGCCAGCACACTGCAGCTCTTGACGGGCTGCCCGTCCACCAGCACGGTGCAGGCACCGCACTGCGCGGTGTCGCAGCCGCTGTGGGTGCCGGTCAGCCGCCGGCCCTCACGGATCAGGTCCAGCAGCAGCGTGGTCGGCGCGACATCGGTGTCGACGGCGCAGCCGTTCAGGGTCAGCGTCAGGGCAGGCATCGGGTGGACGGCGGCGCGCGGCCGCAGATGGGTGGGGACAAGGGGTGGATGATGCCAAAAGTGGGGG
>JBMTXX010000120.1:0-11320 GCA_049453935.1 Rubrivivax sp.
CAGGCTCAGGGCGAACGGCGTCCTGCGTCAACGACCCATCCCCCGTTCGGGCTGAGCCTGTCGAAGCCCCGCGTCTGCAGCCTTTCGGGCTGGGCTTGTCGAAGCCCCGCGCCCGCAGCCGTTCGGGCTGAGCTTGTCGAAGCCCCTGGCGCCGACCTTGCCGTCATCCGATCACCGGCTCTCACGCCCAGGGCAACCGTGAGAGAAGTGCGGAACGGAAGTGGCCGCTGACCCGGCCGCCCCCGACACCGCCCAGTGCCCTGACTGACCCCTACCGGCGCCCACCCTCGCCGACGCGTACCGGACCCGCCGGCAGCTGCAAGCGCGCGTTCAGGCCACCGCCACCGGGATCTTGCCGATGCGCGCCTGCCACTCGCGCGGCCCGGTCTGGTGCACGCTGGTCCCTGTGGCGTCCACCGCCACCGTCACCGGCATGTCGCGCACGTCGAACTCGTAGATCGCCTCCATGCCCAGATCGGCGAAGCCGACGACCTTCGCGGTCTTGATGGCCTTGCTGACCAGGTAGGCGGCGCCGCCCACGGCCATCAGGTAGGCGCTCTTGTGCTGGCGGATGGCCTCGATGGCGGCCGGGCCGCGCTCGGCCTTGCCGACCATCGCGATCAGGCCGGTCTTCTCCAGCATCATGCCGGTGAACTTGTCCATCCGCGTGGCGGTGGTCGGGCCGGCCGGGCCGACGACCTCGTCGCGCACCGGGTCCACCGGGCCCACGTAGTAGATGACGCGGTTGGTGAAGTCCACGGGCAGCGGCTCGCCGCGGGCCAGCATGTCCTGGATGCGCTTGTGCGCGGCGTCGCGGCCGGTGAGCATGCGGCCGTTGAGCAGCAGCGTCTGGCCGGGCTTCCAGCTCGCCACCTCGGCCGGCGTCAGCGTGTCGAGGTTCACGCGCAGGCTCTTCTGGGTGTCGGGCACCCAGTTGACCTGCGGCCACAGGTCCAGGCTCGGCGGCTCCATGTAGGCCGGGCCTGAGCCGTCCAGCACCACGTGGGCGTGGCGCGTGGCGGCGCAGTTGGGGATCATCGCCACCGGCTTGCTGGCCGCGTGCGTGGGCCAGGTGGCGATCTTGACGTCCAGCACGGTGGTCAGCCCGCCCAGGCCCTGCGCGCCGATGCCCAGCGCGTTGACCTTCTCGTAGAGCTCGATGCGCAGTTCTTCGAGCTTGTTCGACGGCCCGCGCGCGAGCAGGTCGAACATGTCGATGGGCTCCATCAGCACTTCCTTGGCCAGCAGCATGGCCTTCTCGGCCGTGCCGCCCACGCCGATGCCCAGCATGCCCGGCGGGCACCAGCCGGCGCCCATGGTGGGCACCGTCTTCATCACCCAGTCGACGAGGTTGTCGCTGGGGTTCATCATCACGAACTTGCTCTTGTTCTCGCTGCCGCCGCCCTTGGCGGCCACGGTCACGTCCACGGTATGGCCCGGCACCACCGTCATGTGCACGACGGCGGGGGTATTGTCCCGGGTGTTGCGGCGCTCGAAGATCGGATCGGCCAGGACCGAGGCGCGCAGCTTGTTGTCGGGGTCGAGGTAGCCGCGTCGCACGCCTTCGTTCACCGCGTCCTCGATCGAGCCCGGGAAGCCCTCGAAGCGCACGTCCATGCCGATCTTCAGGAAGACATTGACGATGCCGGTGTCCTGGCAGATCGGGCGGTGGCCCTCGGCGCACATCTTCGAGTTGGTCAGGATCTGCGCGATCGCGTCCTTCGCCGCGGGCGAGGCCTCGCGCTCATAGGCCCGCGCCAGATGCGCGATGTAGTCGGCCGGGTGGTAGTAGCTGATGTACTGCAGGGCGGCGGCGACGGTGTCGACGAGGTCGGCGTGGCGTATGGTGGTGGTGTGCATGGTCAACGGTGGCGCAGGAGGGCATGCAGGCGACTTCGATGCCGGGGCGGCCCCCGGGCACGCGCAGGCCCTTGACAGGGAAGTGAACGCGCTGGGGCGTGTCGGCAGTGTAGCGACGAGCGTACGTCAGACGTCTTCGTTCCAGCGTCGCGAAGACCCGGTGTCCCCGCGCGGGGGGCGCTCCGGTGTCACGGAAGGCCGGCATTTTCAAAGGGTTCAAGGTGTGCTGCCTAGAATGCCGCCTCCGTTGTGGGATCCGGCTGAAGGCGGCAGACGAATTCGCGTCGGTCTGCGCGTGCTGAACCGGTTGCGTCATACCCCATTCTCATGCGCCCTGCCGCCCGATGAACCCTCTGGCCACTGTCGTCCTGCTGCCGCTGGTGCTGGGCACCCTGCTGTGCTTCGGCATCGGGCGCGATCCGGCGCCGGTGCGTCGTCAACTGACGGCTTGGGCGGCCGCGGGCGTGGCAGCGGCGGCCCTGCTGATCCTGCTGTCGCAGGCGCCTGCCGTGTTGGCCGGGCAGACCCTGCTGCATCAGGCCGAGTGGGTGCCGGCCATCGGGCTGAACGCCAACTTCCGGCTCGATGCGCTGGCGCTGATGTTCGCCTGCCTGATCACGGGCATCGGTTTGCTGGTGATCCTGTACGCGGCGTTCTATCTGCACCACGACGACCCGGCGGGCAAGTTCTTCGGCACGCTGATGCTGTTCATGGCGGCGATGCTGGGCATCGTGCTGTCGGACAACCTGCTGCTGCTGCTGGTGTTCTGGGAACTGACCAGCATCTCCTCCTTCCTTTTGATCGGCTACTGGGGCCACCGCGAGGAATCTCGCGCCGGCGCCCGCATGGCGCTGGCCGTCACCGGCGGTGGCGGCTTGGTGATGCTGGCAGGCATCGTCGTGCTGGGGCAGATCGCGGGCACGTACGACCTTTCCTCGATGCTCGGCCGCGGGGCCGAGATCCAGGCGCATCCGCTGTACCCGGTGGCGCTGGGGCTGATCCTGGTGGGCTGCTTCACGAAGAGCGCACAGTTCCCCTTCCACTTCTGGCTGCCCGAGGCGATGGCCGCGCCCACGCCGGTGTCGGCTTACCTGCACTCGGCCACGATGGTCAAGGCCGGGCTGTTCCTGATGATGCGGCTGTACCCGGTGCTTGGCGGCACGCCGTTGTTCGAGGGCATCGTGGCCACAGCCGGGCTGGTCACCATGGTCTTCGCGGCCTTCGTCGCGGTCTTCAAGCACGACCTGAAAGGCCTGCTGGCGTACTCCACGGTCAGCCACCTCGGTCTGATCACCTTCCTGATCGGGCTGTCGTCGCCGCTGTCGGCGGTGGCGGCGGTGTTCCACATCCTGAACCATGCCGCCTTCAAGGCCGCGCTGTTCATGAGCGCCGGCATCGTCGACCACGAGACCGGCACGCGCGACATGCGCCGGCTGGGAGGCCTGATGGCGGCGATGCCGGTGGTCGGCGGCCTGGTGCTGGTGGCCAGCGCGGCCATGGCCGGCTTGCCGCCCTTCAACGGCTTCATCAGCAAGGAGATGATGCTGCACGAAGCGCTGCACGCCGGTGACAGCGGCTTCTGGGGCGGCGCGTCGTGGCTGGTGGGCGGGCTCGCGACGCTCGGGGGCCTGTTCTCGGCCGCGTATTCGCTGCGACTGGTGCACGACACCTTCTTCGGCCGGCCCGGTGGCGAATGGCCCAACCCTCACCCCCACGAGCCGCCGCTGGGCATGAAAGCGCCGGTGATGATCTTCGTCGCGATCTGTGTCGCCGTCGGTCTGGCGCCGATGCTGATCGCGGGGCCGCTCGTCGGTGCGGTGGCCAGCGTGGTGCTGGGCGCGCCGGCGCCCAGCTTCGAGCTCGCGCTGTGGCACGGTTTCAATCTGCCCTTGGCGCTCAGCGCGGTGGCCATCCTGGGTGGCGCGACGCTGTACCTCGGGATGCGCCGCAGTGGCGCGCTGCACCGCTACGAGCCGCGTCCCTGGTCGGGCAAGGCGGTGTTCACCGCCGCCTACGCGGGGGCTTTTGCCTGGGCCGGTCGCATCACCTCGCGGCTGGAGATCGGATCGCTCCAACGCCACGTGGCCTGGCTGGTCGCCACGGCGGTGGTGCTGGCGGCCTGGCCTTTCCTGGGTGCAGGCGGCCCTGGGCCTGACCCGGGCACGCGGGCGCTGATGCCGGCGTCCTGGTTGTCGGTGGCCGTGTGGGCACTGCTGCTGCTCTTCGGTGCGGCCGTGATCGTCCTGCAACGCCAGCGATTCACGGCCACGGTGCTGACCGGCGCGGTCGGGTTGGTCGCCTCGCTGACTTTCGTCGCGATGTCGGCGCCTGACCTGGCGATGACGCAGTTGTCGGTGGACGTGGTGTCCACCGTGCTGCTGCTGATGGGGTTGGCGCTGCTGCCGCAGGTCTCGCCGCGCGAATCCTCGGGCGCGCGGCGCGGCCGCGATGCGCTGCTGGCATTGGCAGGTGGGGGCGGCATCGCCTGGTTGACCTGGCTGATGCTGACCACAGATCACGATTCCATTTCCTGGTTCTTCCTCGAGCAGTCGGTGCCGGCCGGCGGCGGCACGAACGCGGTCAATGTGATCCTGGTCGATTTCCGCGGCTACGACACCTTTGGAGAGATCACCGTCCTGGGCATCGCCGGGGTGGGCGTGCTGGCCTTGCTCGACGGCATGCGTGCACGGCGGCCCGAGGTCGATCCGGCGGGGCGCCCTTGGAGCTTCGAGCGTGAGCCGCTGATGCTGCGCGTCGGCGCGCGGCTGGTGCTGCCGATGGCGCTGATGGTGACGGCCTACATCTTCTGGCGCGGGCATGGGCTGCCCGGCGGCGGCTTCATCGCCGGGCTGATCACCGGCGTGGCGCTGGTGCTGCAGTACATGGCCACCGGGCAGTCGCGCGCCGAAGCCGTGCTGCACGCGGGCGGTGGCACCCGTTACACGCGTTGGATCGGCCTGGGGCTTGCGATCGCCGGCCTGACCGGCGTTGGCGCGTTCTTCCTTGGATATCCTTTCCTGACCAGCGCCCACGGCCATCCGGTGGTGCCGGTGCTGGGTGAACTGCCGCTGGCCACTGCCGCGATCTTCGATCTGGGGGTTTACATCACGGTGGTGGGGGCGACGATGCTGATGTTGTCGGCACTGGGTGCGGCGAGCAAGGAGCCGGCCGTGGCGCGGCGCGTGGCCACGCCCGAGCGGGCTGCGGCCGGCGGCACGCCGGGTGTTCCGCAGGGGGTGTCCGCGGCGGCGGCTGCCGCAGGCGTGGCGTCGGCCGGTGCAGGGGGGGCGCGCTGATGTCGATGGAGTTCCTGCTCGCCACCGGCATTGGCTGGATCGTCGCCTGCGGCATCTACCTGTTGCTGCGTGGCCGCACCTTCACGGTGGTGCTTGGCCTGACGCTGGTGGGATATGCGGTCAACGTGTTCATCTTTGCGATGGGCCGCCTGTGGTCGGGGGCACCACCCATCCTGATCGGAGACGGGCCATTCGCAGATCCGCTGCCGCAGGCGCTGGTGCTCACCGCCATCGTCATCGGCTTCGCGACCACCGGTTTCGTGATCGAGCTCGCGCTGCGCAGCCGGTTCGACAACGGCAGCGACCACGTCGATGCCCTGTCGGGTCCCGGCGAGCCGGGCCGTTCGGCTGGCGAGCGTGCCGGTGATGCCCACGGAGCGCAGCGATGAACCCTGTCCTGCCCGACGTCGTGATACAGCACCTGCCAGTGCTGGTGGTGCTGTTGCCGGCCTTCACCGCGATGGCGCTGCTGCTGCTGGGCGACCACGGCGGCGACGCCCATGGCGGGCATGACCACCCGCGCATGCAGTGGGCGCGGCGCCTCGGCCTGGCGTCGGTGCTGCTGGGCCTGCTGCTGTCTGCGGTGACCGTGGCGCAGGCGGCGGACGGCACCTTGGCGGTGTACCGTGTCGGCGACTGGCCGGCACCCTATGGCATCGTGCTCGTTGTCGACCGGCTCAGCGCGATGATGCTGCTGCTCACCAGCCTCGTGGCGGTGCCGGTGCTGTGGTACGCCAGCGGGGGGTGGGACGCGCATGGGCGCCACTTCCACGCGATGTTCCAGTTCCAGTTGATGGGTCTGAACGGCGCATTCGTCACCGGGGACCTGTTCAACCTGTTCGTGTTCTTCGAGGTGCTGCTGATCGCTTCCTACGTGCTGATGGTGCACGGGCAAGGCGGACAGCGCTTCAAGGTCGGGCTGCACTACGTGGTGTTGAACTTGTCGGCCTCTGCGCTGTTCCTCATCGGGGTGGCCCTGCTGTATGCCCGGACCGGCACGTTGAATCTTGCCGATCTGGCGCTGCGTGTGCCCATGGTGCAGGCACCTGACGCCGCGGTGGTCAAGGCCGCGGCCCTGGTGCTGCTGGTGGTCTTCGGCTTCAAGGCGGCGTTGGCACCGTTGTCGCTGTGGTTGCCGGCGACGTATGCCTCGGCCACCGCGCCCGTGGCGGCGCTGTTCGCGATCATGACCAAGGTCGGCGTGTACGCCATCGTGCGTGTGCACGGTGTCGTGTTCGGCGCAGAGGCGGGTGCCTCGGCTTTCACCGTCGAGCCCGTCTTGTTGCCCTTGGCCATCGTCACCTGTGTCGTCGGCGTGCTGGGGGCGATGGCCGCGCGCACGCTCGAACGTCTGGTGGCCTGGCTGACGGTGGCTTCGGTGGGCACGATCCTGATCGGCGTAGGGCTGTTCGGCAGCGCGGGCTGGGCCGCGTCGATGTACTACATGGCCAACAGCACGCTGGTGGTGGCGGGTTTGTTCCTGCTGGCCGAACTGGTCGCCTCGCAGCGCGGGGACGCCGCCGACCGGCTCGAGCCGGCCTCGCCCGTGGCGCAGCCGGCCTTGCTGGGCTCGATGATGTTGCTGGCCGCGGCCTCTGCCGCGGGGCTGCCGCCGCTGCCGGGCTTCATCGGCAAGGTGCTGATGCTGGAAGCCGCCAGCCCTCATGCCTGGCAGGTGGCGGTCTGGACCACGCTGCTCGGCGTGGGCTTCCTGACCCTGGTGGGCCTGGCGCGCGCAGGCAGCATCTTGTTCTGGCATGTGCGCGAGGACCTGCCCGGCGGAGCGTCGGGCGCGAGTCCCAAGCTGATCTCCGCGACGATGGTGCTGCTTGTCGCCACGGTGGCCATGAGTGTGTGGGCGGCGCCCATCCAGAGGTACACCGTGCAGGCCGCGGCGCAGTTGCTGGACCGCGAGGCGTATGCGCGCGCTGTGCTGGGCGAGGCGGGCCTGGGGGCGCAGACCACGCGGCCCTACCGCTTTCCGATGGTGCCTGGCGCGTTGCCCGGCGAGGCCACGGCGGGGGAGGGCGGGAAGTGAAGGGTGATGTGCATCACGCGCACTCGGGTGCGCGAGGCCGTCCGGGCTGGTTCGGACATCCCTGGTTGTCGCTGCTGCTGGCCCTGCTGTGGCTGCTGATGCAGCAGAGCCTGGCACCGGCGCACCTGCTGTCGGCGGTGGTGCTGGCGCTGATCGTGCCGCGTCTCGTCCACGGCTTCCTCGGGCCTGCCAGTCGGGTGCATTCGGTGACGGCGATGCTGCGCCTGACGGCGGTGGTGCTGTGGGACATCGTGGTGTCGAATGTCGTGGTGGCGCGCATCGTGCTGGATCCGGGTTCGCGTCCCCAGCCAGGCTGGGTACCGGTCGACCTCGACACGCGCCATCCAACGGCGGCCACGCTCTTTGCCTCCATCATCACGATGACCCCAGGCACGGTGTCCTGTGTCGTCGACGACGAACGCTGGCAGATCCTGGTGCACGCGCTGGACTGCGACGATCCGCAGGCCATGGCCGCGCAGATGAAGCAGCGTTACGAGCAACCGCTGCGACAGATCTTCGAGGGGGTGGGCGCATGATCGACCTGGCGTTGGACTTCGCCTTCGCCTGCATCGGCCTGGCGCTGGTGCTGTGCACCTGGCGTCTGGTGCGCGGGCCTGAGGCGCCGGACCGGGTGCTGGCGCTCGACACCCTGTATGTCAACGTCGTCGCGCTGGTCGTGCTCCTGGGCATGCGCTTGCAGACTTCGCTGTTTTTCGAGGCCGCGCTGCTGATCGCGCTGCTGGGATTCGCCGGGACGGTGGCGCTGTCGCGCTACCTCAGCCGGGGCGATGTGATCGAATGAGTCAGGTCGTCAGACACCTCGGGAGACAGGTCGGATGGACGAACTTCACTGGGCCCTCCAGGCCTTGATTGCCGCGCTGCTGGTGGCCGCAGGCGTGTTCGCGCTCGTCGGCGCGGTGGGGATGTTGCGCTTCCCGGATTTCTTCATGCGGCTGCACGCGCCGACCAAGGCGACGACGCTCGGCGTGGGGGGCGTGCTGCTGGCCAGCATGGTGATGAGTTGGTCGAGCGGCAGCTTCGGCGTGCATGAATTGCTGATCACGATCTTCCTGTTTGTGACGGCGCCGATCTCGGCCAGCCTGCTGGCCAAGGCGGCGATCCACCTGCGCTCGCCGTCGAAGGCGGGTGACGCGCCGGTCGAGGGACGCTGAGTGCGGCGGTCTCGGCCTGCTTCAGGCGACGGGGTGCTGCGCTGGCCATGAGCCCCAGGCGCGGCGCCGCCCCCAAGCCTGTTTGCCTCGCGAGTTGACGCTCATGCTCGATCGCCTGCGCAGACTCGTGCCCACGCGCGAGCAGGCTTCCGCGAACCGCTGGTTGCGCTGGCTGGGGCCCGCCCTGCACCACCCTCGCCTGTGGCATGTCAGCCGGCGTGGCATCGCGCTGGGCGCGGCGATCGGTGTGTTCTTCGGCTTCTTGATCCCGATCGCGCAGATCCCGTTCTCGGCCGCCACGGCCGTGCTGCTGCGCGCCAATGTGCCGGCGGCCATGGTCAGCACGCTGGTGACCAATCCCATCACTTTCCCACCGGTCTACTACGCGGCGTGGCGCACCGGCACCTGGATCCTCGGCGAGACCGAGCCTCCGCCTGTGATGTCCGAATCGGGCACCGTCGTGATCGAGATGCCGCCGGCCGAGGGCGGTGTGCTGGCACGGATCTGGCGCTCGATCACCGGTGTGGGGCAGGCGCTGCTGCTGGGGCTGGGGATCTTCGCCTGCCTGTTCGGGGTGCTGGTCTACGCGGTCATCCACCTCTTCTGGGTCGTCAAGGTGCGGTGGAAGCGCCGCCGTCGGCGCCGGACGGCGCGCTCAGGCCAGGTGTAGATCACAGCGATCGGGCTGCGTACGCCCCTTGGCCGCACCACCAGACCCTGCCAGTCGCCTTGGCTCGAAGGTCCGGGCCATTTGATCCATGTGGGGTGCCGGAGGCTTCAGACCCCCGCGGGAGTAAGGCCTTCGTCAGAGCCTTTGCCCACCATTGCAGGGTTGGATGTGGCGCGGCCGATCTGCGACGTCGCCCGTGTGCCACCATCGTCATTGCCCCCAGGAGACCCCATGTCGAGTGATCAAGCCACCGCCGTCCAGACCTACCTGCCGCCTGCCGACCTTGCCGCGAACGCCGCCGTGTCGGGCATGGCCGCCTACGAGGCCCTGTGTGCCGAGGCCGAGCGGGATTACGAAGGCTACTGGGCGCGCCTGGCGCGCGAGTTCGTCACCTGGAAGACACCCTTCACGAAGGTGCTGAACTCGTCCGGCGCGCCGTTCTTCAAGTGGTTCGAGGACGGCACGCTGAACGTCTCGTACAACTGCCTGGACCGCAACGTCGAGCGCGGCCTGGGCGACAAGACCGCCATCGTCTTCGAGGCCGATGGCGGCGAGGTCACGCGCGTCACCTACCGTGAACTGCTGGCCCAGGTGGGCCGGATGGCCAACGCGCTGAAGGCGCGCGGCGTGAAGAAGGGTGACCGCGTCGTCATCTACATGCCGATGAGCGTCGAAGGCGTGGTGGCCATGCAGGCCTGCGCGCGCATCGGCGCCACACACTCGGTGGTCTTCGGCGGCTTCTCGGCCCAGAGCCTGCGCGACCGCATCGAGGACGCCGGCGCGGTCATGGTGATCACCGCCGACCAGCAGGTGCGCGGCGGCAAGCAGCTGCCGCTGAAGGCCATCGTCGACGAGGCCCTGGGCCTGGGTGGCTGCGACACCATCCGCGACGTCATCGTCTACCGCCGCACGGGCGGCCAGATTGCCTGGAATGCCGCTCGCGACCGCTGGATGCACGAGCTGACTGCCGCCGAGGCCGATCACTGCGAGCCCGAGTGGGTCGACGCCGAGCACCCGCTGTTCCTGCTGTACACCTCGGGCTCCACAGGCAAGCCCAAGGGCGTGCAGCATTCCACCGGCGGCTACCTGCTGCACGCGGCACTGACGATGAAGTGGACCTTCGATCTGAAGCCCGCCGACATCTTCTGGTGCACCGCCGACATCGGCTGGGTCACGGGCCACACCTACATCACCTACGGCCCGCTGGCACTCGGCGGCACCGAGATCGTCTTCGAGGGCGTGCCCACCTTCCCCGATGCCGCGCGCTTCTGGAAGATGATCGAGAAGCACAAGGTCACGATCTTCTACACCGCGCCGACGGCCATCCGCTCGCTGATCAAGGCGGCCGAGGGCAACGAGGCTGTGCACCCGCGCAACAGCGATCTTTCCAGCCTGCGCATCCTCGGCTCGGTCGGTGAGCCGATCAACCCCGCCGCCTGGGAGTGGTACCACCGCCACATCGGCGGCGGCCGCTGCCCCATCGTCGACACCTTCTGGCAGACCGAGACCGGCGGCCACATGATCACGCCCATGCCGGGAGCCACCCCGATGGTTCCCGGCTCCTGCACGCTCCCGTTCCCGGGTATCCAGGCCGCCATCGTCGACGAGATGGGCAACGACGTGCCCAACGGGCAGGGCGGCATCCTGGTCGTCAAGAAGCCCTGGCCCAGCATGATCCGCACGATCTGGGGCGACCCCGAGCGCTTCAAGAAGAGCTACTACCCCGGTGAGCTGAAGGGCTACTATCTTGCGGGCGACGGCTCCATTCGCGATGCGAAGACCGGCTATTTCACGATCACCGGCCGCATCGACGACGTGCTGAACGTCTCGGGCCACCGCATGGGCACGATGGAGATCGAGTCGGCCCTGGTGAGCTGCACCGAGCTGGTGGCCGAAGCCGCCGTGGTGGGCCGCCCCGACGACACCACCGGCGAGGCCATCTGCGCCTTCGTGGTGCTCAAGCGCTCGCGCCCCACAGGCGACGAGGCCAAGAAGATCGCCACCGAGCTGCGCAACTGGGTGGCCAAGGAGATCGGCCCGATCGCCAAGCCCAAGGACATCCGCTTCGGCGACAACCTGCCCAAGACCCGCTCGGGCAAGATCATGCGCCGCCTGCTGCGCAGCATCGCCAAGGGCGAAGCGATCACCCAGGACACCTCCACGCTGGAGAACCCGGCCATCCTGGAGCAGTTGGCGCAGACCAACTGACAGCGAAGGCCGCCCGGTGGTGGTTGCGGGCGGCCTTCGTCAGTGGAATCGCTGCAGGGCTTCGACAGGCTCAGCC
>JBMTXX010000121.1:0-11305 GCA_049453935.1 Rubrivivax sp.
GCAGTGCAGGACCGGCCTTTGCCCTTCCCGCTCCTCCAAGGGGGAGCAGGGTCCACAGCCACCTGATTCCTCTGACCCATGACCCCAACCACCACCACCCTCTGGCGCCATGCACATCTGGTCACGCTCGACGGCGATGCCGGCTGGGGTGAGATCGTCGACGGCGCGCTGCTGACCGAGGGCGAGCGCATTGCCTGGGTCGGCCCCGAGTCGGCGCTGGCGCAGGGCCTGGCTGGCCACCCGGAGCCGCAGGCCGAGCACGATCTGCAGGGCGCACTGCTGACCCCCGGGCTGATCGACGCCCACACCCACCTTGTCTACGGTGGCGACCGCGCGGCCGAGTTCGAGCTGCGCCTGCAGGGCGCCAGCTACGAGGAGATCGCGCGCGCCGGTGGCGGCATCCGCTCCACCGTCGCAGCCACGCGCGCCGCCAGCGACGAGGCGCTGTTCGACGCTGCCGCGCGCCGCGCCCGCGTGCTGATGGCCGAGGGCGTGACGACGATCGAGATCAAATCCGGCTACGGCCTGGACGCCGCGCACGAGGCGCGCTGCCTCGCGGTGGCGCGCCGCCTGGGCCGTGAGCTGCCGCTGACGGTGCGCACCACCTCGCTCGGCGCGCACGCGCTGCCGCCCGAATACGCCGGACGCCCAGACGACTACATCGACGCTGTCTGCACTTGGCTTCCAGCGCAGCAGGCCGCCGGGCTGGTCGATGCGGTCGACGTGTTCTGCGACACCATCGGCTTCACGCCGGCGCAGACGCAGCGCGTGCTCGACGCCGCCCGGGCACTCGGCCTGCCGGTCAAGCTGCACGCCGAGCAGCTCAGCGATCAGGGCGGCGCGGCCCTGGCCGCCCGCTACGGCGCGCTCAGCTGCGACCACCTGGAGCACCTGTCGGACGCCGGCATCCAGGCCATGGCGGCCAGCGGCACCGTGGCGATGCTGCTGCCCGGGGCCTACTACTTCCTGCGTGAGACGAGGCTGCCGCCCGTGGCGGCGCTGCGTGCGGCGGGCGTGCCGATGGCCATCGCCACAGACCACAACCCTGGCTCCTCTCCCGCGCTGTCGCTGGTGCTGATGCTGAACATGGCCTGCACGCTGTTCCGCCTGACGCCCGAGGAGGCCTTCCGCGGCGTGACCGTCCATGCGGCATGCGCGCTGGGCTTGTCCGACCGGGGCCGGCTCGCGCGCGGTCTGCGCGCCGACCTGGCCATCTGGGACGCCCAGCACCCGCGCGAACTGGCCTACCGTTTCGGCCACCCGCCCTGCCGGCTGCGCGTCTTTGCCGGCAGGCCCGACACGCCCATCGTGGCCTGATGTCCGAACACCCGGACGCCCGCACTGCGCACCGCCGAGGACGACACCATGACCTTCCGACTGCATCGCGGCACGACGCCGCTGCTGGTGAGCATGCCGCACGTCGGCACCCACCTGCCCGAGGCCCTGAAGCCCCGTCTGGTCGAGCGCGCGCTGGCGGTCGAGGACACCGACTGGCATCTGGAGCGGCTGTACGACTTCGTCGAAGACATGGGCGCGAGCCTGATCGTGCCGCTGGAAAGCCGCATCGTCGTCGACCTGAACCGTGGCAGCGACAACCGTCCGATGTATCCGGGGCGCAACAACACCGAGTTGTGTCCGACGCGCTTCTTCACCGGCGACCCGATCTACCGCGACGGCTGCGCCCCGGACGAGGCCGAGATCCGCCAGCGGGTGGCCGAACACTGGCAGCCCTACCACGACGCCCTGGCCGAGGAACTGGGCCGCCTGCGCGCACAGCACGGCCACGCCGTGCTCTTCGACGCCCACAGCATCCAGGGTGAACTGCCCTGGCTGTTCGAGGGGCGGCTGCCGGACCTGAACATGGGCACGGCCGACGGGCACAGCTGCGCGCCTGCGCTGCGCGAGGCGGCCTACAGCGTCTTCCAGCAGCAGACGCGGTTCTCCCACGTGCTGGACGGCCGCTTCAAGGGCGGCCACATCACCCGCCACTTCGGGCGTCCTGAAGAGGGCTGGCACGCGGTGCAGCTCGAGATGGCGTGGAGCGCCTACATGGACGAGGCGCCCCCATACCGGTGGGATGCCGCGCGGGCGGCGGGTGTGCAGCCGCTGCTGCGTGAACTGGTGCGCACGCTGATCGCGTGGAGGCCGGTGTGATCCCGACCGGCGCCGCGCCGCAGACGAGGCTGCACGCCCCCCACGCCTGGGTCGACGGGCGTTGGCAGGCCGACGTGTTGCTGGACATCGGGCCCGACGGCCGCTACACCGGCGTGACCCCAGGTGTGCGTGACCTGCCCGCCGGCGCCCGGCGGCTGGACGGCCCGGTGCTGCCGGGGCTGGTGAACGCGCACAGCCACGCCTTCCAGCGCGCCTTCGCCGGCCGGGCCGAGCGGCGCGAGGGCGCGCACGACGACTTCTGGTCGTGGCGCGACCGCATGTACGGCGTGGCGCTGCGCCTGACGCCGCAGTCGCTGCGCGCCGTGGCGGCGCAGCTCTACGCCGAGATGCTGGCCGGCGGCTACACCCACGTCTGCGAGTTCCACTACCTGCACCACGCGCCGGATGGCCGCCCCTACCCCGACCGCTGCGCGATGGCGCGGTCGCTGGCGCAGGCTGCGCAGGACGCCGGCATCGGCCTGACCCTGCTGCCGGTGCTGTACGAGCGCGCCGGCTTCACGCAGCCGCGTCTGCGCGATGACCAACGGCGCTTCGCCACCAGCGTCGACGACGTGCTGGCGATGCGTGACGAGATTCGTTCCTGGCGCATGGAAGGCGTCGACGCCGGCGTGGCGCTGCACTCGCTGCGTGCGGCCTCGCCCGAATCGATCCGTGAGATCGCCCGGCGTTGCGCCCACGACCCGGGCCCCATCCACCTGCACATCGCCGAGCAGACCGGCGAAGTCGACGATTGCGTGGCGGCCACCGGCCTGCGGCCCATCGAATGGCTGAGCGTGCAGGGCATCATCGATGCGCGCTGGCACCTGGTGCATGCCACCCACGCCACGCCGGCCGAGATCGAGGCCGTGGCCCGCAGCGGCGCCGGCGTGGTCGTCTGCCCCACCACCGAGGCCAACCTCGGCGACGGCCTGTTCGACCTGCCGGGCTGGACGGCCCGGGGCGTGCCGATGTCCGTCGGCTCGGACAGCCACGTCAGCCGCCACTGGGCGCGCGAGCTGCAACTGCTGGAGTACGGCCAGCGCCTGCACCTGCGGCGCCGCAACGTGGCCGCCGCGCCCGAGCAGGGACAGCCGTCGACCGGCGACCGGCTGTTCCAGGCGGCCCTCATGGCGGGACCGGCCGCGGCACACGGCGCCGCCGATGCCATATCCACCGCCGGCCTGCGCCTGCCCGGGCTGGTGGCTGGTGCGCGCGCCGACCTGCTCGTCCTCGACACCACCACTGCGGGCCTGACCGGCGTGCCCGTCGCAGACACCCTCGACGCCCTGGTCTTCGCCACCGACGAGCCGGCCTTTGCCGAGGTCTGGGTGGGCGGGCGCTGCCGCCTCAATTCCGCGGGCCCTGTGGCAGGCAGGGTCCTGAAGCCGGATTTCGACGCAGCGATGCGCGGGCTGACGTCGGGTTGATGCCGGGTTGACGTCGAGCCGGGAACTTGGGCTGAGTGGGCAGGCCGCACAAGCTTGCCCGACCCCGACCACGAGTGGCGGCAGGGACTTCAGGGACCGGCCGGCCGCAGAAAAGGATTCAAGACGGCCACGCCGCAACCGTCGAAGTCACGGGTGTTTCGGGTCACCAGCGTCAAGCCGTGGACCTGCGCGGTGGCGGCGATCAACATGTCGGCCTGGGTACGGACTTGCCCGGAGGCTTGAAGCAAGGCCCTGAGTTCACCGGCACGGCGCGCCACGGGCAGGCCGATCTCGAGGACCTGCACCTGTTCGACGAAGCCGTCGAACCAGGCCGTCAGACGCGCGCTGCCACGCCGACGCAGGCCGAAGACGATCTCGTCGACGGTGATCACGCTGATGCACAGCCGTGTCTGCCCTGCGGCCCAGGTCTCGACCCCGGGATCGGGGACAGGACGCATCAACTCGCTGATGACGTTGGTGTCACTGAGCTGCATCGCGGCTGTCGGCCGTGCGGCCGCCGGCGACATCGACAGGCTCATCGGGCGGGAGGTCGAGATCGGCACCGTGACGATCGAGGCGCGAAGGGAGTTCGAGGCCATCGGCGCCCGCCTCGATCAGCGCCTGGCGCGCCGGGCCGAAGAGCCCGGGCACATCGAGCGCAGCGGTCGCCTGCTGCGCACGGCGCCACGCGTCGAAGGCGGCATAGTCTTCGGCGCTGATGACCGCAGCCACCGGCCTGGCGCGCTTGTACACCGTCTGAGGCTCATGGGCGCACAGGCGGACCACCTCGGAAAACTGCTGCTTGGCGTCGGCGATGGTCCAACTCATGAAACGGGTGAAAGGCTGATCCAAATGGCCAGAACTTTATCTTTTGATGGACATCTTGTCCACCCAAGATAGATATCTGGTGGCATTCGTCGCAACCTGACCCCTGCCAACAGCGTGTCTGCGCACACGCAACCCGCCGCGCGCGCGGGCGCGGTGAACTTCGGCACTTCAACCGCAAGACCTCCGAGGCTGACCCCATGGACATTTCCGCCCGCCCCCTGCCCGCCGACCGCACCGAACACGCCACGCACACGCTGCGCCAGATGGTCGACCAGCTCGACAGCGCCCTGAAGTCGGCCGCCGACAGCGGCGACGCCAAATTCGACGCCGCGCGCGACCGCCTGACGATGCAGGTGCAGGCGATGCGCCACCAGCTCGACGACCTCAACGAGGCCGCCGTCGCGCGCATGAAGCGCGCCGCGCGCCAGGCCGACGAGGCGGTGCACGCCCATCCCTATGGCGCCATCGGTACGGCGGCAGCCGTGGGACTGGTGGTGGGCTTTCTCGCAGCGCGCCGCTGAGGCGTCTGCCCGCATCCCGGTCGGGCATCCCGGTCGGGCATCACGGGTCGGCCATCGCCGGCTGCCGGCCACCTGAGACACCCGCACCACAGGGCCGCCCGGCACGGCAGCGATCGCCGCGGCCGCGCAAGCAGCAGCGAAACACACGCACGCACCGCGCGCCCGGTGCGATCCCGTAGCATCCGGCCTTTCACGGTGGCGGTCCTTCGGCCCCCCTACCCCCGAGAAAGGCACAAAAGAGATGAACAAGCTCGACATGGCCGGCCGCAGCGCCATCGTCACCGGCGGCGCCTCCGGCATCGGTCTGGCCGTGGTGCAGCGTCTGGCCGCCTCCGGCGCCGACGTGGCGATCTGGGACGTCAATGACCAGGCCCTGGCCGCGGCGGCCGCCTCGGTCAGCGGTGTGAAGGTGCACACGGCCAAGGTCGACATCACGCAGCTCGACCAGGTCGAGGCGGCCTTCGCGGGCACCGTGGCGGCACTGGGCCAGGTCGACGCGCTGGTCAACAGCGCCGGCGTCGCCGGCCAGAACGCCACCGTGATCGACTACCCGGTCGACGAGTGGCTGCGTGTCTTCGACATCAACACCCACGGCACCTTCTACTGCTGCAAGACCGTGGCGCGTCACATGGCGGCGCGCGGCTACGGGCGCATCGTCAACATCGCTTCGATCGCGGGCAAGGAAGGCAACCCCACCGCCTCGGCCTACAGCGCCTCCAAGGCCGCAGTGATCGGCCTGACCAAGTCGCTGGGCAAGGAGCTGGCGCGGCAGAACATCACCGTCAACTGCGTGACGCCGGCGGCCGTGCGCACCGCCATCTTCGACCAGATCACGCAGCAGCACATCGACTTCATGCTGTCGAAGATCCCGATGGGGCGCTTCGGGTTGGTCGACGAGATCGCCGCGCTCGTGTCGTGGATGTGCACCGAGGACTGCTCCTTCACCACCGGCGGCGTCTTCGATCTCTCCGGCGGTCGCGCCACCTACTGATGCGACGCAGCCGCTGGCATCACGTCCAGCGCTGGGAGGGAGCTAGCGCATGGGATCGAAAGCGTCTGTGAGAGCCCGGGCGGTGCGGCCATGACGCGGGCACCGGTCATCGCCGGCCACGCGGTGCCCGATGGGGCCTGGGCACCGCTGGTGGAAACCGCCTGGGCGCCCGGCGACGGACACGGTGCGCCGTTGCGCGCGGCCCTGCACGATCAGGGCTACGTGCTGGTGCGCGGCGCGATCCCGCGTGAGGCCGTGCTCGACGCGCGTGCCGAGGTCTTCGCCCGCCTGGCGGAGGTCGGCGAGGTCTGCGAGCCCAGCGCCGCAGGCGTGGCCACCGGCCACAGCCGGCGCGAGGCCATGCAGCCCGACCTCGGCGCGTTCTGGCGCTCGGTGTGCGAGGGCCCGCGCCTGCGCGCCGCCGCCCACGGCGATCGGCTGCGTGCGCTCGCCGGCGCGCTGCTCGACACCCAGGCCTGCCCCTTCGACTTCCTGTGGCTGCGCACCATGGTCGGCGGCCGGGCGAGCCCGCTGCACTTCGACCATGTCTACATGAACCGCGGCTCGGCGCGCGTGCTGACGGCCTGGATCCCGCTGGGGGACGTGCCGCTGGAGGCGGGGCCCATCGTCTTCGTCGAAGGCTCGCACCGGTTCGATGACCTGATCGCGCGCTACCGCGGCGTCGACGTCGACCGCCACCCGATGCCCGGCTCCTTCCCCGAGGACGCCATCGCCTTCGCGCGTTCGCGCGGCGCGCGGCTGCTGACCACCGACTTCCAAGCCGGCGACGTGGTGCTGTTCGACATGTTCAGCCTGCACGGCTCGTGCGACAACCGCCTGGACGGCGGACGGGTGCGCCTGTCCTGTGACGTGCGCTGGCAGCCCGAGGCCGACGCGCGCGACGACCGCTGGTTCGGTGCGCCGCCGCCGGGCCACGGCGGGCAGAGCTACGGCGGGCTGAACGGGGCGCGGCCGCTGGGCGCGGCCTACATCGCCCGATGAGCCGAGGGCCGATGGATCCGAGAGCGACCCGCAGACCTCCACATCCCGCCCCCTTTCGAAACCCTGAAGCCGTCCGCCCCACGTCCGCGCCCACATCCACGTCCACGCCTACGCAGAAGTCCTGAGCCTGAAGGCCACCGCCTCCAGCCCAGAACAGCCAAACCCAAGAGGAGACACACGATGCGCACCCTGGAAGACCTGCAGATCGGCTGCACCGCCAACGGCACCACCCACCACGACACCGACATCCCCGACATCGCGACCAAGGTGCGCATGGTCAAGGAGGCCGGCGTGTTCGACTACATCGACCGCTCGCCGCCGGACGAGGAGTTCCGCGACCTGCTCAAGGCCTGCGAGCAGCACGATCTGCCGGTGCTGGCCAGCGGCTGGTTCTACACCCTGGGCCGCGACGAGGCGCTGTTCGAGCGCAACATCCTCAAGGGACGGCTGCTGGGCAACCGCGTGCACAACGTGCAGGTGATGACGCACCACGCCGACGGGCACGTGCTGAGCAATGACGAGGTCGCCGACTTCTACCTGCGCGCGCACGACTTCGGCGGGCGCCACGGGGTCGTGCCCTGCTTCGAGGTGCACGTGAACATGTGGTCGGAGCACCTGGGCCGGGTCGAGCAGGTCGCCGCGCTGGTGCGCGGGCGCGGCGTGCCCTTCCACATGACGCTGGACCACAGCCATGTGATCTTCAAGATCGACAACCCGCGCGAGCAGGAGGTGCAAGGCATGAAGGCCGACGTCGACGCCGGCCGGCTGATCCTGGACCCGGCGCAGCCGGGCAACGTGGCGCGGCGCTGGATCGACGCCAACTTCGTGCACCACGCCCACGCCCGTGCGGCGGTGCCGAACAACCCGATCAACACCTGGGCCCAGCACCCCGACGGCAAACCGGGACGTGGCATCCAGTACCCCTTCATGCAGCCCGAGCCGGGCCAGTACCTGGCCGAATGGGATGAAGCCCGGCTGGAGCCCTGGAAGCGCGTGGTGCGCGACCTGCTGGCACACCACGCCACCCACCCCGACAGCCCGATGCGCCAGATCTCTTGCGAGCACATCCCGGCCATCGACTACGGCGCCGGGCACCGCTACTCGATCTTCGAGAACAACATCGCCTGCGCGCGCTGGCTGCGCGAGGAATGGGCCCGCGCACTGGCCGAAGCGCAGACCGGTGCGCAGGCAAAGGCGCAGGCGGTCGCCGGGCAGGGGCAGACGTCCGTCCACTGAACCGACCTGACCGACCCCGCGCGGCACCTGCGCCGTTGACCTGCCCACCCGATACTCGCCCCTGTCCGAGCCCCAATCGAGAAAACCCCGCCGCCTGCCGGTCGCCCGCGCCCCGGCAAGCCACAACCCCACCAGGAGACCCCCGATGAAAGTCCGCGCCGCCGTCGCCTACGAAGCCAAGTCACCGCTGGTCATCGACACCGTCGACCTCGACGGCCCGAAGGACGGCGAGGTCCTCGTCGAGATCAAGGCCACCGGGATCTGCCACACCGACGAATACACGCTGTCGGGCGCCGACCCGGAGGGGCAGTTCCCCGCCATCCTCGGCCACGAGGGCGCGGGGGTGGTCGTGGACGTCGGCCGCGGCGTGACCACGCTGAAGAAGGGCGACCACGTCATCCCGCTCTACACCCCCGAATGCCGCGGCTGCAAGACCTGCCTGAGCCTGAAGTCCAACCTGTGCACCGCCATCCGCGCCACCCAGGGCAAGGGCGTGATGCCCGACGGCACCAGCCGCTTCACGGCCGGCGGCCGGCCGGTGCTGCACTACATGGGCTGCTCGACCTTTGCCAACTACACGGTGCTGCCGGAGATCGCGCTGGCCAAGATCCGGCCCGACGCGCCCTTCGACAAGGTCTGCTACATCGGCTGCGGCGTGACCACCGGCATCGGCGCGGTGCTGTACACGGCCAAGGTGGAGCCCGGTGCCAACGTCGTCGTCTTCGGCCTGGGCGGCATCGGCCTGAACGTGATCCAGGGCGCACGCATGGCCGGCGCCGACATGATCGTTGGGGTGGACATCAACCCGGCACGCGAGGCGATCGCGCGCAAGTTCGGCATGACGCACTTCGTCAACCCCAAGGAGGTGCAGGGCGACCTGGTGCCGCACCTGGTGGAGTTGACCAAGGGCGGCGCCGACTACAGCTTCGAGTGTGTGGGCAACACCACGCTGATGCGCCAGGCGCTGGAATGCTGCCACCGCGGCTGGGGCATGTCGGTGGTGATCGGCGTGGCCGGCGCGGGGCAGGAGATCTCGACCCGCCCCTTCCAGCTCGTGACCGGCCGCACCTGGAAGGGCACGGCCTTCGGCGGCGTGCGTGGCCGCTCGCAGGTGCCGCGCATCGTCGACTGGTACATGGAAGGCAAGATCAACATCGACGACCTGATCACCCACGTGCTGCCGCACGAGAAGATCAACGAGGGCTTCGAGATGATGCGCCGCGGCGAGTCGATCCGCACCGTGCTGACCTACTGAACACCGCACCGACCCCACGATGAGCGAACCGACGCCCACCCAGCCCGCTGCGGCCCCCGAGACCCTGGCCACGCACGCCTGCTTCGGCGGCACCCAGGGCTTCTACCGTCACACCAGCAGCGCCTGCGCCGGGCCGATGCGCTTCGGCGTGTACCTCCCGCCAGCAGCGCGCAGCGGGCGCTGCCCGGTGGTGTTCTATCTGGCGGGGCTGACGTGCACCGAGGAGACCTTCGCGATCAAGGCCGGTGCCCAGCGCGTGGCGGCCGCACTCGGGCTGATCCTGGTCACCCCCGACACCAGCCCGCGCGAGCCGGCGCTGCCCGGCGACCGCGAGCACTGGGACTTCGGTCAGGGCGCGGGCTTCTACGTCGACGCCACGCAGGCGCCCTGGCGGGACCACTACCGCATGTTCACCTGGGTCACCCAGGAGTTGCCGGCGCTGGTGGACGCGCACTTCCCCACCGACGGGTCGCGGCGCGGCATCTTCGGCCACTCGATGGGCGGCCACGGCGCGCTGGTGTGTGCACTGCGCCGGCCTGAGGTCTTTCGCAGCTGCTCGGCGTTTGCGCCGATCGCCGCACCGATGCACTGCCCCTGGGGCCACAAGGCGCTGTCACGCTACCTGGGCGAGGACCGCAGCGCCTGGGCTGCCTACGACGCCAGCGCGCTGATGCAGCAGCAGGCCTATCCGGGCGAGATCCTCGTCGACCAGGGCCTGGCCGACAAGTTCCTGGTCGAGCAGTTGCAGCCCGAGCGGCTGGAAGCCGCCGCCGCTGCGTCCGGTCAGGCGCTGACGCTGCGCCGCCACGACGGCCACGACCACGGCTACTTCTTCATCCAGTCCTTCGTCGAGGACCACCTGCGCCACCACGCCCGGATGCTGGGATGAGGTCCAGAGAGCGCCTGCCCTACCACCCCCACCTGAGACACCGCCGAGATGAACGCCCCCGACGCCGCCATCTGGATCGCCGACACGCTGGCGCAACGCGCGCCTGACATCGGCGCAATACCCACCGCCCTGCGCCCGGCCGACCTGGCCGCCGGCTACGACTTGCAAGACCGGGTCGCCGCACTCCAAACAGCGCGGGGCGCCGGCCCGACCATCGGCTGGAAGGTCGGCAGCACGACGCCGGCGATGCAGCGTCTGCTGGGCGTGCCGCAACCCGTGGCCGGCCGCATGTTCGAGGCCAGCCGCATCTCGCCAGGCGCACTCATCGACTTCGGCCGCTGGCGCCGGCCGGCCGTCGAATGCGAGATCGCCGTGCGCCTGGCGCGCCCGATCGACGCCCGCGAAGGCACGCCGTCGATCGCCGAGGTCGCCGACGCCCTCGACAGCGTGCACCCGGCCATCGAACTGGTCGACGACCGTTACGGCGACTTCGTGGCCGCCGGCGCACCGCTGATGGCCAGCGACCACTTCTTCCACGCCGGGCTGGTGCTGGGCGACGCCGTGCCGCACTGGCGCAGCCTCGACCTGGCGGCCCTGCGCGGCAGCACCTGGGTCGACGGACGCGAGGTGCTGTCCGGCACCGGCGCCGACGTGCTCGGCCACCCGCTGAACTCGGTGGCCTGGCTGGCCACCCACCTGGCCGGGCGCGGCCGGCGCCTGGAAGCCGGCGA
This sequence comes from Rubrivivax sp., assembly GCA_049453935.1. Classification (GTDB taxonomy): domain Bacteria; phylum Pseudomonadota; class Gammaproteobacteria; order Burkholderiales; family Burkholderiaceae_C; genus Rubrivivax. The sequence continues at coordinate 11,035 of JBMTXX010000121.1, forward strand.
GATCGTAACCACCGGCAGCCTGCCGCTGCCCTGCTGGGCCGGCCCGGGCCAGCACATCGAGATCCGCATCGAGTCTCTCGGGGCGGTGGGGGTGCGGTTTTCGGGGTGAGCGAGGTTCCACAAGGCAGCCCACTCCAACGCCCGCCATCTGGCACCGTAAGCGGCTTCAAAGTCGCTGAAGCTCCTCGACGAGCCCTGAACACCATGCACATCTCGATGTCCTCCACCGCGCTGGCCACCAGCCGCCGGACCCTGACGAACCTGCGTCACA
>JBMTXX010000122.1:0-11144 GCA_049453935.1 Rubrivivax sp.
GGTGCCCTGCGCAGCGAAGTAAAGGAGGAGGTATCGGCCGCACGGCCGATACCGGGGGACATGAGCGGAGCAGGGCACCCCGCCGCCCCGAGCCCGCGAGTGCTTCCGAGCTCCACCCTGCCCTTCCAGAACCTCTCAGGAATCTGACATGGCCACGATCGGAAGACGCGCCTACGCAGAGATGTTCGGCCCCACGGTGGGCGACCGTCTGCGGCTGGCCGACACCAACCTCGTCATCGAGGTCGAGCAAGACATGACGCTGCGCGCCGGCGGCTATGGCGAGGAGGTCAAGTTCGGCGGGGGCAAGACCATCCGCGACGGGATGGGGCAGAGCCAGCGTCCCAACGGCGCGGGCGCGGCGGACGCGGTGGACCTGGTGATCACGAACGCGCTGATCGTCGACCACTGGGGCATCGTCAAGGCCGACATCGGGATTCGCGGACAGCGCATCTGCGCCATCGGCAAAGCCGGCAACCCTGACGTCCAGCCGGGCGTGGACATCGTCATCGGGCCGGGTACCGAGATCCTCGCAGGCGAGGGCATGATCGTCACCGCCGGCGCCATCGACAGCCACATCCATTTCATCTGCCCGCAACAGATCGACGAGGCCCTGGCCAGCGGCGTGACGACGATGCTGGGCGGCGGTACCGGGCCGGCCACCGGCACCTTCGCCACGACCTGCACGCCCGGGCCCGAGAACATCGCCCGCATGCTGCAGGCGGCCGAGGCGTTCCCGATGAACCTGGGCTTCCTGGGCAAGGGCAACGCCAGTAGGCCCGAGGCGCTGCGCCAGCAGGTGGAAGCCGGTGCCATCGGCATGAAGCTGCACGAGGACTGGGGCACCACGCCCGCGGCCATCGACAACTGCCTGGCCGTGGCCGAGGAGACCGACACCCAGGTCGCGATCCACACCGACACGCTCAACGAGAGCGGCTTCGTCGAGGACACGATCGCGGCCTTCAAGGGCCGCACCATCCACAGCTTCCATACCGAAGGTGCCGGCGGCGGCCACGCGCCGGACATCATGAAGGTGGTGGGCGAGGCCAACGTGCTGCCGTCCTCCACCAACCCCACGCGCCCGTACACCGTCAACACGCTGGACGAGCACCTGGACATGCTGATGGTGTGCCACCACCTCGACGCCTCCATCGCCGAGGACCTGGCCTTCGCCGAGAGCCGCATCCGGCGCGAGACCATCGCCGCCGAGGACATCCTGCACGACCTGGGCGCGATCAGCATGTTCTCCTCCGACAGCCAGGCCATGGGCCGCGTCGGAGAGGTCGTGCTGCGCTGCTGGCAGACGGCGCACAAGATGAAGGCGCAGCGCGGCACGCTGCCCGGCGACAGCGCGCGCCATGACAACGCGCGCGTCAAACGCTATGTGGCCAAGCTGGCGATCAATGCGGCGCTCACCCACGGCATCGCACACGAGGTCGGCTCGGTCGAGGTGGGCAAGTGGGCCGACCTGGTGCTGTGGAAGCCGGCCTTCTTCGGCGTCAAGCCAGCGCTCGTGCTCAAGGGCGGCTTCATCGCGCTGGCGGCCATGGGCGACCCGAACGCCAGCATCCCCACGCCGCAGCCGGTGCACTACCGGCCGCAGTTCGGTGCCTTCGGCGGCGCACTGGCGCGCGGCTCGCTGACCTTCGTCAGCCAGGCGGCCCTGGCCGACGGCATCGGCTCACGCCTGGCCCTGCACAAGTCGCTGGCTGCGGTTCGCGGCTGCCGCACGGTGCGCAAGGCCGACATGGTGCACAACGACTACACACCGGTGATGGAGATCGACGCCCAGACCTACAGCGTGCGCGCCGACGGCCAGTTGCTGACCTGCGAGCCGGCGAGCGTGCTGCCGATGGCGCAGCGGTACTTTCTGTTCTGAGCGCGTCGGACAGAGATGCCAGCGCTCAAGGCTTGCCTGGCAGAGACGGTCGCGCCATCAGGCCGGACCGATGTGCTGGCGGATCCAGTCCGCGAAGTCCGCTTCGGACAAGGTGCCACCCGCCAGGGACAGCATGGTCATCACGCAATCGGGATCGTCAGCCTGCAGCTCGAGACCGTTGATCGCGAGGAAGAGTTCGACGGCCACGAAGGCCGTGCGCTTGTTCCCGTCGACGAAGGGATGGTTGCGTGCCAAGCCGTACCCGTAAGCAGCCGCGAGCGAGGCGGCGTCAGGATCACCGTAGGCCGCCAGTTGGCGGGGGCGGGCCATGGCCGATTCGAACAAGCCGCGGTCACGTACGCCGCGGGCCCCGCCGTGCTCGGCGAGCTGCTCGTCATGCACGGCGTCCAGCACCGCCGCGTCGAGCCATTCCCACGACGCGTTCGACGGGTTCACTTCGCAAGCTCCCGCAGCACGTCACGGCGCTTCTTCATGATGCGCCGTGCTGCGGTCATCTGGGCTTCGAAGCCTGGGTCGTAAGGCGTCAGACGGATCCCGTCCGCGCTGTCGGAAACAAAGACGGTGTCTCCCTTCTCGAGCTTCAGGCGTGCCAGGATTTCCTTCGGCAGCACGACGCCGACCGAGTTGCCGATCTGGGTGAGCTTCAAGGCGGTCATGTCTGATCCCGGTTCACTTGGTTATAACTGACGTAATAATATTGCCTTCTCCAGGCCACGACAAGCCCCCCACCATGCTGACCCTCAACAAACTCGTCCCCGCCGGCCGCGGACTCGCGCCGGTGCTGCTGAAGCGCGCCACCCGCGTGGCGCTGGACTGGGACGTGCGGCAGAAGAGCCGCTTCGACGCCGTCGACTCCGCCGGCCGGGCGCTGGCGGTCTTCCTGCCGCGAGGCACCACGGTGCGGGGCGGCGACGTGCTGGTGGCCGAGGACGGCTCCCTGGTGCGCGTGGAGGCCGCGCCCCAGCCGGTGATGGTGGTGCGCCACTGCAACCAGCACGGCTCGGCCTTCGACCTGACGCGCGCGGCCTACCACCTGGGCAACCGGCATGTGCAGATCGAGTTGAAGCCCGACCACCTGAAGATCGAGCCCGACCACGTGCTCGCCGCGATGCTGGATCGCATGCACCTGATCGTGTCGCAGGAGACCGCACCCTTCGAGCCCGAGGGCGGGGCCTATTCGGGCGGGCACGCGCACGGCCATCGGCACGATCACGATCACGATCACGATCACGATCACGATCACGGGCACGGACATGAGCATGGGCCTCAGTGCAGCCACCACGGCCATGACCATGGCGCCACGCACGATCACCCGCACGAACATCCGCACCCGCATGGCAGCCCTGCGCGCGCGCACGAGCACGGCCACCACTGCGACCATGGACACGATCACATCCAGGACCACGCTCACAAGCACGAGCACGCGCACGGTCACCGCCACGACGAACATCACGGTCATGCGCACGGTCATCGGCCCGGCCACCCGCACGACTGACGCACACGACCTGCCCAGCGCCCCGGTCTGCCCCCGATGCCCGACACCTCCGCCACCCTGCTGCGTCTGATGTGGCTGGCCTCGCCGGCGCTGCCGGTGGGCGGGTTCAGCTATTCCGAAGGCCTGGAAGCCGCGGTCGATGCAGGACATGTGGGGACTGAAACGCAGGCCGCCGACTGGCTGGTCGACCAGTTGCACCTGACGCTGACGCGCGCCGACCTGCCAGTGCTGGCCCGCGCGCACGCGGCCTGGCGCGAGGGCGACGTGGCCCGCGTCACAACCCTGAACGACTGGGTGCTCGCCACGCGCGAAAGCGCCGAGTTCCGCCTGCAGACGGAGCAGATGGGGCGGTCGCTCGTCGAGTGGCTGCGCAACGGCGAGCAGGCCGACGACCCCCGCGTGGCCGCGTGCGCGCGCCTGCCGCCGGCCCCCGCCTGGCCGGTGGCCTACGCCCTGGCCACGGTGCTGGCGCAGGCCGATGCGCGCCAGACCCTGCTGGCCTGCGCCTTCGGCTGGGCCGAGAACATGACACAGGCCGCGATGAAGGCCGTGCCGCTGGGCCAGGCCGCCGCCCAGCGCATCCTCGCCCGGCTGGCGCAGGCCATCCCTGCCGCTGTCGAGGAGGCACTCGCCCGGCCCGATGGCGCACTGCAAGCCCACGCGCCCATGCTCGCCATCCTCTCGTCGCGCCACGAGGCCCAGTACTCGCGTCTGTTCCGGTCCTGAGGGCGGACATCACCCCGACCGACGGCCTGCCCCCACCTCGCGCCCCTGTGCGCCCCTCGACACCAGGTCACACACCGATGCACACCCGCCTGCACACCCTCCCCGGCCGCTCCAAGAAGCTTCCTCCGCTGCGCGTGGGCGTGGGCGGGCCCGTCGGCTCCGGCAAGACCACGCTGGTGGAGATGCTGTGCAAGACCATGCGCGAGCGCTGGGACCTGGTCGTCGTCACGAACGACATCTACACCAAGGAAGACCAGCGCCTGCTCACCGTGGCCGGCGCGCTCGAGCCCGAACGCATCATGGGCGTGGAGACCGGCGGCTGCCCGCACACCGCGATCCGCGAGGACGCCTCGATCAACCTCGAGGCCGTGGACCGCATGCTCACGCGCTTTCCCGACGCCGACATCGTCTTCATCGAGTCCGGCGGCGACAACCTGGCCGCCACCTTCAGCCCCGAGTTGTCGGACCTGACGATCTACGTCATCGACGTGGCCGCTGGCGAGAAGATCCCCCGCAAGGGTGGGCCTGGCATCACGAAGAGCGACCTCTTCGTGATCAACAAGACCGACCTCGCGCCGCACGTCGGCGCCGATCTGGCGGTGATGGAAGCCGACACCCGGCGCATGCGCCCGTCGCGCCCCCATGTGATGACCAACCTGAAGACCGGCGCCGGGCTGGCCGACGTGGTGCGCTTCATCGAGACACGGGGCCTGCTGACCACCGTCTGAGGCGCAGCCAGCCCCAGGGGGCGCCAGCGCGCGCAGACCCGGCCGGCAACCGCGCACCGGCCAGCAGCGCTCAACGCGCCGGGCTGCGGCCCGATGCCGGCCGCGTGGCCAACCAGATGCCCGGCAGGATCAACGCCGCACCCGCCAGGTGGAACCACGCCGGCGCCTCGCCGAGCACGGCCCAGGCGCCCAAGGGCCCGTACACAGGGCCGAGGTACATGATCAGCGCGGTGCGAGACGCACCGAGTTCGCGCTGAAGATATGAGTACGCACCGTAGGACAGCACGCCGGGGAGCACGGCGGCGGCGACGATCAGCATCCAGGCGCGCGCGTCCAAGGGCAACCATGGCAAGACCAGCGCTTCGACAGCGGTGAAGGGCAGCAGCACGGCGATGCCCCCCAGCGTGATCGCCGCCAGACGCGCCGCCGGCGGCAGCGCCGAGGGCCAGCGCTTGAGCAGCACCGAGTACACCGTCCACGACGCCGCAGCCAGCACGATCCAGGCGTCACCCGCCGTGAACCGCACGGCCAGCAGGCGGGCCGGATCCCCCTTGGCGATCACCAGCAGCACGCCCGCCACGGCACAGGCCACCGCAGCGCGCTGTGCAAGGGTCATGCGCTCGCCCAACAACTTCAGGCTCACCACCGTGATCGCCACCGGGGTGACGGCGTAGATCAACGCGATGTTGGTCGCGCTCGTCGTCTGGCCACCGAGGTAGACGATGGCGCCGCAGATCCACATGCCGCACGCGCCCAGGAAAAGCAGCTGCCAGCGCTCGCGACGCACCGCCTGACGCTGCCGCCAGAGCGTGGCACCGACGAAAGGCAGCAGCAAGGCCAGCGCCAGCGTCCACCGGCCCAGTGCCAGCACGTGCGGATGCACGACGCCGTCCGCGAGCCGTGCGATCAGGTAGTTCGACGACCACAGCGCCGGCACCACCCACACCAGCACTTCGGCCCAGCGCGCGGGCTTCACCCCCGGGCCGCCATCGGCCGACCCATGCGCACCGGCACACCGGGCGCCCAGCCCGGATCGAAGCGCAGGGGCGCACCGGGCTGCGGCGGGAACATCAGCACCACCGTGGAGCCCAGCAGGAATCGGCCCATCTCGTCGCCCCGCTGCAGCACCGGACCATCGGTACCGTGGTCCCAGGTGCGGATGCGCCCGGGACGCGGCGGGTTGACGACACCGTGCCAGACGGTGGCCATGCTGCCGACGATGGTGGCGCCCACCAGCACCAGCACCCAGGTCCCGTCGACCCCGTCGACACCGCCCAGACCCTCGAAGACGCAGACCACGCGCTCGTTGCGCGCAAACAGCCCCGGCACGGCCGAAGCGGTCAACGGGTTGACCGAGAACAGGTCCCCCGGGATGTGCACCATCCGGCGCAGCCGCCCGGCGCAGGGCATGTGGATGCGGTGGTAGTCCTTCGGGCTGAGGTACAGCGTGGCGAAGTGGCCGCCGCGCAAGCGCGCGGCCAGCTCCGCGTCGCCCCCGAGCAGCGCGGTGGCGGTGTAGTCGTGCGCCTTGGCCTGCACCAGACGCTCGCCGTCCATGGCCCCGTGCTGGCTCACCGCGCCGTCCACCGGGCACAGCAGTCCGGCGGGCGCCAAGGGCCGCACGCCCGGCTTCAGGGCGCGGGTGAAGAAGTCGTTGAAAGTGGGGTAGGCGGCCGGGTCGGAGGCCGCCGCCTCGGCCATGTCCACGCCATAGCGCCGGATGAAGGCACGGATGGCCGCGGTCGTCCAGCGGCCGGCCCGCAGACCCGCCAGCCACCCCATGAGCACGGTCAACGCCTGCTTGGGCAGCAGGTACTGGAGCTTGACGGCCAGATCGTCCGACATCGACATCCCGGTCTTCCGGTCAGCGCCAGGCGGGCGCCTCGCGCAGCAGCCGCAGGGCCCCTTCGCCGACACCCGCCCCGAAGCGTCGCGCCAGCCGCTCGGCAATGTTCTCGCGCGGGGTGTAGTCGACGATGTCTTCAGCCCCGACGATCTCGCGTGCGACGAAATCCAGGCCACCCAGCCGGTCGGCCAGGCCGAGCCGGATCGCTTCCTCGCCGTTCCAGAACAGACCGGAGAAGGTTTCGGGCGTCTCCTTCAGGCGCTCGCCCCGTCCCTGGCGCACGACTTCGATGAACTGACGGTGGACCTGGTCGATCATCGCCTGGGCGTGCGCCCGCTGGCGCGGGTTCTGCGCACTGAACGGGTCGAGCATGCCCTTGTTCTCGCCCGCGGTCAGCATGCGGCGCTCGATGCCCAGCTTGTCCATCAGCCCGGTGAAGCCGAAGCCGTCGATCAGCACACCGATGCTGCCCACGAGGCTGGCCTTGTCGACGAAGATCTCGTCGGCCGCCACCGCAATGTAGTAGGCGCCAGACGCGCAGACCTCTTCAACGACGGCATACACCTTCTTGCCGTGCAGCGTCTTCAGCCGCCGGATCTCGTCGTTGACGATGCCGCTCTGCACCGGGCTGCCGCCCGGGGAGTTGATGCGCAGGACGATGGCCTGAGCCCCCGGGTCCTCGAAGGCATCGCGCAAGGCGGCCATCAACAACTCCGCGCTCGCCTCGGTGCCGGCGGCAATCTCGCCACGCACCTCCACCAGCGCCGTGTGCGCCGTCGTGGGTGCCGTCACGGGCCCCCGCTCGATGAACAGCGCCGCGGCCACGGCCAGCACCAGCCCGAACCACGCCAGTCGGAAGAACACGCGCCAGCGACGTTCGCGCCGGCGCTCTCGCAGGAACTCTCCGGCCAGGTGCTCCAGCCGGGCTTCGAGTGCCGGCGCCGGCGTGGCCGACGCCGTACGGTCGCCCTTGGCCTGCGCAGTGGCGATCGGATCGGCGGCCGCCGAAGGCATCGCGGCGGCATCGGGCAGCGCCGACGCCTCCTGCAGCGGCGGCAGCGCGGCATCAGCAGGCCGCTGTGGGCTGCCGGGGCTGTCGTTCATCCTTCGCTCCCTGGGACCGGCTCGTCGAACGCGGGTGGCCTGATCGTCGAATCAGGATACCAAAGCACCTCGCCACCCTCCTCGCGCACGGTCAAGGGCACCAGCCGCCCGCGACCGCAGGGGCCGCCGACGCAGCGCCCGTCGGACGGACGGTAGCTCGCACCGTGGATGGAGCAGACGATGAAGCGGCGATCGGCATCGAGGAACTCCCCTTCCTGCCAGTCCATCTCGGCAGGCACGTGCGCGCAGCGGTTCAGGTAGCCGACCACCGCCCCCTCGTGTCGCAGGACGAACGCACGGGCCGGACGGCCCCGCTCCACCACGTCGAAAACGAAAGCGCGGCCGGACTCGGCCAGATCTGCGGCGCGGCACAGGCGCTCGGCGGCCTCAGCCATGCGCGATCAGCCAGTCATGCAATTCGGCCGTGGAGTGAGCCACGAAGCGCGGCGCGTAGGCGTCGAACGCGGCGTGCGGGTGCGCCCCGTAGCTGACGCCGACGCAGGCCACGCCGGCGCTGCGCGCCATCTGCAGGTCGTGCGTGGTGTCGCCGATCATCAACGTGCGCTGCGGGCTGGCGCCGAACTCCGCCATCAGTTCGATCAGCATGGTCGGGTCAGGCTTGGGCGCCGTCTCGTCGGCGGTGCGGGTGCCATCGAACAGCCCCGCGAGTTCCACCGCTGCCAGCGCCTCGTCCAGGCCCCGGCGGCTCTTGCCCGTGGCCACGGCGACGCAATGGTTGCGCTCCTTCAGCGCTCGCAGCATCGGCAGCACGCCGTCGAACAGCACGAGATCGTCCCGGCCCGACAGGTAATGCCGCTGGTAGGCCCGCGCCAGTTCCGGATAGCGTTGCGGCGGCAGTTCCGGCGCGGCATGCAACAGCGCTTCCTGCAAGCCCATCCCGATCACATAGGACGCGCGCTGCGTCGAAGGCTCGGTCACGCCGACCTCGCGGCACGCGGCCTGGATGGCACGGGTGATGAAGGCGGTGCTGTCGTACAGCGTGCCGTCCCAATCGAAGGCGATGAGGTCGAAGTGTCTGGGCATCGTGGACGGTGGTGGGCGCGGGCGGTGGACCGACCGTCGTCAAGAAAGTGCGGCAGCGCCTGCCGCGTCGGGGCGGGCGGCGCCGACATTGTCCAACGCCCGCAGGAAGCGTGCGCAGTCGGGCGGCAGCACCGAACGCAGGTCCAGGGGCTCGCCGGTGGCCGGGTGCGTCAGGCAGAGTCGCCGGGCGTGCAGGAACATCCGCTCCAGGCGGGTGGCTGCAACCTCCCCACGCGCCACCCGTCGGTTCAGGGCGAAATCGCCGTACTTGTCATCGCCGACGATGGGATGCCCGGCGTCGGCCAGGTGCACGCGGATCTGGTGGGTGCGTCCGGTCTTGATCGTCACGTCCAGCAAGGTGCAGCCGCCCAGACGACGCACCACCCGCACCAGGGTGAGGGCCTGCAAGGCCTGCGGATCGCCGCTGGCGGCCGCACGCACGCGGCGCTCCCCCTCGGGCGTCAGGTACTTGTGCAACGGCGTGTCTATCCTCGTCAGGCTGGCTGGCCAGTCGCCGGCAACCAGCGCCGTGTAGGTCTTGCCCACGCCACTGGGGCCGCCGCGCTGCCGGAACTGCTCCTGCAGCGCCGTCAACGCGCTGCGACGACAGGCCACGAGCAGCACGCCCGAGGTCTCGCGGTCCAGACGATGGACGAGTTCGAGGAAGCGCGCCTGCGGACGCGCCTGGCGCAGTTGCTCGATCACGCCCGAACTGACCCCGCTGCCGCCATGCACCGCCACACCCGAGGGCTTGTCGATGGCCAGCAGGTGTGCGTCTTCGAACAGCAACGGGAACTCGCGCGCGGGCGCGGGCGAGGACAGGCTGGTGTCGCTGGTGCGCATCGGCGGCAGCCGCACCTGGTCACCGGCGGCCACACGGGTCTGGGCCGAGGCCCGTCCGCCGTTGACGCGCACCTCGCCGGAGCGGATCACGCGGTAGACGTGTGAATGCGGCACACCGCGCAACACGCGCAGCAGCAGGTTGTCCAGCCTTTGGCCGGCCGCATGCTCATCGACCAGCAGGTGACGCACCAGCGTTTGCGCCGCACTCGCTGCGGCCTCAACGGGCACAATTTTGGCCCGTATACTCGGGGATTCCACGTCGGCTCGCAAGTGCTTGTTTCACCGGGGAGTTTACCCGGCCCACGCACGAGCGGCGCGGAAGCGGCGGTCTGCCTCGAGCAACATCCGCGGCGCCATGAGCGTTCATGCGTCGCGCCGGGGGTGTTCAACTGGGGTGAGGACCGCCACAAGCGCAGATGCAACGCCGCCCTCGCGCGCAGTGCCGGATCCCGCAGTGACCGGTGGGCACGCGACAGGCAGCGGAAGAGACACACAGGCAGAACCTGCCCCGGAGTTCCCGGGGCTGCAACGAAAGAATCACGGGCCCAGACCGCCCCGGCACCCTGCCGACCGGTCTGGGCCCCGCGTCAGGTCCCGTCAGACGACATCGGCATGTCACCACAGCCCTCCCTCCCGGGACACCCCGCCTGCACCGTTGCGCTGACAGCGCGCAACGCCCGCAGGTCGTGGTTCGCCCTGCCCCTGGCCGCCCCTGAGGCTGCCAGGGGGGAGAGCCCCAAGGCCGCCGGTCTCAGGTCATCAGGTCCCGCGCCAGTGCCAGTGCCACGGCCTCAGTGACACGGACGGTCCCGCGCAGGCGGGTCGCCCGGTGTGACAGCCGGTGGTCAGGGCGGTTCGATCCCCCCGGTTCTCCCCGTGCGTCCCGTGCATCGTCGGATGCCGGCCAGGGCCGCGGAAAAGCGGCCCGCCGGTGACGGGATGCGGCGCGCAGGCGCGGCGCATCCGCCGGTGCGGCGACAGGTGATGACCTGATCGCGGCGCCGACACGGCGTGCCGTCGCGAGGCGCGCGCCAGGAGCGATCGAACGATGAAACGCATGCTGATCAACGCCACGCAGCCGGAAGAGCGGCGACTGGCGATCGTGGACGGCCAGAAGCTGCTGGACTTCGAGACCGAGATTGAAGGCCGCGAGCAGCGCAAGGGCAACATCTACAAAGCCGTGGTGACGCGGGTGGAGCCCGCGCTGGAGGCCTGCTTCGTCGAGTACGGCGAGGACCGCCACGGCTTCCTGCCCTTCAAGGAGATCTCGCGCAACTATTTCCGCGACGGCGTGGACGTGCGCACCGCCAAGATCGGTGACGCGATCCGCGAGGGGCAGGAACTGCTGGTCCAGGTCGAGAAGGAAGAGCGCGGCAACAAGGGCGCCGCGCTGACCACCTTCGTCAGCCTGGCCGGCCGCTACCTGGTGCTGATGCCCAACAACCCGCGCGGCGGCGGCGT
>JBMTXX010000123.1:0-10990 GCA_049453935.1 Rubrivivax sp.
GCGTTTGTTCACTTCCAACAGGTCTCGTCCGACATGACTTCTCCCTTCGACTGGACCGCCGGCTATGCCAGCCAGCGCTCACCCGTGTTCGCACGCAATGTCGTGTCGACGTCGCACCCGCTGGGGGCGCAGGCCGGCCTGAAGATGCTCCAGCGCGGCGGCAATGCGGTGGATGCCGCGATTGCCGCGGCGGCGACGATGATGGTGGTCGAGCCCTGCAGCAACGGCCTGGGCTCGGACATGTTCTGCATCGTCTGGGACGGCACGCAACTGCTCGGCTTGAACGCCTCGGGCTGCGCGCCGGCGGCCTGGACGCCGGACTACTTCCGCCGCAAGTACGGCGCCGATGCCAAGGCCCCGCCCAAGCGCGGCTGGGACTCGGTCACCGTGCCGGGTGCGGTGGCGGGCTGGATGGCGCTGCACGAGCGCTGCGGCCGCCTGCCCTTCGCCGACCTGATCGCGCCGGCCATCGAGATCGCCGAGCGCGGCTACGGTGTGCCGGTGATCGTGCAGCAGAAGTGGACCAACGCCGCGTCGCTGCCGGAGATCACCTCGCAGCCGGGCTTTGCCCAGGCCTTCCTGCCGCACGGGCGCGCGCCGCACGTCGGCGAGCGCTTCGCCTTCCCCGAGGCGGCGCGCACGCTGCGCCTGATTGCGCAGACCCGGGGTGAGGCCTTCTACCGCGGCGAGATCGCCGAGGCGGCGGCGGCGCACGCGCAGGCAAACGGCGGTGCGATGACCGCCGCCGACTTCGCCGCTTATCGGCCCGAGTGGGTCACCCCTATCGAGAAGCGCTACCGTGACCACACCCTGCACGAGATCCCGCCCAACGGGCAGGGCATCGCCGCGCTGATCGCGCTCGGCATCCTCGACCGTTTCGACCTGGCATCGCTGCCGGTGGACGGCGTGGCTTCTCAGCATCTGCAGATCGAGGCCATGAAGCTCGCCTTCGCCGATGTCTACCGCCACGTGGGTGAACCGAGTGCCATGACGCTGACGCCGCAGCAAATGCTCGACGACGCCTACCTGGACAGCCGCGCGCGTCTGATCGACCCGCGCCGCGCGCAGGACTTCGGCCCCGGCCACCTGCCGCAGGGCGGCACCATCTACCTGACCGCAGCCGACGAGCAGGGGATGATGGTCAGCTTCATCCAGAGCAACTACATGGGCTTCGGCTCGGGCGTCGTCGTCCCGGGCTACGGCCTGAGCCTGCAGAACCGGGGCCACGGTTTCACGCTCGACGAGACCCGCGCCAACGTCGTCGGCCCCGGCAAGCGGCCCTTCCACACCATCATCCCGGCCTTCCTGACGCGCGACGGCGCGCCGGTGATGAGCTTCGGTGTGATGGGCGGCGACATGCAACCCCAGGGCCACCTGCAGACGCTGGTGCGCATGCTGGACTACCGCCAGCACCCGCAGGCGGCCTGCGACGCGCCGCGCTGGCGTGTGGCCACGGGCATCGTCAACGCCGAGAACGGCTTCGATCCCGCCACCGCGCAAGGCCTGCGTGACCTGGGGCACCGTGTCGAGCCCTTCGCCGACAGCTACCAGGACTACGGCGCCGGCCAGTTCATCTGGCGCCTGGGTGACCCGGCGGTCGACGGCTACGCCGTGGCGAGCGATCCGCGACGCGACGGGCTGGCCGCCGGCTGGTGAGCGCTGCCGCGCCGATCGACCGTGCCGGCCTGGCGCTGGCCGTCGGCGGCGCGGTGGCCTTCTCCGGCAAGGCCATCATCATCAAGCTGGCCTACCGCCACGGCGTCGATGCCGTGACGCTGCTGATGCTGCGCATGCTGATGGCATTGCCGATGTTCGTCGTGCTGGCCTGGTGGGCCGGCCGGGGCCGGCCGGCGCTGACCGGGCGGGACTGGCGGGTGGTCGGGGCGCTGGGTTTCAGCGGGTACTACCTGGCGAGCTTTCTGGACTTCGCCGGGCTGCAGTACATCAGTGCCAGCCTGGAGCGGCTGATCCTCTATCTGAACCCGACGCTGGTCCTGCTGCTGGGCTGGCTGCTGTTCAAACGTCGGGTGAGCCGGCGCCAGGTGCTGGCGCTGTCGATCAGTTATGTCGGCATCCTGGTCGTCTTCGGCCACGAGGTGCGGCTCGAGGGGCAGGCCGTGGTGCTCGGCTCGTCGCTGGTCTTCGCGTCGGCCCTCAGCTACGCGCTGTACCTGCTGTACAGCGGTCGCGAGGTCGGCCGGCTCGGCGCCCTGCGGCTGACCGGGCTGGCCTCCACGGTCGCCTGCCTGCTGTGCATCGTGCAGTTCCTGCTGCTGCGGCCCTGGGGCCTCGTGCTCGATCTGGCGCCCGACGTCTGGGTCCTGAGTGCGCTCAACGCCACGCTGTGCACGGTGGCGCCGGTGCTGATGGTGATGATGGCCATCGAGCGCGTGGGCCCGGCGGTGACCTCCCAGGTCGGCATGGTCGGCCCGGTGTCCACGCTGATGCTCGGCGTGCTGCTGCTGGGCGAGCCGCTGACGCCCTGGGTCGTCGCGGGTACGGTGCTGGTGCTGGCCGGCGTCGGGGTGCTGGCGCGCTCACGCTGAACACGGCAGACAATCGGACGGGTTTTCTTCCTCTACCTACATCGGAGCAGACAGCACATGGATCTCGGAATCGCAGGCAAGTGGGCGCTCGTGTGCGCCGCGAGCAAGGGGCTGGGACGGGGTTGCGCCCAGGCGCTGGTGCGCGAGGGCGTCAACGTCGTGATCACGGCGCGTGGCGACGAGGCGCTGCAGGCCACCGCGGCGGCGCTTCGTGCGCTGAACCCCGGCGTCGAGGTGCGCACCGTCGCCGGTGACATCACGACCGCGGCAGGACGTGCCGCGGCGCTGGCGGCGTGCCCGCAGGTCGACATCCTGGTCAACAACGCTGGCGGCCCACCCCCGGGCGACTTCCGCGACTGGGACCGCGAAACCTGGATGCGCGCGCTGGACGCGAACATGCTCACCCCGATCGAGCTGATCAAGGCCACCGTCGACGGCATGGCCGAGCGTGGCTTCGGCCGCGTGGTCAACATCACGTCGGCCTCGGTCAAGGCGCCGATCGACGTGCTCGGCCTGAGCAACGGTGCGCGCTCCGGCCTCACGGGCTTCATCGCCGGTCTGGCCCGCCAGCCACGTCTGGCCTCGCGCAACGTCACGATCAACGGGCTGCTGCCCGGGCCCTTCGACACCGACCGCCTGCGCGCCACGGTCGTCGGTGTGGCGGCCAAGACGGGGCAGACGATCGAGCAGGTGCTCGACGAGCGCCGTCAGGGCATCCCCACCCGCCGCTACGGCACCGCCGAGGAATTCGGCGCGATGTGCGCCTTCATCTGCAGCGCGCACACCGGCTACATCACCGGTCAGAACCTGCTGCTGGATGGCGGCGGCTACCCGGGGACGTTCTGACGTTCTGTCCGGACGCGGTGGCGGTCGAGGTGCTGACCGCGATGCCGCCCACGATCAGGACGAAGGCCACCAGGTGATGGACCTGGGGCACCTCGCCCAGGATCCACAGTGACATCAGCGCCGCGAACAAGGGTGTGAGGTTGTAGAAGAAGGCGGCCAGCGCCGGCCCGCCTTCGGCCACTCCCAGGCCCCAACTGCGGTAGGCCACGAGCGAGGCGCCGACTGCGGCGAACATCACTGCCGACACCGTGCCGATGTGCCACTGGATGGGGGCCGCGCCCGACCACTGCTCGGCGCCGAAGAACAGCGCCGAGGCCGGCAGACCGAACAGCACCTGCACCATCAGCAGCCCGGCCCAGTCCCAGTCTGGGCGCTGCGCGCCGCGCATGTGGGCGGGCGGGCGCGCCAGCAGCCAGCTGTAGACGGCCCAGCCGATGGTGGCCAGCAGCATGTAGAGGTCGCCCGGGACAAAGCGCACCGCGGTCAGCACCTCCCAGGATCCGCGGCTGACGACGAAGACCACCCCGATCAGCCCCATCGCAGCGCCGGCGATCTGCCGACGCGTCGGGTGCTCGCGGTAGACGACGACGCCGATCAGCATCATCCAGGCCGACAGGCTCGACGCCACCAGCGTGACGTTGACCGGTGTCGAGCTGACCAGCGCCAGATACTGCAGCGAGTTGTAGGCGCCCACGCCCAGCACGCCGACGGCCAGCAGATAGGGCCAGCGCTCGGCCACCCGCGACCAGGGCTGCAGTGCGCGCCAAGCCAGTGGCAGCAGGATCACCGCGACGATCACCCAGCGCACGAAGTTCAGCGTGAAGGGCGGGATCTGCCCCACCATCAGGCGGCCGACCATGGCGTTGCCTGACCACATCAGCGGCGGCAGGGTCAGCAGCAGAATCAATCGTGGGGTCATTCTCATCGCGTGGGCCTCGGGCAACCCGTCATGGTGCCACGGCAGGGGTGTCGGCGCATGGGCGTCGTCTTCTGTCTGCGTCCGGTGCGCGCGTCAAGACATCGCTCACGGGCACGCGCGCATCAGGCCGCGGATGCGACGCCGGCTGGCAGGCTGGGCGGGAATGCAGCACACTTCGGTCCGTTCCCGATCAACTCCGTACAAGGACCCCAGAAGATGCCTCGTGCCATCCAGATCTCCGCCTTCGGCGGCCCCGAACAGATGCAGCTGGTCGACCTGCCCGTGGGCGACCCCGGTCCGGGTCAGGTGCGCATTCGCCACCACGCCTGTGGCCTGAACTTCATCGACGTCTACCAGCGCACCGGCCTGTACCCGAACGCGCTGCCGCTGACGCTGGGCATGGAAGGCGCCGGGGTCGTCGAGGCGGTGGGCGAGGGCGTCACGCACCTGAAGGTGGGCGACCGCGCCGCCTACGCCAGCCAGCCGCCGGGCAGCTACTGCGAGGCGCGTGTGATGCCGGCGCGCACCGTGTGCCGGTTGCCCGATGCGATCGGTTTCGACACCGGTGCCGCGATGATGCTCAAGGGGCTGACGGCACAGTACCTGCTCAAGCGCTCGCGTCCGGTCGAGGGTCTGGAGCCGGGCGATTTCGTGCTCTTCCACGCGGCCGCGGGCGGCGTGGGCCTGATCGCCTGCCAGTGGGCGCGCGCGCTGGGCCTGCGGCTCATCGGCACGGCCGGCAGCGCCGCCAAGTGCCAGCTCGCGCTGGACCACGGCGCCGAGGTCATGATCGACTACTCGAAGGAGGATTTCGCCGCACGCGTGCGCGAGGTCACCGGCGGGCGCGGCGTCAAGGTCGTCTATGACTCGGTGGGCAAGGACACCTGGGAAGGCAGCCTGAACTGCCTGCGGCCTTTCGGCCTGATGGTGTCCTTCGGCAACGCCTCCGGGCCGGTGCCGCCTTTCGCGCCGGCGGTCCTGGCCAACAAGGGCTCGCTGTACGTGACGCGCCAGACGCTGTTCACCCACATGTCCTCGCGCGAGTCGGCGCAGGCCATGGCCGACGACCTGTTTGCCGTGGTCGAGAGCGGGCAGGTCAAGATCCGCATCGACCAGCGCTATCCGCTGGCCGACGTGGCCCAGGCCCACCGCGATCTCGAGTCGCGCAAGACCACGGGCTGCACCATCCTGCAGCCTTGACGGGAGGCGTGGGATGGGGGCGGCACCCGCCTGCCGTCAGCCCCACGCCAACCCCACGTCAACCTCGTTCGGGCCAAGCCTGTCGAAATCTTCGCAGGCTCGGGGCCCTCACCGTTCAGGGCTTGGGGATCCCCAGGTCGGCGGGCGACTTCTTCGTGGCGCCGGCCTCGTGCAGCGTCCAGGTCGTCACCGACTGCCACTTGCGCAGGAAGGCGTCGGCCTCGGCACCGCCGATGTTCATCACGACGTTGCCACGGGCGTTCATCAGCTCGACGAACTTCGGGTTGGACGCCGCCACCTTGAAGGCTTCGGTCAGTCGCGCCTTGGCGGCGTCGGGCACGTCGCGCTTGACGAACACGCCGTAGAACGGCCCCCAGGGCAGGAATTTCGCCATGCCCGGCAGGTCGCCCGTGATGGGCGGGATGCCGGCGTAGGCCTGCTCGTTGACCACGGCCAGGGCTTTGACCCGTCCGGCGCGGATGTGCTCGGCCGCTGCGCTCAGGCCCACCGGCATGAAGTCGACGTGGCCACCTTGCAGGGCGGTCAGGCCCGGGCCCTCGCCGTCGAAGGGCACGGCCGTCACCGGCAGCTTCGTCACCGTGCTGATGAAGGACCCTACCGTGTGCGGCAACCCGCCAGGGCCGGTCGAGCCCATCTTGATCTTGCCGGGGTTGGCTTGCGCGTCGGCGATCAGCTCGGCCACCGATTTCCAGGGCTTGTCCTTGTGCGCCACGATCACGCCCACGCCGCGGCCCAGGATGTTGACCGGGTAGAACTTCGAGTAGTCCAGTTCGCCCAGGGCCATGACGCCGTGCAGCTGCGGGTTCTCCGCGCCCATCAGCAGCGTGTAGCCGTCGCTGGCCTGCTGGTTGACGAAGTTGGTGGAGATCGCGCCTGCGCCCCCAGAGCGGTTCTGCAGCACGATCTTGCGGCCCAGCGCCTCCTCGGCCAACGGCGCGACGGCGCGCGCGACGACGTCGGTCGCGCCACCGGCGCCCCACATGATCACGCCGGCGAAATCACGCGCCGGAAAGGTCTGCGCCATCGCGGGCAGCGCTGCGGCACCGCACGCCAGCGTCAGCGCGGTGCCGAGCGCGGCCGCGCACACCTGGCGACGACGGGGAAGGGTCTTTGCGTTCAATTCGGGCTCCTCTCGGGCTGGGTCTTTCGGGGGCCGCGCGACGTGACGGCGGCCATGGACGGGCCCGAATCTAGCCAAAGCCCGGCCGTTGCGGAAGGCTGGGAAACCCGAGGCTGCGCCCGCCGGCGCCGCGCGCGACGAAGGCGCCGGCCGGTGCGCGGCCGTGCGTCAGCCGGTGGGTGTGGCGCGCTCCTGGCCCACCGCGGCGCGGTAGGCGTGCCAGGAGGCATGGCCGATCACGGGCGCCGTCAGCAGCAGGCCGAGAAACCACGGCAGCAGCGACAGCAGCGTGACGACGCCGATCAGCGCGGCCCACCACAGCATCACCCCGGTCTGTGTCAGCACCAGCCGCATGCTCGTCAGCCCGGCCGTGATGGCGTCGGTCTGCCGGTCCAGGATCATCGGCATCGACACCACGGTGACGGCAAAGATCAGCCCGGCGAACACCGCGCCGACGGCGAACCACGCGACGATGAAGCCCAGGTTCTCCGGGTCGAGCAGGGCCAGCAGCGAGCCCTTGAAGTCGGGCATGCCGTCGAAGCTGACCGCGAAGATGACGAGCGTCGCGCGCCCCCACAGCATCTCCAGCACCAGCAGCACGAAGCCGAAGATGCCCAGCTGCGCGGTGCGCGTGTCCCAGGCCATCAGGCTGTCGCCGAAATCCGGCCGCTCGCCGGCCTCCAGCCGCTGGCTCACACGGTACAGGCCGAGGCACAGGAAGGGCCCCATCAGCAGAAAGCCGGCGCTCAGCGCCAGCGTGTAGGCCGGCGCGCGCTCGTAGACCTTCATCAGCGCCCAACCCATCACCATGAAGACGCTGCCGTAGAACAGGCCGATGCCCGGGGCGCGGCGGAAGTCGCGCAGACCGAGGGCAAGCCAGCGCAGCGGGTCGCTCCAGCGCAGAGGGTTCAACTCGATGGACATCGCGGTCGATTGTGGACTTCGCGCGGCTGACGATGCCATCATGGGCAACCCTCGGTCGATTGACGTGGATCAAGCCGCGGTCGGGCCGCCGCACGCGCCGCTTGCCGCTTGCCGTGTGCACGCGCCACTCACGGTCGCGTGCGGACATCGCATCGCCAAGGACCAGGGGCGACCTCGCCCTTTCGGGCCACGCGCGACGTGGGCCGGGCGGGTGCCTGCAGACCGTCAGATCACCCGCGCCTCGACGCTCGACGCCGCCGCGCTGAGCCGCGACGGGTGCAAGGGCGCGAGGTCGGGTGCTGCGCAGGGCACCTGCATCACCAGGGCCGCCAGCGCACACCCCACGGCCGGCGCCTGCTGCATCCCGTGGCCCGAGAAGCCGCAGGCGGTGTAGGCGTTGTGCCAGCCGGGCAGCGGCCCGGCCAGGCCGTTGTGGTCGTGCAGGTTCATCTCGTAGTAGCCCGCCCAGGCCGAGCGCACGCGCAGCGCTTCGAAGGCGGGCACGCGCCGCGCCAGCGCGGGCCAGATCACCTCGTCGAACAGGGCGTGGTCGATGGCCTCGAGCGGCGCGTCGTCCGGGTCGCCCGGACCGCCGGTCTCGACAGCGCGCGGCGGCGCGCCTGCGATGTAGCCGCGTCCCTCCGGCCGGCACCACACACCCGAGGGGTCGATCAGCAGCGGGGCGTCGGCCAGACGCACCGGCGCGTCGAGCACGAAGACGTCGCGTTTGCGGGCAGCCACCGGCAGGCGCACGCCCAGGCCGGCGGCCAGTGGGGCGCTCCAGGCGCCCGCTGCCAGAACGAAGGCGTCGGCCGTGAACGGGCGGCCGTCGGCAGCCCGTGCCGCCAGCACCTGCGCCCCGCGGGTGACGAAGCCGTCGACGTCGGCTTCGATGAAGCGCGCTCCGCAGGCGATGGCCTTGCGTCGGAAGGCCTGCATCAGCGCGGGGCCGTCGAACCAGCCCTCGCCGCGCAGACCGAGCGAGGCCAGCACCACGCCCTCGGTCGAGATCCAGGGCAGGCGCTGGCGCAGGGCGGGCGGCGCCAGCAAGGCCACCTCCACGCCCATCGATCGCTGCAAGGCGTGGTCGCGCCGCAGCGCATGGGCGCCTTCCTCCGTGTCCGTGAGGTACAGATAGCCCGACTCGGTCAAGCCGATGTCCAGGTGTGCGCCGTCCACGGCCAGTTCCTGGTCGAGGCGACGCAGGAACGCCATGCTCCAGGCCGACAGCTCGATGTTGACCGGCGTGCTGAACTGCTGCCGGATCGAACTGGCCGACAGTGCGCTGGAGGCGCGCCGGTAGGTGGGGTCGCGCTCCAGCACGGTGACCCGCGCGCCGTGGTCCCGAGCCAGAAAACACGCGGTGGCCGCCCCCATCACGCCGCCGCCGATGATCACTACACTGTCCCGCATGGTGCAAGTCTATTCAGCCGCGGCGGTCCATGCCGCACTCCCCTGGGACCGGCTCGCAAGGGCGCTGGAGACCGCTTTCGTGGCCGGCGCGCAGGTGCCCGTGCGCCATGTCCATCCGCTGTCCGAGCGCGACGTGATGCTGCTGATGCCGGCCTGGGACGACCGCCTGATCGTCACCAAGCTCGTCACCGCGATCCCGGGCGCGCCGTCCACGGTGTGTGCGACGGTGCTGGCGGTCGACCGCGCCACCGGCGAGCCGCTGGCCGTGCTGGACGGCGAGGCCGTGACGCTGCGCCGCACCGCGGCGGCGTCGGCGCTGGCCGCCACGCGGCTGGCGCGCGCCGACGCGAGCGAGTTGCTGGTGGTCGGCAGCGGACGTCTGGCCGGCTGGGTGGCGCGGGCGCATGCCGCCTTGCTGCCGAGCCTGCAACGCGTGCGGGTGTGGGGGCGCCGCCTGGCGCCTGCGCAGGCGCTGGCGGACACCCTCGCGGCCGAAGGTCTGCCGGCGCAGGCGGTCGCGCCGGACGGCCTCGAGGCGGCGGTGCGCGCTGCCGATGTGGTGAGCTGCGTGACGACGGCAGCAGATCCCGTGGTCTTCGGACGCTGGCTGAAGGCGGGCACCCACCTGGACCTGGTCGGCGGGTTCCGGCCCGACATGCGCGAGGTCGACGACGAGGCGGTGGCGCGTGCGCGCATCGTGGTGGACACCCACGCCGGCGCGCTGGCCGAGGCCGGTGACCTGGTGCAGCCGCTGCGCCGCGGCGTCATCGCGCCGCAGGCGATCGCCGGTGACTTGGCGGAGTTGCTGCGCGGGCACTGCGCCGGTCGGCGCGACGGGCACGAGATCACGCTGTTCAAGTCGGTCGGCACAGCACTGGAGGATCTGGCCGCCACGCGGCTGGTCCTGGGTGCGCAGCTGGGCGACGCACCGCCCCGGCCCGACTGATCGGCTGGCCGGGGTCGCTGCCCTTGGTGTCCGTTGGCGCGCGCTCGCGCAGAATCCGTGTTTTGGGATGAAGGAGACGTTGCGATGCACGGATGGCGCTGCGAGACCCTGACCGGGGTCGGCGATCTTCGCTGGGGCCCTCTGCCACGCACCGAGCCCGGCGAGGGCGAGGTACGTGTGAAGGTGGCTGCGGCCAGCCTGAACTTCCCCGACCTGCTCGTCGTCGAGGGCAAGTACCAGTTCAAACCCGATGTGCCCTTCGTGCCCGGTTCGGAGTTCTCCGGCACGGTCGATGCGCTCGGCCCTGGGGTGCAGGGCCTGAAGCTGGGGGACCGCGTGGCCTGCAGCGGCTTCGGCGGCTTCGGCACCCATGCCCTGGCCGAGGCGGCGCGCGCGCTCGTGTTGCCCGAGGGCGTGGATCTGCGCGACGCGGCGGCCTTCCTCTTCACCTACGGCACCTCGATGCACGCGCTGCTGGACCGTGGCGCGCTGCGCGCCGGCGAGACGGTGTTGGTGCTGGGCGCGGCCGGTGGCGTGGGCTCGGCGGCGGTGCAGATTGCCAAGGCGGCCGGCGCCCGCGTCATCGCCGCGGCTTCCACCGCTGCCAAATGCGACTTCTGCCGGCGGCTGGGTGCCGACGCCACGATCGACACCGGTGCCGACGATGTCCGCCAGGCGCTCAAGGCCCTGACCGGGGGCCGCGGCCCGGACGTGGTCTACGACCCGGTGGGCGGCGCGCTGGCCGAGCCGGTGTTCCGCTCCATCGCCTGGCGCGGCCGCTATCTGGTCGTCGGCTTTGCCGGCGGCGCCATCCCCGCGCTGCCGTGGAACCTGGCGCTGCTCAAGGGCGCCAGCGTCGTCGGGGTGTTCTGGGGCGACTTTGTCAAGCGCGAGCCGATGGCCTTCGCCGCCGACCTGAAACGCCTGTTCGATGGCTACCTCGCCGGCGACCTGCGCCCGGCCATCGACACCGTGCTGCCGATGGCGGATCTACGGCAGGCCTACGCGCGCATGGGCTCGCGCCAGGTGATGGGCAAGGTGGTGATGGTCAACGA
>JBMTXX010000124.1:0-10873 GCA_049453935.1 Rubrivivax sp.
TCGCGGCCCACCAGCGTCTGCATCATCCGCACCACCTCGGCGCCTTTTTCGTAGACGGTGGCGGTGTAGAAGTTGTCGATCGCGGCGTAGCGGTCGGGGCGTACCGGGTGCGCCATCGGGCCGGCGTCCTCGGGGAACTGCGCCGCACGCAGCGCGCGCACGTCCTCGATGCGGCGCACCGCCCGGGCCGAGGCGTCGCCGGCCATGTCGATGCTGAACTCCTGGTCGCGGAAGACCGTCAGGCCCTCCTTCAGCGACAGCTGGAACCAGTCGCGGCAGGTGATGCGGTTGCCCGTCCAGTTGTGGAAGTACTCGTGCGCGACCACGCTCTCGATGCCGGCGAAGTCGGTATCGGTGGCAGTCGAGGGGCTGGCCAGCACGTACTTCGTGTTGAAGATGTTCAGGCCCTTGTTCTCCATCGCCCCCATGTTGAAGTCGCCCACGGCCACGACCATGAAGCGCTCCAGGTCCAGCGGCAGGCCGAAGCGTGCCTCGTCCCACACCACCGAGGCAATGAGCGAGCGCATCGCGTGCTCGGTCTTGTCCAGGTCGCCGCGGCGCACGTAGATCTGCAGCAGGTGGTCGCGCCCGGCGCGGCTGCGGATGCGCTGCTCGCGCGCCACCAGGTCTGCCGCCACCAGTGCGAACAGATAGCTGGGCTTGGGGAAGGGGTCGTGCCACTTCGCGTAGTGGCGCCCGCCGTCCAGTGCGCCCTGCTCGACCAGGTTGCCGTTGCTCAGCAGCACCGGGTACTTCGCGCGGTCGGCGCGCAGCGTGACGGTGTACACCGCCATCACATCGGGCCGGTCGAGGAAGTAGGTGATGCGCCGGAAGCCCTCGGCCTCGCACTGGGTGAAGAAGCCGCCGCCGCTGGTGTACAGGCCCGACAGGTGGGTGTTCTTGTCGGGCGCGCAGGTGTTGCGGATCTCGAGGGTGAAGGCTTCGGCAGTGGGGGGCTGGTCGATCACCAGCGCGCCGGCCTCGTGGCGGAACGACACGCTCTGGCCGTCGGCCAGCACGCGCAGCAGTGTGAGGTCCTCACCGTGCAGGCGCAGCGGCTGTCCTGGCGCGGCAGCCGGGTCGCGCTCGATGCGCAGCCGGCTGGCGACCAGCGTCTTGGCCGGGTCGAGGTCGAAGGTCAGCTCGGCCGAGCGGATCAGGTAGGGCGGGCGCGCGTAGTCCTCGCGCCGCACCAGCACCGCGGCCTCGCCCTCGCGGGCGATCGTCATCGTCATGGGGTTTGCTCCAGAAGGCGGTCGAGCCAGGCCGCAGCGGCCGGCCCGGTGTAGTCGTCGAAGGCCGCGATCACGTGCGGCCCGGAAAGCTCGGCGGCCGCGTGCCCCGAGCACACGGCCACGGCCCGCATGCCGGCGCGGCGCGCGGCCTCGATGCCCAGCGGCGCGTCCTCGAAGACCACGCAGTGCTCGGGCGCGACGCCCAGCCGGCGCGCGACCTCGAGAAAGATGTGCGGCTCGGGCTTGCCCGGCAGCCCCTGGTCGCCGCCGACGATGGCCGCCGGGTGTTCAGGCAACTTCAGGTGGCCGAGCGCGAAGGCGATGTTGTCGGCGTCACCCGCCGTGCCCACGCCCAGGCGCAGGCCACCCGCACCAGCGCGGGCATAGAAATCCCGGAAGCCCCGGATCTCCGCGAAGCAGGGCCCGAAGGCCTCGCGGTACAGGCGCTCCTTGTGGCGCACCAGCGCCCAGGCCTCCTCGTGCCCGAGGGGGCGGCCGAAGAGCTCGCCCATGCACTCGGCGCCGGTGCGCCCGGTGGTGCGGCGCATCAGGTCGTCGACGCCGACGGCCAGGCCGTGGTGCGCCGCGAAGGCGATCCAGGACTGCCTGTGGTGCGGCATCGAGTCGATCATCGTGCCGTCCATGTCGAAGATCAGCGCCCGCACCGGCGCGGCCGACGCGACGGTCCCAGCCATGTGGGCCATCGTCACAGCCCCTGCTTCAGGCTGGCGCTGATGAAGGGGTCGAGATCCCCGTCAAGCACCTTCTGCGTGTTGCTGATCTCCACGCCGGTGCGCAGATCCTTGATGCGGCTCTGGTCGAGCACGTAGGAGCGGATCTGGTGGCCCCAGCCGACGTCGGTCTTGGTGTCCTCGAGCTTCTGCTGCGCTTCGAGCTGCTTGCGCATCTCGAGCTCGAACAGCCGGCTGCGCAGCATCGCCCAGGCCTCGTCGCGGTTGCGGTGCTGGGATCGGTCGTTCTGGCACTGCACGACGATGCCCGAGGGGATGTGCGTGATGCGCACCGCCGAGTCGGTCTTGTTGATGTGCTGCCCGCCGGCGCCGCTGGCCCGGAAGGTGTCGATGCGCACATCGGCCGGGTTGATCTCGATCTCGATCGAGTCGTCGACCTCGGGGTACACGAACAGGCTGGCAAAGCTGGTGTGGCGCCCGCCCGCGCTGTCGAAGGGGCTCTTGCGCACCAGTCGGTGCACGCCGGTTTCGGTGCGCAGGTGGCCGAAGGCGTACTCGCCCTCGATCTTCAGCGTCGCGCTGCGGATGCCGGCCACATCACCTTCGGTTTCCTCCATCACCTCGGCCTTGTAGCCCTTGCGCTCGCAGTACTTCAGGTACTGACGCAGCAGCATCTGGGCCCAGTCGCAGGCCTCGGTGCCGCCGGCGCCGGCCTGGATGTCGACGAAGCAGTTGCCTGGGTCGGCAGGGTTGGAGAACATGCGCCGGAACTCGAGCTGCTCCACCGACTCGCGCAAGGTGTTCGCGTCGTCGAGGATGGCCTGCAGGCCGTCGAAGTCCTCTTCGGCCTTCGACATCTCGTAGAGCTCGGCGTTGTCGTCGAGGTTGCGCGTCAGGTGGTCGATGGTGTCGACCACGTTCTCGAGCGTCTTCTTCTCGCGCCCCAGTTCCTGGGCGCGCTTGGGATCGTTCCAGACGGCGGGGTTTTCGAGGGCGGCGTTGACCTCTCTCAGCCGCAGGGATTTGCGGTCGTAGTCAAAGATACCCCCGGAGCTGCTCGGTCCGTGCCTTGAGGTCGGCGAGCAGCGTGCCGATGGCGTTGATGTGTTCGATGTCCATCGGCGGATTTTCTCACGCGTCCAGGAACGCCCGCAGCAGCGCTGCCAACGCCTCGGGCTGGTCATGGTGCACCATGTGCCCGCACGGCGACAGCACGTGGCGATCGACCTGCCGCACCTGGGACAGCCGCTCGTGGAACTCGGCCTTGGTGTAGCGGTCGCCCCACCAGCGGCTGAACTCGGTGCGGTCGCCCTCGGCCCAGAGCAGCGGTGCCTCGATCGCGCGCCAGGCGGCCAGGTGCTCCTCCACGCGGTAGAGCACCGGGTTGCTGCGCTTGTGCGCCGCATCGCCTAGCAGATGCCAGCGGCCATCCGGGCCGGGCTGCGCCCAGTGCGGCGCCAGCCACGCCGCCTTGTCCGGGCTGAGCAGCGGGTTGTTGCGTTGCAGGCGCTGCGCCACGTCGTCGGCACTGGCGTAGTCCTTCAGCGTCTGTGGGGTCTTCAACTCGTCCAGCCACTGCGCCAGGCGCCGCGGTGCCTGCTCCGGCGCCGTGCGGGGCAGGCCGAAGCCCTCGAGATTGATCAGACGTCGCACCCGCTGCGGCCGCACGCCGGCGTAGTTCATCACCACGTTGCCGCCCATGCTGTGGCCGAGCAGGTCCACCGGGGCGTCGGGGCTCAGGGCGTCCAGCAGTGCGTCCAGATCGCCGAGGTAATCGGGGAACCAATAGCAGTCCCCGGGGGGCGTCTGCGTCAGGCCGAAACCGCGCCAGTCCGGCGCATAGACGGTGCGAGCCGGTCCTTCCAGCGCGTCCAGGGCGTCGACGAGGAACTGGAAGGAGGCGCCGACGTCCATCCAGCCGTGCAGCAGCACCAAGGGTGGGCGGGTGTTGCGCCGGATCACCCCCTCATCGGCGTACGGCGTGGCAGGCCCACCGTGCTCGGCAGGGCGCACGGCTTGGCTTGGGCCCCAGGCGTGCAGCCGGTAGCGCAGGCCGCGTACGGTCAGGAACAGGTCACGGGACGGGCGGCGAGCGCAGTAGGGGGCAGTCATCCCGGAACTGTAGGTCAGCGCTCGCTTCCAGTACCTCCCGGTTGCATTGCGCTCGCCCTGTGGCGCGGGGCACCCGCGCCGGCGATGAAGAGTGAACGGTGCAGGACGTGCGTCGGCAACCGCTCAGCCCGAGGCCATCGCCTGCAGCGTCTGCGCCTTGACCTGCGCCGGCAACTCCCGAGGCGCGAGGATGCCGACGATCGCGTAGGCCGCCTGCGCTGTGTCCCGCCGCACCGGTTGCACCAGTGGCTGGCGGTAGCGGTTGGTCAGCACCGCCACCGTGGGGGTGGTGATGGTCGTCCCGCGCTTGACCACCACGCCCACCTCGCCCGACGCCAGCGAGACGAAGCTGCCCGGCGGGTACACCCCCGTCTCCTTGACCAGCGCGGCGACGAAGGGGTTGTTCGGGTCGCGCATGTAGAGCTTGCGGATCGCCCGGTCGGCCGACATCGCCTCGCGCCCGGTGCGCGGGCTGAGCTTGGCCGAGTAGACGTCGGCGGTGTAGATCAGCGACGCCAGATCGCAAGGTGTGCGCGTGCCCGAGGGGTAGCCGCTGCCGTCGGGCTGTTCGTGGTGCTCTTCGACCGCACGCAGCCAGGCGGTGTCCTGCACGCCGGCCACTTCCAGCATCTCGCGGCTGCGGATGGGGTGCGTGAGGATCTCGCGGCGCTGTGCGGCGTCCGGTCGGCCGGGTTGCTGCGCCAGCAGGCCCTGCAGTTCCAGCATCGCCAGGTTCATCGTCAGCGCCCCCTTGACGGCACGCGCCGTGTCGGACTCGCGCCAGCCCAGACGCCTGGCGATGAGTGCCCCGATGACTGCCGCATGCATCGAGTGGTGCAGGCCGTACTCCCGGCGTGCGTCACCGTCCTGCAGCAGCACCTGGAACAGGGCCAGATCCGGGTCGCGTTCGATCAGCGCCATCATGGGCGCGCACGACTGCTCGATCGCCTCGCGGAAGTTCGGTGCCGATGGGTCCCGCAGGGTGGAGACGATTCTTTCGAGGTTCTCCTCCCACACCGCGGGCAGCATGGCCGGCGGCGCGCGCTTGGCCACTTCCACCGGGCCCAGGATCTCGTCGAGATCGACCAGCACGCCCCGCGACAGCAACGATTCGAACTGTGCCACCGAGTCGATCTGCTGCGCGCGCGCCAGCAGCAGCGTGCGGTCGGCGTCGTAGACATTGAAAGGCAGGGGCACACCCACCGTGATGCGGTGCTTGACCGAGGAAAGCTTGGTGAATTGCATTCCGGTTGATGCGCAAGATGCGGCCCTGTTGATGCGGCTGTTCGTTTATCGGCCGCCCGCATGACCGACTTGAGTGTAAGCACTGCGTGGCCACGGCACATTTCGGGCGACACAATCGCTGTGATGAATGACACGCTCAACCCCTTTGCCCTGCGGCCCGCCCGTGAATCCGATGCCGAAGCACTCGTTGGGCTGATCGGCGAGCTCGCCGAATTCGAGCACCTGACGCATCTGATGCAGGTGACCCCGCAGGCCTTGCGCACCCATCTGTTCGGCCCCGACCCGGTGGCGCAGGCCATCGTCGCCGAGGCCCCCGCGTCCGCCGAGGGCTTGATCGGCTTCGCGCTGTACTTCCGCAATTTCTCCACCTTCCTCGGGCGTCCGGGGCTGTACCTGGAGGATCTGTACGTGCAGCCGTCATGGCGGGGGCGCGGCGTGGGCACCGCCTTGCTGCGGCACCTGGGTGCGCTGGCCGTGGCCGGCGGCTGCGGGCGCTTCGAGTGGAGCGTGCTCGACTGGAACGCCAACGCCATCGCCTTCTACGAGAAGATGGGCGCCCAGGTGCTGCCCGAGTGGCGCATCTGCCGCGTCACCGGCGCGGCGCTCGACGCCTTCGGCCCTGACGGGCCACACCGCAGCAACACACCATGAGCCCGAGCCTGCCTTCCGATCCGACCGCCGCTTCGCACGACCGCCACGCCGCGCTGCACGGCGGCTTCCGCTGGCAGGTGCCGGCGCGCTTCAACATCGCGCAGGCCTGTTGCACGCGCTGGGCGCGCCGCACGCCCGAAGCGGTGGCGATCCGCTGGGAGCACGAGGACGGCCGCCAGGCCACCTACCGTTACGTCGATCTGGAGCGCGCGGCGCGTGCGCTGGCACGCGCCCTGGCCACCTTGGGGGTTCAGCGCGGCGACCGTGTGGCCATCGTGATGCCGCAGCGCTTCGAGACGGCGGTGGCCCACATGGCCGTCTACCGGCTCGGTGCGGTGGCCATGCCGCTGTCGATGCTGTTCGGGCCGGAGGCGCTGCAGTACCGGTTGGACCACAGCCGCACCCGCGTGGCGCTGGTCGACGAGAGCGCGATCGACGCGCTGCAGTCGGCCCGCGCCGGCGTGCCGGGCCTGGCCACGGTGGTGGCGGTGGGCGGCGCGGCTGGCCGTGGTGATGTCGACTGGGCCGATCTGCTGCGCCGTGGCCGGGGCGGCGCGCCCTTCGTCGACACCGCGGCCGACGACCCGGCGGTGCTGATCTACACCAGCGGCACCACCGGCCCGCCCAAGGGCGCGTTGATCCCGCACCGCGCGCTGATCGGCAACCTCACCGGCTTCGTGTGCAGCCAGAACTGGTTCGGCTATGCCGATGGCGTGTCGGCCGATGGCGTGCAGACCGCCTCAGGCCAGGGCGACGGCGCATCGGCGGACGCGGCTGTGGACGTCGCCACGCACAGCGACGCCGTGTTCTGGTCACCTGCCGACTGGGCCTGGACCGGCGGGCTGATGGACGCGCTGCTGCCCACGCTGTACTTCGGGCGCGAGATCGTGGCCTTCCAGGGCCGCTTCACGCCCGAGCGCGCCTTCGACCTGATGGTGCGTCACGGCGTGACGCACACCTTCCTGTTCCCGACCGCGCTGAAGGCGATGATGAAGGCCGTGCCCGCGCCGCGCGCCCACCACGCGCTGCGCCTGCGCGCGGTGATGAGCGCGGGAGAGTCGGTCGGCGACGCGGTCTTCGACTGGTGCCGAGACCAGCTCGGCGTGACCGTCAACGAGATGTTCGGCCAGACCGAGATCAACTACATCGTCGGCAACGGCACGCGCACGCTGGATGCGCGGGGCCGCTCGGCGCCGGGCTGGCCGGCCCGCCCCGGCAGCATGGGCCGGGCTTACCCGGGCCACCGCGTGGCGGTGATCGACGACGACGGCCGCGAGTGCCCGCGCGGCACCGCCGGCGAGGTGGCGGTGCACCGGCGCGACGTCCACGGCGACCCGGATCCGGTGTTCTTCCTCGGCTACTGGGACAACGACGCCGCCACCCGCGCCAAGTACACCGGGGACCCGGACGACAGCTGGTGCCGCACCGGCGACATGGCGGTGATGGACGAGGACGGCTACCTCTGGTACCAGGGCCGGGCCGACGACATGTTCAAGGCCGCGGGTTACCGCATCGGCCCGGGGGAGATCGAGAACTGCCTGGTGCGCCATCCGGCCGTGGCCAATGCCGCCGTCGTCCCCAAGCCCGACGCCGAGCGCGGCGCCGTCGTCAAGGCCTACGTGGTGCTGGCCCCCGGCCACACAGCTGGGCCGGTGCTGGTGGCCGAGTTGCAGCAGCATGTGCGTGGCCGGCTCGCGCCTTACGAGTACCCGAAGGAGATCGAGTTCATCGACGCGTTGCCGATGACGACCACCGGCAAGGTGCAGCGCCGCGTGCTGCGCCTGCGCGAGCTCGAGCGCAGTCAGGTCGCGTCCGGGTAGATGCCCCACTGCGTAGGGCTGAAGGTCGGTCCCTCGGGGATGTCATTCAGGCGGGTGAGCAGGGCGTCGAAGTGCCCCGGCGACACCTCGTCCAGATCCTGCGCGCCCGGCGGCGGCGTCCAGCTGCCGTCGACGTCGCCGCGCAGCACCCCGACCAGGCCCAGCGTGTCGGCCGCCGGAAGCGTGGCCTGCGGTGCGGCGGGCAGGCCAGGCGTGGTGGGGTGTGCCGCCAGCGCCGGCACAGTGGGGTCGCTCTCGTCGAGGAAGACCCACGCCGGCGAGGGTGCGCCGGGCCAGCCGACCGCGTGACGCAGCACGCCCAGCGCATCGGCCAGCGACACCACGCCATTGGCGTCGACGTCGGCGGCGAGGGCCTGGTAGGGTGACAGGGGCCGGTCGCTGGTCTGTACGGGAACGCCGGCGATGAGTTTGAGGATGGCCACGGCGTCCTGCAGGTTGACAGCGTTAGAGGACGCGTCGGCCAGTGCCGGTGCCGGGGTGTGCTGTACGGTCAGAGGAAACGTCCCGGCGTCCAGACCGGTCAACGCGGTGCGTCCATCGTCACCGCTGGGGGGCGATACCACTTGCTCTTCGTTTGCCGCACCGACGACGACCCCGGGTAGCAGCGTATGGGTCTTCCAAGAGTAGGCGCGCACCTCCAGGACCGAGCCGGGGCTTGCAGTGGGCGCGGCGACCCGTTCGTCGGCGAACTGCAGGAACTCCACGTCCCACAGCAGATCGTCGCCGTCTCGATCCGCCACCTTGTCCATGACCGTCAGGGCGCCGGTCACCGGGTCGATTTGGATCTCATATTCGGCGCGAACGCCGCTGAAGGTGGCTGTGTCCTCGTCTGCACCACCATCCAGCCAGTCGTCCCCCGATCCCCCGATCAAGGTGTCGGCGCCGCCCGCGCCCTTCAGTGCATCATCACCATCGAACCCTTCGACGCGGTCGTCGCCCTCGCCGCCGTCCATCGCGTTGGCCGCCTCGTTGCCGTACAGACGATCGGCCTGCGCGCTGCCGATCACGTCCTCGATCCACGTGCCGAAGTTGATGGTGAACTGGCCGGGGCTGGTGATGGTGGCTGCAGGCGCCGTGCCGATGTGGCTCCAGTGGCCGGGCGTGAGGTGCAGCGTGGCGCCGACGGACAGCCCGCTGGCATCCAGCGTGTCGTGGCCGGCACCGTCCCAGACGAACTGCCCCGGCGTGGCGCCGTCGAGCACGTACGTGTCGTCGGCGGGCCGGATCGAGGCGTCGATGCCGTACAGGTACTGCAGCGCGGCGATGTCGAAAGGCGCCAGGCCCAGCGTGTGGTCGGCCACATCGACCGTGTAGCTCATCCGCGTCCAGGCCGACGAGTCCTCCTCGTTGTACAGGTAGGGCGGCTCGGCCACTTCGTCCAGGTCTTCGGCGACGCTGAAGGGGTGCTTCAGCCCCAGTGCGTGGCCGATCTCGTGGATCAGCACGTGGGCGGCGTACTGGCCGTCTGCCCAGGAATCGGTCAGGTCGACATCGATGAAGACGTCGCTGCCGGTGGCGCTGGCGTGCGGGTACTGGGCGTAGCCGCTGGAGTTGGTCTGCGCGTTGCGCGCGAAGGCCAGCGTGTTCGGCGCGTCCGGGTCGTCGACGGGCACGAAGTGCAGGGCCGTGACCGAGGCGATCAGGTCCAGCGCCTGCACGGCACGCTGCTGCTGTGCCGGCGTGAAGGCGGTGTAGCCTTCGGCGTGTGCCGGATCGTCGTCGTAGGCCGGGATCGCGGCGGGAAAGGTGTAGCCGTAGGTCAGGCTGGCACCGAGAGCGGTGCGGTAGGCCAGCCCTGCGGCCTCGTCGGGCAGCAGCGCGTCGATCCAGTAGGGCAGCGGCAGGGCGCCATCCAGATACTCGACGATCTCGACCGTGCTCGGGATCTTGACGAAGCTGGTGTGCACCTCTGCGCGGTCGGCGCCTCCGGCGCTGTCGTCGATGACAGAGAACACACTCGACACCACATAGGTGTCGTCACCGGCGCCGCCGACGAGCCGGTCCACCCCCGCGCCGCCGATCAGCGTGTCGTCGCCGTCGCGACCATGCAGCGTGTCGTCGCCGCTGCCGCCGTCCAGCACATCGCCGTCGCGGCCCCCGACGATGAAGTCGTCCCCCGCGCCGCCGCGCAGCGTCTGCGCGCCCGACGAGTCCCAGAAACTGTAGGTGCCGGTGCTCGCATCGGTCAGCACGCCGTTGATGCGGTCGTTGCCGTCGCCGGCATCCACGCTGTCGGCCGCACCGTCACCTTGACTGCCGTCGTCGGTGACGATCAGGTCCTCGCCCGCGCCGCCTAGCAGTGTGTCGCTGCCCCCTTGACCGTAGAGGGTGTCGTTCCCGTCGCCACCACTCACACGATCCGCATCATTGCCGCCGACGACCACGTCATGGCCATACCCACCCTCCAGAGACTGCTGCCCGCCAGAGGGGTAGATCAGCAGTCCGCTGCCGGCCGTGGGTCGCTCTGCATTGATGTCGTCGTCACCGGCGCCACCGTCTGCGCTGTCGTGGCCTGCGCCGGTGAGCAGCCGGTCGTTGCCTTCGCCGCCGAGCAAGGTGTCGTCGCCCTCTTGCCCGTAGAGGGTGTCGTTCCCGTCGCCACCGCTGACGCGGTCGGCATCGCTGCCGCCGGCGATCAGGTCGTGTCCAAGCCCGCCCTCCAGGGTCTGTCGGCCGCTGGAGGCGTAGGTCAGGGGGCTGCCGCCGTCGGTGGAGCGCTCCGCATTGATGTCGTCGTCACCGGCGCCACCATCTGCGCTGTCGTCGCCAGCGCCCGTCAGCAGGCGGTCATGGCCGTCACCGCCCAGCAGGGTGTCGGCACCGTCATCGCCTTGCAGCGTGTCGTCGTCCGCTCCGCCGTCCAACAGGTCGGCGCCGTTGCCGCCGAACAGCACATCGAAGCCATCCTCGCCGTAGATCGAATCGCTGTCGGAACCACCCGCCAGCAGGTCGTTGCCCAGACCGCCACGGATCGTCTGCAGGCCACTCGACACGAAGAGCCCGTACCCGCCCGAGGCGTTGATCTGCGCATTGACCCAGTCGTCGCCGTCCCCGCCCTCGACCGAATCATCGCCGGCAAAGGTGTAGATCGTGTCGT
>JBMTXX010000125.1:0-10838 GCA_049453935.1 Rubrivivax sp.
CGATCTGGACGACACCATCCACAGCACGGCGGCCAACGCCGGCATGCTCGACATCCGCATGGTGCCGGAGCGCCACAACCGCGTGAAAGTGCTCCTGCTCATGGACGTGGGCGGCACGATGGACGAACATGTGCACCGCGTTGAGGAGCTCTTCAGCGCCGCACGCAGCGAGTTCAAGCACCTGGAGTTCTACTACTTCCACAACTGCGTCTATGACCACATGTGGAAGCACAACCGCCGCCGCCACAGCGAGAAGTTCCCGACCTGGGATGTCATTCGCAAGTACAACCGGGACTACAAGCTGGTCTTCGTCGGTGATGCCACGATGAGCCCTTACGAGATCCTGCAGCCTGGGGGCAGCGTGGAGTACCACAACGAGGAGCCCGGGGCTGAGTGGCTGCAGCGGCTGACCCACGCCTTCCCGAAGTTCGTCTGGATCAACCCGGAGCCCCAGGGCGTTTGGGGCTACCGGCAGAGCATCTCGATCATCCAGCAGCTGATGAGCCAGCGCATGTTCCCGCTGACGCTTTCCGGGCTGGACGGCGCGATGCGGATGCTGAGCAAGTGAAGGCCTCGCGCGTGGTGCTCCGCGCGCTGGGTGGTGCGCTTGCCGTGTTGTCGCTGGCGGGCTGCGGCGCGCTGACGGAACTGGCTGGTGGCGTCGTCGGTGGGGTGGCGGGCGGTGTCGGCGGCGTGGCCTCGGCGGCACGCACGGTGATCGCCCCGCCCCCGGCCACGCTGGCGCCGATCGCGGTCGAGGTGGTGGCACCCGCACCGCTGCAGGCGCTGTTGCTGCAGCACCTGGATGTCGTGCGCCTGGCCGAATTGGCGCGTGGCGAGTCGGTCAGCGACAGCGAGCTCACACGCCTGCTCGACGCCGCGCCCGCGCAGGTGACAGCCTTGTCACGCACCGAGGGCTATTTCTCGCCGACGCTGCGCATTCAGCGCCTGCCGCCGGCCGCCGAGGGCCTGCCGCAGCGCGTGCGACTGGAGGTCGATCCAGGGCCGCGCGCCGTCGTTTCGCAGTTGCGTCTGGAGGTCGAAGGGCCGCTGGCGCGCGAGGTGGCCGCGGGGGACGCGCGGGCGACTCAATTGCTGCAGTCTTTGCGCGCGAGCTTCGGACTCAAGCCCGGCATGCCTTTTCGCAACGAGACTTGGGTGGACGCCAAGGGCGCGGCGCTGGCACGCTTGCGGTCGGGCGGCCATGCCGCCGCGCAGTGGTCCACCTCCGCCGCCGATGTCGACATCGAGCGTGCCAGTGTGACTTTGACGCTGGTGGCCGATGCCGGCCCTTTGTTTCGCAGCGGGGCGTTGGAGGTCGAGGGCACGCGGCTGCACGACCCCCGGACGGTGACGTCGCTGGCGGGCTTTTCGCCCGGTGCCGTGCTGACGGAGGCGCTGCTGCTGGACTTCCAGGAGCGGCTGCAGAAGTCGGGTCTGTTCGACCGCGCCTCGGTCAGTTTCGAGCCCGACCCGGCGCGCGCCGACGCAGCCCCGGTGCGTGTGCGCGTCGAAGAGGCCGCGCGGCACCAGCTCGTCCTCGGCCTGGGCATCAGTGCCAACACCGGCCCGCGCGCCACGGTCGAGCACATCGACCGCCGCCTGTTCGGTCTGGCTGCGCGCGCGCGTAACAAAGCCGAATGGGGCCGCTCGCGCCAGGCCTGGGATGGAGAACTCAGCACCCACGCCGATGTCGATCTGTACCGGTGGATCGCAGGGGGCACGCTCGAGCGGCTGGAGTCCGATGTCGATGTCGTGCTGACGCAGCGGCTGCGCGCCGGCCGCGCGCAGGACGGGCTGCGCATCGACCGCCTGTTCTTTGTCGAAGCCGACCGGTCGTCGACACGCACCAGTGCCGGGCCGCTCGAGTCCCTGGCTTACACCGGGAACTTCCACTGGTCGTGGCGCGACCTCGACAGCCCGGTGCTCCCCACGCAGGGGCTGACGGCTTCCGTGCAACTGGCGCTGGGACACGCGCGGGACGGCGACTCGGGTCTGAACGGAAGCTTCGGGCGCGCGTGGGGGCGGCTGGAGTTCTACCGGCCGCTGGGTGCGGGTTGGTACGGCCAGGCCCGTGTCGAGGCAGGCAGCGTCTTCGCGCCCGAGGGGCTGGCCGTGCCCGACGGCCTGCGCTTTCGCGCCGGTGGCGACGACTCGGTACGAGGCTACGCCTATCGCTCGCTCGGCCCGACGACGGCCAGCGGTGTCGGCAGCGGCGATGCGCTGCTGACGGCCAGTGTCGAACTGGCCCGGCCGCTGTCGGCGTCGCTGCCGCAGTGGTGGGGCGCCGTTTTTGTCGATGCGGGCAATGCTGCGGATTCACTGGGCAGCCTGCGCCCGGTGGTCGGCAGCGGCGTCGGGGTGCGCTGGCGCAGCCCCGTGGGCCCCTTGCGGCTGGACCTGGCCTACGGTGAGGCAGTGCGCCGCACGCGGATCCATTTCAGCGTTGGCATCGCGTTCTGAGTGCCCGGACGGACCGTCAAGGCCCTTGAGGGCCTGGACAGCGTCGCGTCGTAAGACCAGGAACCCAGGAAAAGTGCGTGCGGGCTCGGGTTCAGTCTCGCGGCTCATCCCGGCAGGCATCGTCCAGTGCCGGCGCGCGGGCATCCTTTTCCGCTACGCGGGGCACCCCGCCGATGCGCTCCAATGGCCAGGCGATGGACAGCCGAGGATCGTGCCAGGCGATCGCCCGCTCGCAGTCGCGCGCGTAGACATCGGTGGTCTTGTACAGGAAATGCGTGTCGTCCTCCAGCGCGAGGAAGCCGTGCGCCAGGCCTTCGGGGATCCACATCTGCCGGCGATTGGCTGCGCTGAGCTCGCTGCCGATCCAACGGCCGAAGGTGGGTGAGTCGGGGCGGATGTCCACCGCCACGTCCCACACCGCGCCGCGCACCACGCGCACGAGCTTGCCCTGCGGGTGCGGCGCGATCTGGTAGTGCAGCCCGCGCAGCACGCCGGCGGCCGAGCAGGAGTGGTTGTCCTGCACGAAAGGCCGGGGCGCGGGCAGGCCCAGCGCCGCGAGCTCGCGGTGGAAGCGCGGTTCGTTGAAGGTCTCCATGAACCAGCCGCGCTCGTCGCCGAACACCGTGGGCTCGACGATGACCACGCCCTCGATGGCCGTAGGGACGAGCTTCATCAGAAGGCCTTCTCGCGCAGCAGGCGCATCAGGTACTGGCCGTAGCCGTTCTTCAGCATGGGCTGGGCCTGACGCTCGAGCTGCTCGGCGCTGATCCAGCCGGCGCGGAAGGCGATCTCCTCGGGGCAAGCCACCTTCAGGCCCTGGCGCTTCTCGAGCGTGGCGATGAACTGGCCGGCCTCCATCAGGCTGTCGTGGGTGCCGGTGTCGAGCCAGGCATAGCCGCGGCCCATGATCTCCACGCTGAGCTGCCGCTGCTGCAGGTAGCGCTCGTTCACGGTGGTGATCTCGAGCTCGCCACGCGCCGACGGTTGGATGTCGGCGGCGATGTCGCAAACCTGCCCGTCGTAGAAGTACAGGCCGGTGACGGCGTAGTTGCTCTTGGGCGCGCGCGGCTTCTCCTCGATGCTCAGCGCGCGGCGCTGCGCGTCGAACTCGACGACGCCGTAGCGCTCGGGGTCTTGCACGTGGTAGGCGAAGACGGTGGCGCCGTCGGGGCGCCCTGCGGCGCGTCGCAGCATGGGCTGCAGGTCGTGGCCGTGGAAGATGTTGTCGCCCAGCACCAGCGTGCTCGGGGCGCCGCCGACGAAGTGCCGGCCGAGGATGAAGGCCTGCGCCAGCCCGTCGGGGCTGGGCTGCACACAGTAGCTCAGGTTCAGGCCCCACTGCCCGCCGTCGCCCAGCAGGGCCTCGAAGCGCGGCGTGTCCTGCGGCGTGCTGATGACCAGGATGTCGCGGATGCCCGACAGCATCAGTGCCGACAACGGGTAGTAGATCATCGGCTTGTCGTAGACCGGCAGCAGCTGCTTGCTGACGGCCAGCGTGGCCGGGTGCAGCCGGGTGCCGGCGCCGCCGGCGAGGATGATGCCTTTGCGTTGCATGGGTTCAGCAGTCTTCGTGGGGCGTCGGTCGTGTCGCGTCAGGTGGGTTTTCGGCGCAGACGCGGGCTGGTCTCGTGTCAGGCGTGACAGGATCGGATCCTGGGCGCGTGGTCGGCGGCCAAGGTCGTCAGCGCCCGTGGACCTCGCGCAGCATGCGTTCGACGCCTTGCTTCCAGCCCGGCAGGTGCAGGCCGAAGGCGGTGCGCAGCTTTGCGGTGTCCAGCCGCGAGTTCAACGGCCGCTGCGCCGGCGTGGGATAGGCTGCGGTGGCGATCGGCTGTACCCCGTCGCCAGGCACCCGTACGGGCAGGCCCTGGTCGCGCGCCCAGTCGATGACGAATCGCGCGTAGTCGTACCAGCTGGTCTCGCCCGCAGCCACGCAGTGGTAGGTGCCTTGCAGTGCCGGGGCGGCCTGCAGCGCACGCACAGCGTGCGCCGTCACATCGGCCAGCAGGTCGGCGCCGGTGGGCGCGCCGATCTGGTCGTCGATGACGTTCAGCGCGTCGCGCTCGGCCGCCAGGCGCAGCATGGTGCGCGCGAAGTTGCCGCCGCGCGCGGCATAGACCCAGCTCGTGCGCAGGATCAGGTGGCGGCAGCCGCTGGCGCGGATCGCCTCCTCGCCCTCGAGCTTGGTGCGGCCGTAGACGCTCAGCGGCCCGGTGGGGGCATCTTCGGCGCGCGGGGCGTGGCCGCTGCCGTCGAACACGTAGTCGGTGCTGTAGTGCACCAGCAGTGCACCGAGCGCCCGGGCCTCGCGCGCGAGCACGCCCGGGGCGGTGGCGTTGATCGTGCGCGCGAGTTCCGGCTCGGACTCGGCCTTGTCGACGGCCGTATGCGCCGCCGCGTTGACGATCACGTCCGGGCGCAGCCGCTGCACCAGGGCGGCCAGGCTGTCGGGGTCGCGGAAGTCGGCGCGCCGATCGCCGGGCGTGTCGAAGTCGCAGGCGGTCAGCGCACCCAGCGGCGACAGCGCGCGCTGCAGTTCCCAGCCGACCTGGCCGTTGCATCCGAGCAGCAGGAGATTCATGAGCAAGGTGTCCGAGGGGCGTGTCGTGAGACGTGGCAGCGGGACGAGACGGGCGCGACCGTTCAGCCGGGTGCAGCAACGCTGCCGTACTGCGTGGTCACCCAATCCCGGTAGGCACCGCTCTGCACGCGGGCGATCCAGTCGCGGTGCTCGAGCACCCAGCGCACGGTCTTGCGGATGCCGGTGTCGAAGGTCTCGGCCGGGCGCCAGCCGAGCTCGCGCTCGATCTTGCGCGCGTCGATCGCGTAGCGGCGGTCGTGGCCCGGGCGGTCCTTGACGTGGGTGATGAGCCGGGCGTAGGGGCCGGCCGGGTCGGGCTGCATCTCGTCGAGCAGGCGGCAGATCGTGTGCACGATCTCGAGGTTGGGCTTCTCGTTCCAGCCGCCGACGTTGTAGACCTCGCCCACGCGGCCGCGCGCCAGCACGGCGCGGATCGCGCTGCAGTGGTCGCCCACATAGAGCCAGTCGCGCACCTGCTGCCCGTCGCCGTAGACCGGCAGCGGCTGGCCTGCCAGCGCGTTGACGATCATCAGCGGGATCAGCTTTTCGGGGAAGTGCCAGGGCCCGTAGTTGTTGGAGCAGTTGCTGGTGGTCACCGGCAGCCCGTAGGTGTGGTGCCAGGCGCGCACCAGGTGGTCGCTGGCGGCCTTGCTGGCCGAGTAGGGGCTGTTGGGCTGGTAGGGGTGGGTCTCGGTGAAGGCGGGGTCGCCCGGGCCCAGGCTGCCGTAGACCTCGTCGGTGGAGACGTGGTGGAAGCGGAAGGCGGCGCGCTCGGGCTCGGGCAGCGTGCCCCAGTGGGCGCGCGCGGCCTCCAGCAGCGTGAAGGTGCCCTCGACGTTGGTGCGCACGAAGGCGCCGGGGCCGTGGATGCTGCGGTCGACGTGGCTCTCGGCGGCGAAGTGCACGATGGCGCGCGGCCGGTGCTCGGCCAGCAGACGGTCGACCAGCACGCGGTCGCAGATGTCGCCGTGGACGAAGGTGTGGCGCGCGTCGCCGTCCAGGGCGGCCAGGTTCTCGCGGTTGCCGGCATACGTCAGTGCGTCCAGCGTGACCACAGGCTCGCCTGCGGTCTCGGGCGCGGCCAGCCAGTCGAGCACGAAGTTGCTGCCGATGAAGCCGGCGCCGCCGGTGACGAGGAGGGTCATCTTGCGATCGGTCCTTGATGTGCCGAGACGACGGCCACCCTGCGATTGTCAATGGTGCGAAGGCGTTGCGAAAGCCACCGAATCAACGAAAAGGGGCGCCGTTGGCGCCCCTTCGCATTCAGGTCTGATCGTGATCAGTTGGCCTGTTGAATCCCCGCGATGGCCCACTGCGAACCCTCACCCTCCGGCTTGGACAGGTGCCAGACCTCGTCGAAATCCACCGACTCGGCGTCCTCGCGGATGCGGCCCTGGAAGCGCACGCTGACGATCTGGCGCCCTTCCTCGGTTGCAAAGTCCACGATCCGCGCCTCGACGCGCTCGACATCGGTGTGCTGGCCGGCGCCTGCGCGGTCCTGCAGGTCGATGCGCAGTTCGGCGAACATCTCAGGCGTCGTGAAGCGTCGCAGGTCTTCCAGGTCGCCCGCGTCGTTGGCGGCCTGCAGGCGGATGAAGATCATCTTGGCGATCCGCTCGAAGGCGGGCACGTCGAAACCCTCGGGAAGTTCGGGTGCTGCGGCCTGGACCGATGCCACCGCTTCGGCGGCGGGAACGGCTGCCGGGGCGCTGCCGGCGTCGCCCAGCGGGCGCAGCGGCTGGCCGGTGACCGACACCTCACCCGCGGATGGCGTCAGCGCCGAACGCTCCGTGACCGGGGCCGCCGGCGTCAGGGGCGTGACGGGCTCTGCCGACCGCTGCGCAGGCGGCCAGGAGGCGGCAGCCCCAGAGGCCGCACCCCCCGCGCCAGCGCCTGCCGTGGCAAGCGCCTCACGCTGCGTGCCGCCGGCAAAGCGGCGCATGACCAGGCGGATCACGAAGAACAGGGCCACCGCCAGCAGTGCCATCATCAGGAAATTGGCAAACGCTTCGCCCATCCCCAGGTGGCTCATCAGCGCAGCCAGGCCGAGACCCGCGGCCAGACCGGCGATCGGGCCCATCCAGGAGCGCTTGGCCGGCGCGGCTGCGGCTGCGGCAGCGCCGCCCATGGCCGGGGCGGCGGCAGACGCCGGCGTCGCGGCCTGCCCGGGAGCGGCCGACGGATTGGCCGGGGAAGCGGGTGTGTTCTGGGGAGCCGCCTGCGTGGGCGCACTGCGCTGCATGCCGATGGACTTGCCGCCACCGACACGCTTGGCCTCGGCCCAACCGACGGTGCCGGCGATCATCACACCGGCCAGCGCACTGACCAACCAGTTCTTCATCTTCAGTCCCTCATCGAAAACGAATCGTCGTCGTGAAATGCCCTGGACTCCAGGGCCCTGCGGAAGTGTGAGGCTTTCCACCCCGCTCGCCAAGCATAGACCCTGAAGACCCCAGAGCTTCTCGGATGTCTGCCGGCATGGCCAGGGGTGACCCGCAGCGCTGCGCGGGGTCTGGTCCACCTCGGATAATGAATCCGTCGGGGCCGAATCGAGGCCGCGGGCTTGGCATAGGAAGGCAGATGGAGTCCACCACGAAGACGCAGGCCATCACCCTGGGCGGGGGATGTTTCTGGTGCACCGAGGCGGTGTTCGAGCGCGTCGAGGGGGTCGTCGCAGTCGAATCGGGCTACTGCAACGGGCATGTCGTGGCGCCGACCTACGAGCAGGTCTGCCGTGGGGACACCGGGCATGTGGAGGTCATCCGTGTGACCTTCGACCCGGCCCGCATCGGCCTGCGCGAGATCCTCGAGATCTTCTTTGCCGTGCACGATCCGACCACGGCCGATCGCCAGGGCAACGACGTCGGCCCGCAGTACCGCTCGGGGATCTACCTGCACGACGAGTCGCAGCGCGCCACGGCCTTGCAGGTGCGGGCCGAGGCCGACGCCGCGCACGGCGGGCAAGTGGTGACCGAGGTTGAAGCGCTGCGCAACTATTCGCGTGCAGAGGACTACCACCAGCATTACTACGAGCGTAACCCGCGACAAGGGTACTGCACCTGGGTGGTGCGGCCGAAGGTGGAGAAGTTCGAGCGCGCCTTCCGCATGCACCTGCGCCGGCCTTGAGGCGCCCGGCGCACTGGGCGCGCACGTCGGTCCGGTCGTCGCCTCAGGAGGTCACCGCATCACGGCGCCAGACGCTCGCGCACCCACTGCGTGTCGCTCAGGCGGTATCGCAGGCGGTCGTGCAGCCGTGACGGGCGTCCCTGCCAGAACTCGAACCTGTCGGGCGTGAGGCGATAGCCGCCCCAGTGAGGCGGGCGAGGCGGGTTCATCAGGAACTGCGCGCCGTAGCGTGCAGCGTTGCCTACCAGCACGGCGCGCGAGGCGATGACCTCGCTCTGCGGAGACGCCCACGCGCCGATGCGCGAATCCAGCGGGCGCGAAGCGTAGTAGCGGTCTGACTCCTCGTCGGCTACCTTCTCGACGCGCCCCTCGATGCGCACCACGCGCTCGAGTTCGACCCAGTGGAATTGCAGTGCGGCGTGCGGGTTGACAGCCAGTTCGCGCCCCTTGCGGCTGAGATAGTTGGTGTACCAGACGATGCCGCGTGCATCCCAGCCCTTGATCAGCACGACGCGCGTCGAGGGCCGACCGTCTGCGCCGACGGTGGCGAGCGTCATGGCGTTGGGCTCGGGCAGGCGGGCGGCGATGGCCTCCTCCAGCCATTGCCCGAACTGCAGGAGCGGGTCGGCCTGCGAGGCCTCCTCGTCAAGCGCGGCGCGTTCGTAGCTCTTGCGCAACTGGGCGATGTCGGTCATGGGCGTGTGCGGTGGCGGGAGGGTACGAAGGTGGTGGCCCGCGCATGGCGCCGGGCAGCCTCTACCTCGGGCCGTCGGCAGCGGGTGCACGCGACGCGCCGATCTACGGGGAAGGCCCTAGGTAGACATCCCATTGGCGAAGCCGTCGAATGCGGGCATGCTCGGTGTCAAGGAGCGTGGACGTTGCGCGATGCCGCGCTTCGACGATTTTGTCAGGGAACGGGATGAGGCAGGATCCGACGGTGATCGTGGTGGCGGCGGGGCGCGGTTCGCGCTTCGCGGGGCCGGGGCACAAGCTGTTGCAGCCACTGGGGGACTCCACGGTGCTGGGCCAGACGCTGGCCCATGTGATCGAAGCCGGGATGCCGATGCTGGTCGTGCTCACCCCGAGCCTGGCGATCGCGGCAGCGCAGGCCGTGGCGCGTCGGGATCTGCTCGTGATTCCCGAAGCCGATGCAGCGCGGGGCATGGGTCACACCATCGCGGCCGGCGTGCAGGCGCGGCCGCACGCCGCGGGCTGGTTGGTGCTGCCCGGCGATATGCCGGTGGTGGGGCCGCAGGCGCTGAGCGCCGTTGCGGGCGCCGTGGCGACCAACGCCGTCGTCTACGCGCAGCACCATGGACGGCGGGGTCATCCTGTCGGTTTTGCCGCCGGCATGTATTCCGAACTCGTGTCGCTCACCGGTGACGAGGGTGCGCGCCGGCTGCTCGCGCGCTACCCCTCCGTCGGGGTCGAGACCGACGATCCGGGTGTGCTGTTCGACATCGACACCGAGAGCGACCTTGCGGCAGCGCGCGCCATGGTGCCGGCCTTGCGCACAGCCTGACGGGCCGCCCCTATCGGTGTGCCTGGCCCCGTGCCACGGCCGGTGCGTCAAGGCGCCAAGCCGTGGCGTCGTGCCAGCATGACCAGCCGCTTGACTTCCCGATCCGGGATGCCGTGCGCCTCGAGCGCGGAGGCGGTGTCCAGCAGGTAGTCGAGCGTCGTGCCGTAGCGCCCGCGTGAGTGCCGCAGGATGTCGAGCACCTGCTCGTCGGGCAGCCGCGGCAGACAGGCCGGGCTCTGGCGCGGCAGCGTGAAGGCCAGCGCCTGCACCGTGCCGGCCGGCGTGGCCAGCGGCAGCATGCGCGGCTGATAGACGCCGGTG
Organism: Rubrivivax sp.; assembly: GCA_049453935.1. GTDB lineage: Bacteria > Pseudomonadota > Gammaproteobacteria > Burkholderiales > Burkholderiaceae_C > Rubrivivax. The sequence goes on from JBMTXX010000125.1 coordinate 10,014, forward strand.
GGCATCTCGCGCGCCCACAGCCGGCGCAGATCGCTCTCGAGCGACGCTTGCGGCAGGCGGTAAGCCAGGCCCCGACAGGCCCCACCCGACAGCAAGGCGAACACAAGACCGTGCCGCTCGGGCGTGCCACGGTTGACCCGTGAACGCATGCGCAGCGCGCGGTGCCATCCACGCACCACGGCCGGCCGTTGCTCGACGGCGTCGAACTCGGGCCGCCAGATCAGCGAGGCGTAGCCGAACACCCAGAAATCGTCCCGCCCACGCCATTGCGTGACCAGACGCTCCAGTGCTTCGGTCGCAGCGGGTGACGGTGTCAGCACGGCAGCAGATGTGCCTTTCTTCCGTGGAACGATGCATTGTCGGGCGTCGAGGGCCGGTGGTCGACCCTGGGTGGTGCGTTCACATGGTGTGGACGAACCCTGGATGTCGGCTCAGGTTTTGAAACTTATCAATAGAAATTTATGTAACCAGGTTACATTGACGCACGTCCAATCCCGGATCCTTCGCCAGAGCTCCGCCGATGTCCGCCCATGCTGCCCTCCATCCCGTCCTGTCCAGCGTCACCGCCCGCATCCGAGCGCGCAGCGCGCAGGAGCGCGCGGCCTATCTCCAGCAGGTCGATCGCCTGGTGGCCCGCCCCCGCGGGACCGACCGCATGGGCTGCGCCAACGTGGCGCACGCCTTTGCCGCGCTGCCGGCGTCCGACAAGCTGCGCGTGGTCGCACAGCGCGCGCCGAACCTGGCGATCGTCAGCGCGTACAACGACATGTTGTCGGCCCACCAGCCCTACGAGCGCTACCCGGCGCTGATCCGTGACGAGGCACG
>JBMTXX010000126.1:0-10804 GCA_049453935.1 Rubrivivax sp.
GCACCTGACCGGCCGCATCGGGCGTCAGGTGGTTGCGCGTGATCGCCACCGCCAGCGGCTTCGGTGCTGCCGGGTATTCGCAGATGGTGTGCGTGGCCAGCCCCGCGTAGGGCTGCAGCGACGCGCTGAGCGCCAGGTGCGAGGTGAAGGTGTGGTTGACGTAGGTGACGCCGCGCGCGGCGGCGACGTCGGCGACCTGTTTGGCCGGGCCGATGCCGCCGATGCGCCCGCAGTCGATCTGCACGAAGCCGATGCCGCCATAGTCCATCAGGTGCAGAGCCATCGCGGCGTTGTGCGCACCCTCGCCGCCGGCCAGGCGCACGCCCTGGCACAGGCGGGACAACTCGCCGTAGGCCTGCAGCGCGTTGGCGTGGAAGGGCTCTTCCAGCCAGACCGCGCCGGCCTGCTGCAGCGCTGGCAGCCGCTCGGCGGCGCGGGCGACGTCCTCGATGAAGATCTGCCCCACGTCGACCAGCAGGATGCCGTCGGCGCCCAGCGCTTCGCGCGCGGCGAAGAAGTGGTCGGCATCCTGCGCGGCGCTGCCCCGCCCGATCGGCCCCCAGCCGAACTTCGCCGCCTTGAAGCCCCGGCGCATCGCGTCGCGCCCGCGCGCCAGCGTCTGCTCGGGCGTGTCACCGAACAGCAGCGAGGCATAGGGCGTCTTCGGCTGGGAAGCGGTGTAGCCCAGCATCTTCCACACCGGTTCGCCGCGCGCCCGACCCAGCAGGTCCCACAGCGCCATTTCGATGCCTGACCAGGTGTGCGCGGCCTGCAGCAGGTCCATGCTGTTGTAGGCCACGTCGGCCGCGATCGCCGCGATGTCCTCGGGGCTGTCGATCCGTCGGCCCAGCACCGAGGCCGCCACCGGCTGGCAGGCGCCGTGCGACATCGGGCAGACGAAGGCGGCAATCGACGGCAGCGGTGCGGCTTCGCACTCGCCCCAGCCGCTGAGGCCGCCGCCGCTGACACGCACCACCAGGGCGTCCTGGCTGCCGTCGGCTTCGGTGGTGACCACCGGCATGGACAGGTAGAAGAAGTCGACCGATTCGATCTGCATGCGCAAGGCTCCGGCGGATGGGGGCGGAATGAGGGTGGGGTGGCGTGGGTGAGGACCGTCGTCGAGACTTCGTGTCTACGCGACCGGGGCGCGGTCAGCGGCGGTAGATCGTCACCGTGGGTTCGAACGTCGTGTCGGGCTCCATCGGGTACATCGGCCGCGCGCAGATCGTGTGCCCGAGCGTGGGCAGGTTCGCCGAGGTGGCGCCGGGCACGTCGACGTTGAAGTTCGCATCGACCCAGGCGTCGTACATGTGGTGCTCGGTGTGCGGCGACTTCACCACGGTCAGGTCGAAGTCCTTCGGGTTCAGGCCGTTGGCGAAGTACATCGCGCGGTCGAACAGGCTCAGCGTCTTGCTGAACACGACGACCGTGAAGTTGTCGAAGGTCAGCACCGCCGTCGGCCCGGCGTCCAGGCCGATCTTCATCGTCTCCAGGCGCGCCTTCCCGTCCGACAGCAACTGCACACGGGCACGCACCGGCATCGGCGAGAAGCGCGCGGCGTCGATCGACCCGCCCAGTGTCACGTCGATGGTCGCGCCCACGCCGGCGCGGTGCGCAGCCTGCGCGGCCGGCGCGTCGACGATCTGCGCCAGCACGCGGCGGCGGTAGCCCGCCTCTTGCAGGCCGCGAAGGATCAGGTTGGAGTCTCCCGTGGCGCCCGAGGAGGTGGCGTCGGCCGCGTCGGTGAAGATCACGGGCCCCGGGATGCTGGCGGCCTGGGCGATCGCGCGCTCCAGAGAGATCAGCTTGCCCTGCATGCGGTGGCGACGCGGCCAGAACTCCCGCGCCAGGCTCAGCGCCTCGGCGCTGGCGCGCGCCTCGTCGTCCTCGGTGGCGACGACGACCTGGCAGCACAGCTCGGGCACGTCGGTGAACGGGTTGCCGATCATGATGCCGGCCGACATCGCCGCACCGTCCAGTTCCAGGCGGCGCGCCTCGCGGATGAGCTCGCCGTAGCAGCCAGTCTTGGTGATCAGCTCATCCCCGCGTACCAGCGCCGGGATCACCACGCGGGCGATCGTCGGGCGCCGCGCCCCTTGCAGCAGCCGATGCAGCACGCGCGCGGCGCGCTGCCCGGTGGAGGCGAAGTCGACGTGCGGGTAGGTGTGATAGATCGCCAGGCCGTCGATCTGCCTCAGCATGCGGTCGGTGAGGATGCCGTGCAGGTCCAGCGTGATGACGATGGGCTTGTCGGGCCCGATCAGTCGCCGCACCTCGGTCAGCAGCCAGCCTTCGGGGTCGAGCTCGTTCTGCGCCGCCATCGCGCCGTGCATCGAGAAGTACACACCGTCCACTCCGTCGGCCACCGCGGCGCGGATCGACGCCATGAGTTCGGTGGACAGCCGTGTCCAGCCCTCGGCCGACAGGATGCCGGCCGACCCGGCGCGGGCGCCCATGGCCAGCACCGGCTCGATCCCGACCTCGCGGAAGACCTCGAAGGCGCCACCCAGGCCGGTGTTCAGGTGGTCCTGGGCGCGCATCTGCTCGCCGTGTTCGATGTGGAAGTTCTCGTAGCCGGACACCAGCGGGTTGAAGGAGGAGATCTCCTGCATGCATTCGGCAACGAGGATGCGGTGAGGGCGTGTCATGTTGTGTCAGGAGCGTGGTGGGGGGAGGGGGGCAGGCTGCCGTCGGCCACACGGATGCAGGCCACCTGGTGGCGCCCGTCCACCGCCGACAGCGGTGGTGGCGCGGCCAGGCAGCGCGGCTGCACATGCGGGCAACGGACGGCGAAGCGGCAGCCGGCGTCGTTGCCGCTGCTCTGCGCCAGATCGCCACGCACGGCGACGTGGGTGCGGCGTTGCGAGGGGTGGTCGCCCGGCAGGGCGTCGAGCAGCGCGCGCGTGTAAGGGTGGCGCGGTGCAGCGAAGAGCACGTCGGCGGGCGCGACCTCGACCACCCGCCCCAGATACATCACCGCCACCCGGTCGCTGATGTTGCGCACCACCGCCAGGTTGTGGGAGATGAACAGATAGGTCAGCTTCAGTTCGCGCTGCAACTCGCGCATCAGGTTGATCACCTGCGCCTGCACCGACACGTCCAGCGCCGACACGGCCTCGTCGGCGACGACGAACTCCGGCTCCAGGGCGAGCGCGCGGGCGATCCCGATGCGCTGGCGCTGGCCGCCCGAGAACTCGTGCGGGTAGCGCTCGACCGCGTTGGCCGGCAAGCGCACCAGGTCCAGCAGCTGGCGCACGCGCGCGGCGCGCTGCGCGGCGTCACCCACGCCATGGACGACCAGTGGCTCGCCGATCAGCTCGTCCACGCGCATGCGCGGGTTCAGCGAGCCATAGGGGTCCTGGAAGATGATCTGCATCGCCCGCCGCTTCTGCCGCATCTGCGCGGTGCCCAGGCGGGTGATGTCCTGGCCGTGGTGCAGGAGAGTGCCGGCCGTGGGCTCGATCAGGCGCAGCAGCAGGCGCCCGGTGGTCGACTTGCCGCAGCCCGACTCGCCGACCAGGCCCAGCGTCTCGCCCGCGTCGATGTGCAGGTCCACGCCATCGACGGCGCGCAGTGGCGGGGCGGCAGGCGCCAGAAAGCGCCGCGGTCGCTGAAAGTGCTTGCGCAGGCCGCGGGCCTCGATCAGCGGCGGCGGCTTCATCGGTGGGGCCCCTGCGCAGGCCTGGCCCGTTGCGGCGCCACGCAGGCCGCCCAATGCCCGGGGCCGCAGGGTGCCAGGTCGGGCACCTGCGCACAGTCGTCGCCTGCGTGCGCGCAGCGCGGCGCGAAGGCGCAGCCGGGCGGCAACTGGCCGACCGCCGGGACGGTGCCTTCGATCGTCGTCAGCCATCCGGCGCCGGCCGACAGCCGTGGCCGCGACGCCAGCAAGCCCTGGGTGTAGGGATGGGTCGGCCGGTCGAAGAGGTCCAGCGCCGAGCCGTGCTCGACGATGCGCCCGGCATACATGACCGCCACCCGGTCGCACATCTGCGCGATCACGCCCAGGTCATGGGTGATCAGCAGCACGGCCATGCCTTCGTCGCGCTGGATGCGGCGCAGCAGCTCGAGGATCTGCGCCTGGATGGTCACGTCCAAGGCGGTGGTCGGCTCGTCGGCGATCAGCAGCCGCGGACGGCCGGCCAGGGCCATGGCGATCATCACGCGCTGGCGCATGCCGCCCGACAGCTCGTGCGGATAGCTGTCGAGCTGGCGCGGTGGGTCGGGCATCTCCACGCGCTCGAGCAAGCGCAGGGACTCGGCGCGCGCAGGCGCGCCCTGCAGCCCTCGGTGCCAGCGCAGCACCTCACCGAGCTGCTGGCTGACGCGCATCACCGGGTTCAGCGAGCTCATCGGCTCCTGGAAGATCATCGCCATCTCGCCGCCGCGCAGCGCGCGCCGCTGCGCCGGCGGCAGCGTGAACAGGTCGCGCTCGCCCCACCAGGCCTGCCCGGCGCGCACCGCCACCGGTTGGGGCAGCAGGCCCATCAGCGACAACGCCAGCATGCTCTTGCCCGAGCCCGATTCGCCCACCACGCCCAACACCTCGCCCGGCGCGAGGTCCAGGTCGACGCCGTACAGGATCAGCGGGCCACGCGGCCCAATGCCCGTGTCCAGGCCCCGCAGGCGCAGCAGCGGCTCGGGCGCAGGCGCATTCATCGGGCATTGACCCGCATGCGCGGGTCCAGCACGTCGCGCAGGCCGTCACCCAGCAGGTTCAGGCCGAGCACACTCACCAGCACGGTCAGCCCCGGGGCCACGGTGATCCAGGGCGCGGCAACGATGAAGTCGCGCCCGTTGGCGATGATGGCGCCGAAGGTCGGTGTGGGCGGCGGGGGGCCGACGCCGATGTAGGACAGCACCGCCTCGTTCAGGATCGCCACCGCGAAGACGTAGGTCATCCGCACCACCAGCGGCGCCATCGAGTTGGCCAGAATGTGGCGCAGCAGGATGCGTGTGTGGCTTGCGCCGATGGCGCGCGCGGCCTCGACGTATTCCATCTCGCGCACGACGATGACCGAGGCGCGCACGATGCGCGCGGTGTGGGGCGTGGCGGCGATCGACAGCGCGATGATGACGTTGGTCACCGAGGCGCCCAGCACCGAGCTGATGGCGATCGCCAGGATGATCCCGGGGAAGGCCATGAAGGCGTCCATCAGCCGCATGATCGGCCCGTCCAGGCGCCGGAAATAACCCGATGCCGCACCGATGACCACGCCCAGCAGCCCGGTGACCAGGGCCACGGCGATGCCGATCTGCAGCGAGATGCGCGCGCCGTGCAGGATGCGCGACAGGATGTCGCGACCGAAGTGGTCGGTGCCGAACCAGTAGGCGGCCGACGGCGCGACCATCCGCGCGCGGAAGTTGCCCTTGAGCGGGTCGTACGGGGCGATCACGCCGGCCAGCAGTGCCGCCAGGGCGATCAGCCCGATCAGCACCGCGCCGATCATGAAGGAGCGGTTGCGCAGCAGCCGCCTGCCCAGGGTGTCGCTGCGGCCGGGTGGCGCCAGCAACGGCGCCTGCATCACCGCCGCCACGGCGCTACTCCAGCCGCACGCGCGGGTCCAGCGCGGCGTACAGCAGGTCGACGGCGAGGTTGACGGCGAGGTAGATCACCGCCAGGAACAGCAGCCCGCCCTGGATCACCGGGAAGTCGCGCGACAGCACCGCGCCGATGATCAGCCGGCCCAGGCCCGGCAGCGAGAACACCTGCTCGGTCACCACCGCCCCGCCCAGCAGCGCGCCGACCATGATGCCCATGACGGTGACGATGGGCACCATCGCGTTGGTCAGGCCATGGCGCAGCACCACGTAAGGCTCCGGCAGCCCCTTGGCGCGGGCGGTGCGCACGTAGTCCTGACCGAGCACCTCGAGCATGCTCGAGCGCGTCATCCGCGCGATGAAGCCCATCTGCACACAGGCCAGCGTGAAGGCCGGCAGCGCCAGATGCCAGGCCCACAACAACGGGTCTTGCGCGAAGGCCACGTAGTCCCCGGCGGGGAACCACTGCATCGTCACCGCCAGCAGCCAGATCAGCACCAGCCCGAACCAGAACTCCGGGATCGACAGGCCCAGCAGCGCCAGCGTCATCACCCCTTGGTCTGCCGCGCGGCCGTGGCGCACCGCGGCCAGAACGCCGGCCGCCACGCCGATCAGCACCGCGAACACGAAGGCGATGGCCGTGAGCGACAGCGTCACCGGCAGCCGCTCAAGGATGGCCTCGGTGACGCCCCGGTTCAGCAGCAGCGAGGTGCCGAGGTCTCCCTGCAGCACCCGCCAGTACCAGTCGCCCATGCGCACGAGGAAGGGCCGGTCCAGCCCCATCTCGCGGCGCACGCGATCCAGCGCCTCCTGCGTGGCGCTGGTGTCGAGGAACATCGACGCCGGGTCGCCCGGCACCAGCCACAGCAGCGCGAAGGTCAGCAGCGAGACCAGCAGCAGCACCGGCAGGGTGGCCAGCAGCCGGCGCAGGACGTAGCGGCCCATGCCTCGGTACCCAGGCGGGTCAGTCCAGCCACACCCCCCACATGCGCGGGATGCGGTAGGCCTTGAAGTTCTTCAGCCGCGAGGTCGCGACCTGGAACAGCCCGTAGTTGCCCATGTTGATCGCGATCGCCTGGTCGGCCATGCGGTCCTCGAACTCGAAGAACAGCTTGCGCTGGGCGTCGAGGTTCATCTCGCCATTGAACTTGTCGAACAGGCCGTCGATCATCGGGTCGGCCTTGCGCTGGCCCTGACCCTTGACCCAGTGCGACATCGCCGAGGCCGGGCCCTCATAGGGTTCGATGCCGAAGCCGTGCGTCCAGAAGTTCCAGCCCTGGTCGCTGCCCAACCCGATCTTGGAGGTGGTCGGCCAGTCGGCGACCTTGACCTCCATGTTGACGCCGATCTGCGCGGCCTGCTGCTGGATGACCGTGGCGGTGTCCACGCTCGGACGGTCGTTGTGGACGATGAAGGTCAGCTTCTCGCCCTTGTAGCCCGACTTCGCGAGCGAGGCCTTGGCGGCGGCCAGATCCTGCTTCGGTGCCGCGCGGCCGCTGTGATAGGCCGAGCCCCCGTAGACCCAGGCGGTGTCGATCCGGTAGTTGTCCGGATAGGCCACCGCCATGATCTCTTCGAAGTCCAACGACTGCGCCACCGCACGGCGGAAGTTCAGGTCCGCGCCGGGCCCCTGGGCCATGTTGAACTTCAGCACCATGGCGGCGAAGGGCAGGGCCTTGATCACCTGGAAATTGGCGTTGCCCTGCAGCCGTTTGGCCGACGGTGCGTCGGTGGTCTCGTTCAGGTGGATCTGACCGGTCTGCAGCGCGGCGTCGCGCGCGCCGGCCTCGGGCATGAAACGGAAGGTCACACTGTCGACCCAGGCCACCTTGTGGCCGGCGAAGCCATCACGCTCCTTGTAGGCGGGGTTTGCCGCATAGCCGTCGAAGCGGGCGAGCTTGACGTGGCTGTCGGGCTTGTACTCGACGAATCGGAAAGGCCCGGTGCCGACGGGTGAAGCCTTGCCCATGTCCTTGGCGGCTTCCTCGGCCGGCATGATGGCGATGGGCGCGCGCGGGCTCGACAGGTTGCCCAGGAAGGTGGACTGCACCGATGACAGCTTGACCGTCACCTCGTGCGGGCCGGTGGCCGCCACCGAGGAGATGGCCTTGATCAGGCTGGCCGAGGCGCCGGCCTTGCGATAGCGCTCCAGCGACGCCGCAACGTCGGCCGAGCCCATCTCCTTGCCGTTGTGGAACTTCACGCCACGGCGCAGCTTGAAGACATAGGTCAGCCCGTCGGGCGAGATGGTCACGCCCTCGGCCAGATCCGGCACGGGCCGGGCGTTTTCGTCCCGGGCGTACAGCGTCTCGAACATGTGCAGGTTGACGTTGCGCGCGACCTGCGCCGATGTGGCGTGCGGGTCCAGCGACGGCGGTGCGGCCACCATGCCGATCACGACGTCACCGCCGCGCTTCTGGGCATGGACCGGGCCGGTGACGGCCAGCCCCAGGGCGGCCGAGACCGCCAGGGTCAACAAGGATCTCTTCAACATGGACTGTCTCCTCGGGGTGGTGGGGCCGCTGGCCGCCAGTTGGGTGACCGGGCGCGCCGCTCGTGGCGTGGCCGTCCCGTGCATGCGGGCGGTGGTGTCCGAATGCACCGATCGACGGTCAATTGACCATAGCATACTTCCTAAAGGTATACAATCGTTCACTCGTTTCGGCTTCTGTGTGCCTGGCTGGTGGGCCCGAAAATCCATGGCCCGTTGCACGGCAGCCCGTGCCGGCACCGTCGCGGGCATGGCGCAAGAAACAGGATGCAAGAACCGAATGACAGACACCCTCGATGTGATTTCCTCCGACGCCCCCGACAGCCCGGATGCAGCCGATGCCTCGGCCGAGGTCCGCGGCCTGGGTCGATTGCAGCCGCGCACGCTGGTGCACCAGGTCATCGATGCGCTGGTGGCCGCTGCGGCCGAGGGTGTGATCCTGCCGGGTGACCGCATCGTCGAGGTTGACATCGCCCAGCGCCTGGGCGTGAGCCGCGTGCCGGTGCGCGAGGCGCTGCGCGTGCTCGAGAGCCAGGGCGTGGTCGTCAACGAGCCCTACAAGGGCATCCGGCTGACACCGGTCACGCACGAGCGCATCGACCAGTTGATCGAGGTGCGCGTCGCCCTGGAGACAACGGCGATGAAGGCAGCGATCCGGCAGGGCCGCAACCGTGGCGCGCCGCTGCTGCGCCTGAAGGCCATCGTGGACGACATGGTCGCGCGGGCCTCGGTGAACGACGTCGCCGGTTTTGCCGAGGCCGACACGCGCTTCCACCGCACGCTGTGCGCGCTGTCGGGCAATCTGGTGCTGGCCGACATGTGGGAAATGCTCGCGCGGCAGATGACCATCATCTTCGGGCTGTCGGCGCTGGGCAAGCCCATGGCCGACATCGTCGACGAGCACCGCGTGCTGCTGCGCGTGTTCGAAGGCGGCAACCTCGACGAGGTCGCCAGCACGCTGCACGACCACATCGATGTCGAGATCCACAAGGTCGACCTCGAGGGCATCGTGGAGCGGCGCCGCTCGATGGCGATGGCTTCCGCCTGAGCAGGCACGCCGCGTGAGCCGCCACCGTTCGCCAGATCACCCGGGCCGGGGACTGCGCACAACCATCTGCGCCGATCCCCCGGCCCCACGCCTTCCCACCCACTGCATGCCGCCCCGGGCGGCCCGCCTGCCATGACGAACCCTGCCGACGTCCGTGCCGCGCTGCCCCCGGTGCGCATCCGCAACATCGTCGCCGCCCCGCTGTTCGGCGAGAGCCCGAAAGGCGGCTGGTCGGCCGAGATCCGCCCCGAAGACTCGATCCACGCGCTGATCGCCGTGCACACCGATGCCGGCATCACCGGCTACGGCAGCGTGTTCACCGACGGGCGCCTGGTGCAGGCCGCGCTGCCGGTGCTCGAGCCGCTGTTCCGTGGCGAGAACGCGCTGCAGCCCGAGCGGGTGACCGAGAAACTGCACCAGAACACCTTCTGGATGGGCCGCGGCGGCACGCTCACGCACGCCATCAGCGGCATCGACATCGCGCTGTGGGACATCCTCGGCAAGGCCACCCGGATGTCGGTGGGCTCACTGCTGGGCGGGCGCTACATCGACCGCGTGCGCCCGTACTGCTCCTTGCTGATGGAGATGCCCGAGCGCATGCACGACGTCGTCGCGCCTTACAAGGCGCGCGGCTTCCGCGCCTTCAAGGTGGGCTGGGGGCCTTTCGGCCGCACCCACGATGCCGGGCTGGACCGCGCCATCATCGCCGCCACGCGCGATGCGCTCGGCCCCGACGTGCAACTGTTCGTCGACCCGGGTGCCAGCGACGCCCACTGGCCGCAGGGGCTGAAGTGGGCGCTGCGCACGGCCGAGATGCTGGCCGACTACGACGTCGGCTGGTTCGAGGAGGCGCTCAAGCCCGATGCCCTCGACGACTTCTGCACGCTGCGGCGCGCCAGCCCGGTGCCGATCGCCGGCGGAGAGGTGCTGACCCGTCGCCAGGCCTTCCAGCCCTGGCTGGCGCGCGGCGCCTTCGACATCGTGCAGCCCGACGTCACCAAGGTCGGTGGCATCAGCGAGCAGCGGCGCATCGTCTGGATGGCGCAGGATTTCGGCGTGCGCTATGTTGGCCACGGCTGGAACACGGCGCTGGGCGTGGCCGCCGACCTGCAGATGGCCACGGCCTTTCCGAACGTCGATTTGGTCGAGTTCATCGGCGGCAGCCCTTACGTGGACGGCATCTTGCGTGAGCCCTTCGCACTGGACGCCGACGGCATGCTGCCCATCCCCGACCGGCCCGGGCTCGGCGTCGAGCTCGACCCCGAGGGCGTGGCGCGCTACACGCCTGACGCGCGGCCTTTGTTCGCGTCATGAGCCCTCAGGCCTGAGTCATTGGATGCCGGCCGCGGCCGGCCACAGGAGCCGGTGATGTTGAAGCTGTTTTCCCTGCGCGACCGCGTCGCGCTTGTCACCGGCGCGTCGCGCGGGCTGGGCTGGGCGATGGCGCAGGCCCTGGCCGATGCCGGGGCGCTCGTGGTGCTCAACGGCCGGGACGCGGCCACCTTGCAGGCGCGCCAGGCCGAGATCGAAGCCGCGGGTGGCCGAGCCGATGTCGCCGCCTTCGACGTGCGTGACCGTGCGGCCGGCGATGCGGCCATCGACGTCATCGTCGCCCGCCACGGCCGCCTGGACATCCTGATCAACAACGCGGCCTTCGGCGTGCCGCGCGACTTCTTCGACATCAGCGACGACGACTGGCGGGTGTCGATGGACGTGCTGCTGGACGC
>JBMTXX010000127.1:0-10795 GCA_049453935.1 Rubrivivax sp.
GCCGGCCTGATGCTGACGACCGAGTGCATGGTCGCCGAGGCGCCGAAGGAAGACGCCCCCGCGATGCCCGGCGGCGGTGGCATGGGCGGCATGGGTGGCATGGGCGGCATGGACATGTAAGTCCACAGCCCTGTCGGCCCGCGCCGCAGTCGGGCGTCCTCGAGGACGCCTGGCTGCCCGCTCAGCCCTCACGGTCCCCAAAGGCCCGCGTCACCCGACGCGGGCCTTTTTTCTTGTCGCGACAATCGACGCTCATGAAAACCATGGTCCATGGTCGCATCGCGGCCGCCCTCGGTCTGCAGGGGCTGCTGTGGATGTGCCTGTGCGCGCCGGTGGCATCGCAAGTGCTGCAGCCTGCTGGCGTCTCGCCTGCTGCCGCTGTGCACACCGGCAGCAGGACGTCGCTCGTTCCGCGCGCAGGGGAGGCACCACCGCGGACACGGCCACGCATCGGCCTGGTGCTCTCGGGGGGTGGTGCCCGCGGTCTGGCCCACGTCGGTGTGCTGCAGGCGCTGGAGCGGGCGCGCGTGCCCGTGGATGTGGTCGTCGGCACCTCGATGGGCGCGATCATCGGCGGCTTGTACGCCTCCGGGATGCGCGCCGACGCGATCGAGCGCGAACTCCAGGCTGTGCGCTGGGACCAGGTCTTTGCCAGCCGGGTCGACCGCCCCGCGCTGTCGCAGCGCCGCAAGGAACAGGACTTCGAACTGTCGACCGCGATCGAACTCGGCTTTCGCGACGGCCAGTTGCGCCTGCCGCAGGCCGCGATCTCGGGCAGCGGGCTGGAGTCGCTGCTGCGACGCTACACCCTGCCGGTGCGCGACGTCACGCGCTTCGACGCGCTGCCCATCCCCTTCCGCGCGGTCGCCACCGACATGGAGACCGGCGCCGCGGTCGAACTCGCCGAAGGCGATCTGGCCCAGGCCCTGCGCTCCAGCATGAGCGTGCCCGGCGTGTTCGCACCCATCGAGCGCGACGGCCGCATCCTCGGCGACGGCGGCCTGGTCGACAACCTGCCGGTGGCGCTGGCCCGGCGCCTGGGCGCCCAGGTCGTCATCGCCGTCAACGTCGGCACGCCCATTGGCGGCCGAGAGACACTGGGCTCGGTCGTCGGCCTGACGGCGCAGATGATCAACATCCTGACCGAGCAGAACGTGCAGCGCAGCCTGGCCCTGCTGCAGGAAGGTGACGTGCTGATCAGCCCGGCACTGGGCACGCTGAACTCGGCCGATTTCAACCGCACCGCCGAGTTCATCGCGGCGGGACGTGCCGCCGGGCAAGCACAGGCGCAGCGGCTGGCCGCGCTGGCCCTGCCCGCGCAGGCCTACGCCGACTGGGCCGACGACCGTCGCCCCGCCGGACCGGTCGAGACGCCTCTGGCAGCAGTGCGCTTCGAAGGCCGCACGGTCTCCGACCCGCGGCGCTACCTGCCGGTGCTCGAATCGCAGCCAGGTGCGCCCTTCGACCCCGACGCGGCCGAGCGTGACACCCGGCGTCTGGCCGCCAGCGGGGACTATCTGCGCACCGACTACCGTCTGCAGCCGGCGGGAAGCGGTGAAGCCCTGGTATTCAGGCTCGAGGACAAGCCCTGGGGGCCGGACTATCTGCGCGTCGGGCTCGACCTGTCCACCGACTTCGCCGGACGCAGCGCGTTCAACCTGAAGCTGGCGCACGACCGTCGCTGGCTCACGCCAAGCGGCGCCGAGTGGCGCAACCGGCTGACGCTGGGCGACGAGCCAATGCTGGCCACCGAATGGTGGCACCCGCTGGGATGGACGACATCGCTGCCCTACGACTGGTTCGCCGCGGCGTGGGCCGAGACCGGGCGCCAACGCCTGCCGCTGTACGACGAAGACGCCGAGATCGCCAACTTCGACCGCGCCACGCTGCGCCTGGGCGTGGACATCGGTCAGCCGTGGGCGGCGCTGGGCGAGTGGCGGGTGGGGCTCACGCACGACCGGCTGCGCACCACGCCTCGGCTGCTCGGCAGCCGCTACGCCGGCCCCCCACAGGCCCAGACCACCACCGAAACCGGGCCTCGGGCGCGTCTGGTGCTGGATCAACTGGACTACGCACTGTTCCCGAGCGCCGGATACCGCTTCGAGTTCGAGGCGGCGCTCGGGCAGCGCAGGGGCCCGGCGGGTGCGGAGGACTTCCACCGCCTGCACGCCCGCGGCACCTGGGCCTTGAGCCAGGGGCGCCACACGCTGAACGCGCACCTGCGCGCCTCGTTCTCGGACGAAGGGGGCTCGGCCCTCGTGGGCCGCTACACCCTCGGCGGCTTCCATGAACTCTCTGGCTATCGGCCGCAGCAACTCAGCGGCAACCACGTGCTGCTCGGCCGACTGACCTGGTACCTGCGCCTGAAGCAGGACGTCGTGCTGACACGCGGCTTCTTCTTCGGTGCCAGCTTGGAGGCGGGCAATGCCTGGATGCGCGCGTCGGCGATCTCGCTGGGGGATCTGCGGGCCGGCTCCAGTGTCTTCCTGGGCGCAGACACGGGCGTAGGGCCGATGTATCTGGGGCTGACGCACGCGCCGCGCGGCTCGACGGGCGTGATGTTCTTCATCGGACGCCCCTGAGACACGCCGCGTCGCGCCGCCATGCAGGGGATCCGCCTGGACTCAGGCTGATCTGAGGTCAGATCTGAGGCTGGATCCCGTCGCGCAGATCACGACGCCAGCGCGCGTTCGATCTCCGCGACGACCAGCTCAGGCCGCTCGTGCACGATCCAGTGGCTGGCCCCGCTGACGCGGACCAGGCGCAGATCGGGCACCCACTGCGCCAGACCGTCCAGCAAGCCTGGCAGCAAGGCCGTGTCGTCCAGGCCCCACAGCACCGTCGTCGGCACCCGCACCGTCACCGCCGCGTCGGGCAGGTCGATGCGCGCCAGGCGGTCGGGCTCGCCGTCCAGCGGCGGCCTCAACGGCGAAGCCCGGTAATAGTTGAGCCCGCCGTCCAGCCCGCAGGCCCAGACCCGGCGATACCGCTCGCGCATCGCCTCGTCCAGCCAGGCCGAAGCCCCCATGCGTTCGAAGAAAGGCCACAGTCTTGCGTAGCCGTCCTGCTCGAGCAGCGCCGCCGCATCCGGGCGGCACAGGAAGTTCATGTAGGCGCTGGCCGCGCGCTGGGCCGGGTTGTGGCGCAGCTCGCGCAGGAAGGTGGCCGGGTGCGGCGAGTTCACGATCAGCAGGCGGCGCATCAGCGACGGCCGCTGCGCCGCCAGGTTCCAGGCGATGGCGCCGCCCCAGTCGTGCGCCACCAGCAGGTCGACGGGGCGGCCGAGCCGATCGATCAGGGCTTCGAGGTCGTCCATCAACGCCGCCGCACGGTAGGCGCCGATGTCTGCCGGGGCCGACGAGCCGCCGAAGCCGCGCATGTCGGGCGCCACGCAGCGCACGCGCCCACGCAGGCGCTGCATCACACCGTCCCAGACAAACGCCGCCTCGGGAAAGCCGTGCAGGCACAACACCTGGGGTGCGTCAGCACCGACCGGCCCCGCGGCGCGGCAGGCCAGCGTGATGCCGTGCGGCAAGACCTGGTCGAAGGTCTCGATCGGTGCGTCCATCAGGCGCCGGTGTCGCCAGGCACAGGGCTGGCGCCGGCGCTTTCGGGGGCCGGTGGAAGTCCAGGTGGAAGTCCAGGTGCAAGTGCAGGTGCACCCGCTTCAGACTCCGTCGGCACCCAGTCGCGCAAGGTCTGCGCCACGTCTTCCACGCCTGCGCCCGACAGCGCGGAAAACAAGGACACCGAGACGTCGGCCGGCTCATGCGCGATCGGCCCCAACACCTCCTGGGCCGCGGCGAGCGCAGCCTGCGCCTGCTGCCGGTTCAGCTTGTCGGCCTTGGTCAACAGCGCCAGCAAGCGCACCTCGCCGGAGGCGACCCGCGCCCCGATGAAATCCAGCAATTGCCTGTCCAGCGGCGTGAAACCCAGGCGTGAGTCGATCATCAGCACCACCGCGCGCAGCACGGGGCGCACCTGCAGGTAGTCGGCCATCACCTGCTGCCAGCGCAGCTTGGCCCCACGCTCAACCGCTGCGTAGCCGTAGCCGGGCAGGTCGGCCAGCAGCGCATCCGGGGCGTCCTTCGGCCCGACGCAGAAGAGATTGATGTGCTGCGTGCGCCCGGGCGTACGCGAGGCGAAGGCCAGCCGACGATGGCGTGCCAGGGTGTTGATGGCGGTGGACTTGCCGGCGTTGGAGCGACCGACGAAGGCGATTTCGGGCAGCCCTGCCACGGGCAGATGCTGGAGTTGGCTGGCGGTGGTGAGAAAGCGCGCCGTGTGCAGCCATGCCAGGGCAGCGTGCGCCGGGGGCGGCAAAGTCCCTGCCGGCCGCTGCTGAAAGGGGGAAGTCATTCACCATTGTAAAATCTGCGGGTTAACCGGGGTACACCCCCGGCCCGCACTGAACTCTGCCTGCTCGGCCGCGACAGGCCCACCGACATGAAGCCGCTACTCGCCCTGACGCTCTCGGCCCTGATCGCAGGCCCTGCCCTCGCCAGCGATGCCAAGCCCCCCGCCTTCAAGCCCGACCTCGCCAAGGGCCAGGCCCTGGCCGCCGTGTGCATGGCCTGCCACATGGCCGACGGCAGCCGCGGCGCGCCTGCCAACCCCATCCTGCAAGGGCAGCACCCCGAATACCTCGTCAAGCAGCTGCAGGAGTTCAAATCCGGCAAGCGCAAGAACGCGATCATGATGGGGTTCGCCAGCACGCTGAGTGACGAAGACATGCGCAACGTCGCGGCCTTCTACGCCAGCAAGGTCGCCAAGCCCGGCGCGGCGCGGAACAAAGACACCATCCGCCTGGGCGAGAGCATCTACCGCGGCGGCATCGCGCAGAAGCAGGTACCGGCCTGCGCCGGTTGCCATGGCCCGACGGGTTCGGGCATTCCCGCCCAGTACCCGCGCCTGGGCGGCCAGCACGCCGAGTACACCGAGTCCCAGATGCTCGCCTTCCGCAGCGGTGAGCGCGCCAACAACGCGCAGATGACGGCCATCGCCGGCCGCATGAACGACGCCGAGATCAAGGCGGTGTCGGACTACATCGCCGGTCTGCGCTGAAGCCCCGGCGCCGTGGCGGCGCCCTGACGCTCTCCCCCCCTGCGAAGGGCCATCTGTGGATGGCCCTTCGTCGTTTTCGTCCGCGACCGGCGTGCCTGTCGAGGTGCATGCGGGGGAGAACCCATGGAATCCGCAACTCTGGCAAGATACTGAAAAGATCGAAGGGACGGCACAGTTGAAAGGCTGCAGCCGTGTCGACTCGGCCACGGTTGATGCCTGAGCAGGGTCCGACACGGGCACCGCAACCGGCACACAGACGTGCCGAGGCGACCGATGCAGTCATCGGCCATCCCGGAAGTCCGGCGGGACACGACGTCGCGGGAGTGATCGATGACGACATCCAAGCCTCACCTACTGGCCTGTCCGCGGTGTCAGAGTGACATGACGCGCAGGCGTCGAAGCGCATGGATGCGATGGCTGCTGCCGGGGTCTCGCCGCTACCGTTGCGAGGCGTGCGGCGCGGCCTTTCTGCAGGCGGCGGGCATTCGCTGGCCCCTGCGTCGATGAAGCAGTCGCGCGCAGCACCGCAAACGCCGGCGCCGCCAAAAATTGACTGAAATTGACTTTCAAGTCAATCTCTCCACGTGACTGCCCTCAGGAATTACGATGAGGCGGCAAGGCCTCGGCATCATCGTCGGGATGAGCGACCCGAAGCTGATCTTTGCCAAGCGCCTGAAGGCGGCCATGGAAGCCGCCGGTTATCAGGCCCGCCCCTCTGTGCTTGAACGCGAGTTCAACATCCGCCACTGGGGCAAGCCGATGACCCTGCACGGGGTGCGGCGCTGGCTGCTTGGCGAGACCATGCCCCGGAACGACAAGATCGTGGTGTTGGCGAACTGGCTGAGCGTGACGCCAGAGAGCCTGGGTTTCGGGGAGAACAACATCTTGCAGGCAGAAGAACCGAAGAAGCCGTGGGGCTCGGACGTCGGCTACCAGGACCGTGAGCTGATGAAAGCCCTGATGAGCCTGCCGGTGCCGCAGCGCCGCATCGTCCGCGAGGTCATCATGACCTTCGCCAGGGATGCCGAGCGCGAGCGACTGGCGCAGGAAACGCGGGCCACGACTGCCGATCGCAAGCCGCGTCTGCGCGGCGATGCCGCCGCAGACGGCCGGGGCACCGATCCGGATTGACCCACGGCTTGCCGGGGTCCGGCGTCTGGGCTAAGGTGCGCGGTTGTGGCGTGCCCCGGGCGGGCAGGCCATCTGATCTGTCCTGCACCGACACGGAGTCCCCGCATGCACTACCACCGAGACCGTGGCCACGACCATCGCGTCGCCTCCGAGATCACGCCGCGCGCCGTCTACGAAGGGCGCCGTGAGCACCTGAAATGGCTCGCCGCCGGCGCCGCAGGTCCGGCGCTGGCCGCTTTTGCCGCGCGTGACGCGCTCGCCTCGGTGCAACGCCCCGGCAAGCTCGCGCCACTGCCCGGCGCGCGCAGCGCCGTCGCGGGTGCGAACACGATGGAGAAGCTCACCTCCTACAAGGACGCGACCACCTACAACAACTTCTACGAGTTCGGTACCGACAAGGACGACCCGGCCCGCCTGGCCCATACGCTGAAAACGCGTCCCTGGACGGTGAGCATCGAGGGCGAGGTGCGCAAGCCCGGCCCGATCGACATCGAGACGCTGCTGAAGATGGCGCCGATGGAAGAGCGCACCTACCGCCTGCGCTGCGTCGAAGGCTGGTCGATGGTGATCCCGTGGGTCGGCTGGTCGCTGTCGGAGCTGATCCGCCGGGTGGAGCCCACCGGGAACGCGAAATACCTGCAGTTCGTCACGCTGTCCGACGGAGTGCAGATGCCCGGGCTGCGCTCTTCGGTGCTGGAATGGCCTTATGTCGAGGGCCTGCGCATGGACGAGGCCATGCATCCGCTGACGCTGATGACCTTTGGCATGTACGGCGAGGTGCTGCCCAACCAGAACGGCGCGCCGGTCCGGCTGATCGTGCCCTGGAAGTACGGGTTCAAGTCAGGCAAGTCCATCGTGCGCATCCGCTTCGTGGAGAAGCAGCCCCGCACGAGCTGGGAGACGGCCATTCCCAACGAATACGGTTTCTATTCCAACGTCAACCCCACGGTCGACCATCCGCGCTGGAGCCAGGCCAGCGAGCGGCGCATCGGCGAGGACGGCCTGTTCGCGAAGAAGCGGCCAACCCTGATGTTCAACGGCTACGAAGCCCAGGTCGGGCAGCTCTACGCGGGGATGGACCTGCGCAAGTTCTACTGATCCGACCATGTCCGTCCGGTGGCTCAAGCCGCTGGTCATCTGGTGCGGGCTGCTGCCGCTGGCCTGGCTGGTGTTCGGCGCGGCCACGGGGGGGCTCGGCGCGAATCCGGCAGAGACTTTGATCCGCTCGACCGGTGAGTGGTCGCTGCGCTTCCTGTGCCTCACGCTGGCGATCACCCCCTTGCGGCGCTGGACCGGGTGGCAGACGCTCGCGCCCCTGCGACGGGTGCTGGGTCTGCACACCTTCTTCTACGCCACCCTGCACTTCCTCTGCTACGGCTGGCTGGACATGGGTCTGGACCTCGGCGCGATCGTCGTCGACGTCGTCAAACGGCCGTTCATCCTGGTAGGCACACTGGCGCTGCTGGGCCTGCTGCCGCTGGCGGCGACCTCGTTCAATCGTGCGATCCGCGCCCTGGGCGCGCGGCGCTGGCAGGCGTTGCACCGCGCCGTCTACGGCATCGCCGGTCTGGCGCTGCTGCACTTCTTCTGGATGCGTGCCGGCAAGAACGACTTTGCCGAGGTGGCGGTGTACGGCGCCGTCCTGGCCGCGCTGCTCGGGTCGCGCCTGTGGATGCGCCGCAAGGGGCTTTCCCGGGCGCCGTACGCGGGTGCGAAGGCACAAAAGACAGGGTAATCCGGGTGTCCTGACATCGAGACGCTTCGTTAGGATTCAGGGTTCCGTCACCGGCACGGTTCGGCAGCGTCCGGCAACCGCGCCGCGGCGGGCACCGAGGTGCCGAGCGGTACCGCCCGACACCGTGTCGTCATGTCGCCGGACCCGGCGGCACCCTCCATGAGGTCATCCATGTCCCTGCTGAAACCCGTCGCTGCTGTCGTGACGCTGATGGGCCTGTCGGCCGCCGCATCGGCCCAGGTCACACTCACAACCTCGAGCTGGCTCGCCCCGGCCCACCTGCTGTCGCGCGCCCAAGCCGACTGGTGCGCCGAGGTCTCCAAGGCCACCCAGAACCGCGTGAAGTGCAACATCCTGCCCAAACCGGTGGCGCCGCCGCCGGGCACACTGGATGCGGTACGGGACGGCCTGGCCGACCTGTCCTTCAGCGTGCAGGGCTACACCCCGGGCCGCTACACCATCACCAAGATCGCCGAGATGCCTTTCCTGGGCGACTCGGCTGTGGCCACCAGCGTGGCCTACCAGCGCATCCACGACAAGCACCTGGCCAAGCTCGACGAGCACAAGGGCCTGAAGGTGCTGGCCGTCTTCACCCACGGCCCTGGCGTCATCTTCAACAACAAGAAGCCGGTGCGCACGCTGGCCGACCTGGACGGCATCAAGTTCCGTGTCGGCGGCGGCATCGTCAACGACGTGGGCAAGGCGCTGGGCGTCAACATGACCCTCAAGCCGGCGCCTCAGTCCTACGAGCTGATGTCGTCGGGTGTGGTCGACGGTGTGTGGTTCCCTGACGAGTCCATCACTTCGTTCCGGCTCGACAAGCTGGTCAAGTACCGCACCGCGGTGCCCGGTGGCCTGTACAACACGAGTTTCGTCTTCGCGATGAACCCGGCCACCTGGAACAAGATCCCCAAGGCCGACCAGGCGATCATCGAGAAGTTCGCCGGGGAGTGGGCCGCGCGCCACTTCGGCACCTACTGGGACGAAGAGGACAAGTCCAGCCGCGCTGCTCAGCAGGCTGGGGGCATCCAGTTCGTCGACGCCGACGCCAAGTTCATCGCCGACTTCAAGGCGAAGACTGGCCCGGTCGAATCGGCCTGGGTCAAGGAGGCCGAGGCCAAGGGCCTGGCCAACGCCGCGGCGGTGCTGGCGGAGTTCCGCGCCGAGATCGCCAAGGTGCGCTGATCGCGTGCTGTGGGGGTGGGCACCGAGCCCTCCCCTGCTGCGACGACGCGCCCCAAGCCCCCGTGCCATCGTGCCGCTCGCCCACCGCCCCGAAAGCCACCAGGACAGGTTCTGCTCATGGGTCCTTCCCCGGTGAAGCCTGGGCGTTGGCTGTCGTCCGCACTCGGCACGGCTGCCGCCGTCGCCTTGTTCGCGATGATGGTGCTGACCTTTGCGGACGTGTTCAGCCGCAAGTTTCTCGGCAACTCGATCGACGGCGCGGTCGAACTCACCGAGTTGGGCATGCTGGTGATGATCTTCACCGCCCTGCCGCTGGCTTCGCTGGCAAGTGAGCATGTCGTCTTCGACCTGCTGGATCGGGTGCTCGGGCCTGCCTGGCTGCGCTGGCAGGCGGTGTTGTCTCAGGCCTTGACCTCAGCCGTCTTCGGCGCGGCGGCCTGGGTCGTTTGGCGCCGATCCGAGCGCACCTGGGAGATGGGTGACGTCACGGCGCGGCTGGAGATCCATCTCGGGCCCTTCCATCAACTCGTTGCGGCGATGCTGTTGCTGACGGCGGCCATCCACCTCTTCCTGGCGGTGCGCGCCGCCCTTTCTTCGTCCCGCCCGGCCGGGCCCGGCGCCTCCGAGGGAGCGACGACGTGACCGAGGGGCTGCTCGGCTTCCTCGCGATGTTCGCGCTGATGGCGCTGCGCGTGCCGATCGCCGTGGCGATGGGCGTGGTGGGCTTCGTCGGGCTCGCGCTGATGCGCTCCTGGCCGGCGGCCATCTCGTCGGCCGGCGGCGAGTTCGTCGATGTCGGCGCCTACACGCTGTCGGTGGTGCCGCTGTTCGTGCTGATGGGCAACTTCGTCACCCGCGCCGGGCTGTCGCGGGATCTGTACCAGGCTGCCTACGCCTTCATCGGGCATCGACGTGGTGGGCTGGCGCTGTCCACCATCACGGCCTGCGCCGGGTTCGGCGCGATCTGCGGCTCATCGCTGGCGACCACGGCGACGATGGCGCGGGTGGCGATGCCGCAGATGCAGCGCTTCCATTACGCGCCGGCGTTCGCCGCCGGCTCGGTGTGCGCCGGCGCGACGCTGGGCATCCTGATCCCGCCCTCGGTGATCCTGGTGATCTACGGCATCATGACCGAGCAGAGCATCGGGGCACTGTTCGCGGCCGGGGTGTTGCCCGGCTTGCTGGCGATGGGCTTCTACATGGCCGCCGCCGTCTGGGTCACCCGCCGCCACCCGACCTGGGGCCCACCGGGCGAGCGCGCCAACCTGCGCGAGCGCCTGGTGGCCCTGCGCGGCATCTGGGGCGTGCTGCTGCTGTTTGCGCTGGTCATGGGGGGCATGTACGGCGGCTTCTTCACCCCGACCGAGGCGGCGGGGGTGGGCGCGATGGGCGGATTTCTGTTCGCGCTGATGCGTCGGGCCCTGACGCTGCCGGTGCTGCGTGAGGTGCTGGTGGAATCGGCACGCACGTCGGCCATGCTGTTCACCATCGTCATCGGCGCGTCGCTGTTCGCCAATTTCCTGAACTTCACCGACATGCCGTCCGCGTTGAAGGACTTCGTCGTCGGCTTCGACATCCACCCCATCGCCGTCATCGTGGCGATCTGCGCTGTCTACGTCGTGCTGGGCACGGCCATGGAGAGCCTGTCGATGATGCTGCTGACGGTGCCGATCTTCTTCC
>JBMTXX010000128.1:0-10703 GCA_049453935.1 Rubrivivax sp.
TGCCGCGCCGCGATGGTCTCGGGCACGGTGCTCATGCCCACGGCGTCGGCGCCCAGTCGCTGCAGCATCCGGATCTCGGCCGGGGTCTCGAACTGCGGGCCGACCACCCAAGCGTAGACCCCTGCGTGCAGCCGATGGCCGGCGGCAGCGGCGGCGCGCTGCGCGAGCGCGCGCAGGGCCGGGTCATAGGCCGCGGACAGGTCGACGAAGCGGCGGTCGTCACGCTCGTCCCACAGGGGGGATCGTTGCGGCAGGTTCAGGTGGTCCTCCACCAGCATCAGCGCCCCGGGCGGCATCGCCGCATCCAGACTGCCTGCCGCGTTGGTCTGCACCAGCACCTGCACGCCGGCGGCGGCCAGCGCCCGCACGGCGCCGGTCATGCCATCGGCACGCCCCCCCTCGTAGGCGTGGCGCCGGCCGGCCAGCGCCAGCACCGGGCGGTCGCCCAGCCAGCCGTGCACGACGCGTCCCGCGTGACCGCCGATGCCGATGGCAGGAAAAGCCGGGAGCTCGGCGTACGCCAGGTCCCGCGGGCGCGCGAGCCGATCGACGAAACCTCCCCAGCCCGAGCCCAGCAGCACCGCCACCGCCGGCACGGGACCCAGCGCACGCAGGGCCTGCGCCGAGGCCGCCACCGCAGACAGCGCAGCCGTGGTGGGCACGGGGGCGGCGTCGCGTTCGTCGCGCGCGTCCCCTCGCGCAGGCGGTTGCGGATGGCTTTGCGTCATGGCCGGGGGGTCCTTCGCCTTGCAGTGTTCAGGTCAGCGCGGCAAGTCGCCCGGCCAGGCTGGCGCCCGCGCCATCGAGGTATCGTCTTGCGCCTCGCCGGCCGCGCCCAGATGCGCCGGCCCGAAGCTGGCGGGCAGCAACTGCCCGAGCGTGTAAAGCGCGCGTGGACGCACGGTGTCGGCGCACACCACCGGGCAGTCGTCGGCGGCGAATTCGCGCAGCTTCTGCCGACAGCCGCCGCAGGGCGTCACCGGCTCGGCGGCCTCACCGACGACGACGACGGCGCGCACCTGCCGCCCACCCGTGGACACCATCGCGGCCAGCGCCGAGGTCTCGGCGCACCAACCCTGGGGGTAGGCGGCGTTCTCGACGTTGCAGCCGGCGTGCACGCGACCGCGCTCGTCCAGCACCGCGGCACCGACGGCAAAGCGCGAATACGGGGCATGGGCATGCCGGCGCGCGTCGCGGGCCACCGACAGCATCGCCGGCCAGTCTACCGCAGCGCCACCGCTGCCCTGCGCGCAGGCATCGCTCAACCGCTCTGCAGAGGGTGCAGCATCCCCCGCAACGGGCCTGGCCGACGACGAGGCATCGGCGGCGGGATCGACGCCCGTCGGCGGCACCGGCTTGTCATCTCCGGTTGGACGGCTCATCGGTCGTGCCCCCCGCGGAACGGCACACCCAGCGCACGCGGCGCCACCGCGCGGCCGATGAAGCCGGCCAGCAGCACCACCGTCAGCACATAGGGCAGCGCCTGGATGGCCTGCACCGGGACCTCGCCGCCCCCCAGCGCCTGCGGCAGGCGGGCGCCCTGCAGACGGATCGCCAGCGCATCAAGAAATCCGAACATCAGGCAGGCCGCGAGCGCCGCGCCGGGCCGCCACTTGCCGAAGATCAGCGCGGCCAGCGCCATGTAGCCCCGCCCGGCCGTCATGTGCGGCATGAAGGCCGGGTTCTGCGCCAGCACGAGGAAGGTACCAGCCAGTGCGGCCAGCACGCCGTTGAGGGCCAGCGCGTGATAACGCAGTCGCGCGACCGACACGCCAGCAGCCGCGACCATCGCCGGGTTTTCGCCTGCTGCGCGCAGGCGCAGCCCGAATCGGGTGCGAAACAGCAGCCACGCCACGCCAGGCACGAGCAGCAGCGTCAAATAGACGAAACCGGTGTGCCCAAGCAAGGCCTGCGCGATCAGCACCCCGAGCGTGGGCCCGACCACCGGCACCTCCGCCATCGCCCCCGCGAGCCCCAGGAACCAGCGATCGGCGCGCACGGCCTCCGGCAACGGCGGGGTCTGCCCCCCGAGCGAGAACGCGGCAATCGCCAGCACCACCGTCAGGCCAGCCGCGGTCATCGTCAACGCCATGCCCATGACGACCTGATCGCCTGCGTGCGTGACGCAGGCGTAGCCATGCAGCATCGACAGCGCCACCCCGACGGCCAGCGCCGCCAGCAGCGCCAGCGCCGCCGAACCGGTGAGCACGCCCACACTGGCCGCGGTGAACGCCGTCATCAGCATCTTGCCCTCGAGGCCGAGGTCGATGACGCCGGCGCGCTCGCACAGCACCCCGGCCAGCGCGCACAGGATCAGCGGTGTGGCCAGGCGCAGCGTGCTCGCCACGAGCGTGCCAGCCTGGACGGCCCAGTCCGTGAGCGCCAGCGTCTCACCCATGGGCGCCCTCCGTCGAAGCGACCGGTACCCGACGCCGCCGCACCAGGCGCAGCCCGCGCGCCACCCAGGAGGCCACGGCCGGCGACATCGCCCCGGCGAACAGCACGATCAGCCCCTGCAGCACGAAAACCATGTCACGGGAGAAGCCCTGGAGTTCGAAGGCGAGTTCGGCCCCGCCCTGGTACAGCGCGCCGAACAGCAGGGCGGCGAGCACGATGCCCACCGGATGGTTGCGCCCGATCAGGCTGACCGCGATGCCGGCGAAGCCCGCCCCGGCGACGAAATCCAGCAGCAGCCGGCCGTGCACGCCGGCGATCTCGTTGAGCCCCACCATGCCCGCCAGCGCGCCCGACACCGCCATCGCGGCCACCACCATGCGAGGCGGGGCGATGCCGGCGTAGCGCGCGGCCTCGCTGGCGTGGCCCACGGCACGCAAGGCGTAGCCGGCCCGCGTGGCCTGCAGCAGCAGGTGCACGGCCGGCACCGCCAGGGCCGCCAGCAGCACGCTGGCGTTCAGCGGCGTGCGCGGCCAGTCGATGCCCAACGCGCCCAGCAACTCGTGCATGCCCGGCAGCCGCGCCGAATCGGCAAAGGCACGGGTCTCCGGCGACATGTTGCCGGGCTCTTTCAGCACATTGACCAGCAGGTAGGACAGCAACGCCGACGCGATGAAGTTGAACATGATGGTCGTGATCACGACGTGGCTGCCGCGCCAGGCCTGCAAGGCCCCAGGCACCGCCGCCCACAGCATGCCGCCGACCATGGCCGCAGCAACCAGCACCGGCAGCATCAGCCAGGCTGGCAACTGCGCCGACCAGGCCAGCGCCGCCAGACCGACCGCCAGCCCGCCGACCATCGCCTGCCCCTCGCCGCCGATGTTGAACAGCCCGCAGTGGAAGGCCACGGCCACGGCCAGCCCGGTGAACACGAATGTCGTGGCGTAGTACAGCGTGTAGCCGACGCCCACGCGCGAGCCGAAGGCCCCCTTCAGCAGCAGGCCCAGCACCTGCACCGGATCGAACCCTGCCACGCGCGCCACCAGCCCGGCCACCAGCAACGCCAGCAGCAGGCTGCACAGCGGCAGCACGACGACGTCGACCCAGCGCGGCAGGTCCGGGGCGGTGCCGCTCACCCTGGACTCCTGCAGCAGCCCGACAGACCAGAGGCCTGGACGCGAGGGCCGATCACGAGACCGTCTCCGGCCTGGCAACCGCCGCCGCGCCAGCGCTGTCCGGCCCGCCGCCCGTGGCCGCCGCGGCACCACCCATCAGGCGACCAAGACGGGCTTCGGTGCACTCGGCGATCGGCAGTTCGCCTGCGATGGCGCCCGCGTTCATCACCAGCACCCGGTCCGACAGCGCGAGGATCTCGTCCAGCTCGGAAGACACCAGCAGCACGGCGCTGCCGGCATCGCGCAGCGCGCGCAGCTGCGCGTGGATGAATTCGATCGCACCGATGTCGACGCCGCGCGTGGGCTGGCCCACCAGCAGCACGCGCGGTGCATGGGCCGCCTCACGCGCCAGCACCAGCTTCTGCTGGTTGCCGCCGCTGAAGCTGGACGAACGCAGCGCGGGCGCGCGCGGACGCACGTCGAAGCGTTCCATCATCTGGGCGCAATGGTCGCGCAGCGCACGCGCCCGCAGCCAGGGGCCGCGCCCGTAGCGCTGCAGGTGCTGGTAGCCCAGCGCCGCCGACTCGGCAGCGACGAAGGGCAGCACCAGTCCGCGTCGGTGCCGGTCCTCGGGCACGTGCGCGAGGCCCAGGGCGCGCGCCTGCCGCGGATCGGGCCAGCGACCACGCGCCGCATCGAAGCCCACGTCGCCGATCTGCAGCACACCGGCCTCGGGGACAGCGAGACCCGCGAGGACGTCCAGCAGTTCGCTCTGGCCGTTGCCCGACACGCCGGCCACGCCCACGATCTCCCCGGCGTGCAACGCCAGCTGGACGTCCTGCAGCCGCGTCACGCCTAGGGCATCGACGACCCGCAGACCGCGCGCGCTCAGCAAGGTCGTGGCCCGGGTGGCGGCGGTGGTCGCAGCGTCGCGGTCTGCCACGCGGCCCAGGTGCACGCGGCGGCCCACCATGGCCTCGGCCAGCAGGTCGATCGTGACCTCGGCGATCGGGCGGTCCAGGACGACGCGGCCGGCACGCATCACCGTGACGGCGTCGCACAAGGCCAGGATCTCACGCAGCTTGTGCGTGATCAGCAACACCGTCGTCCCCCGCTCGCGCAGGCGTCGCAAGGTGTCGAACAGCGCCTCGGTCTCCTGGGGCGTCAGCACCGCCGTGGGCTCGTCCAGGATCAGGATGCGCGCGCCGCGATACAGCGTCTTCAGGATCTCCAGACGCTGGCGCTCGCCCACCGGCAGCTTGGACACCGCC
The DNA here is from genome assembly GCA_049453935.1 of Rubrivivax sp. Taxonomy (GTDB): domain Bacteria; phylum Pseudomonadota; class Gammaproteobacteria; order Burkholderiales; family Burkholderiaceae_C; genus Rubrivivax. The sequence continues at coordinate 4,781 of JBMTXX010000128.1, forward strand.
GCGTCGAGGTCGACGCGCAGGCCGGTGTCCTCCATCAGGGCGTGCAGGCGCTGGCGCGCCGAGGCGCGCGCGGGCCCGAGCCGCCAATTCGGCTCGGCTCCGAGCAGCACGTTGTCGAGCGCCGAGAAGTCCTCCACCAGCATGAAGTGCTGGTGCACCATGCCGATGCCCGCGGCGATCGCGCGCGATGGGTCGGCAAAGCGCAGTTCCCGGCCTTCGACCTCGATGCGGCCGGCATCGGCTTGCTGCAGGCCGTAGAGGATGGCCATCAGCGTGCTCTTGCCCGCGCCGTTCTCGCCGACGATGCCGTGGACACTGCCGGCACGCACCGTCAGGTCGACCTCGCGGTTGGCCTGCACAGCGCCGAAGCGCTTGTCGATGCCGCGCAGGCAGACGGCGGGCGGCGGCCGGACCGCCGCGCCGACGGCGCCCGAGGGCAGGGCCGCCGCCCCGGCGTCATGCAAGCTCACACCCACGCTCACGACCGGGGGCACCCTTGTGCGCCGTTGTCCCGCAGATCACTTGCAGGCATTGGCCGCCATGTAGTCGATGACCTTGATCTTGCCGGCGATGATGTCGGCCTTGGCCGCGTCGACCCGGCGCTTCATCTCGGCGGTGACCAGGCGGGCGTTGTGCTCGTCGAGTGCGTAGTCCACGCCGCCCTCCTTCAGGCCCAGCGAGACCACGCCGGGCTGCACGCCGTTGAAGGCGTTGTGCACGGCCACATCCACGCGCTTGACCATCGAGGTCAGCATCGTGCCCGGGTGCAGGTGATTCTGGTTGCTGTCGACGCCGATGGCCAGCTTGCCGGCGTCCTTGGCCGCCTGGTACACCCCCGTGCCTGTGCCGCCCGCAGCTGCGAACACCACGTCCACGCCTGCCGCGAACTGGCCCTTGGCGAGCTCGGCGCCACGCGCCGGGTCGTTCCAGGCCGTCGGCGTGGTGCCCGTCATGTTGGCGCGCACGTCGGCCTGCGGATTGACATACTTCGCGCCCTGCTCGTAGCCGCACTGGAAGCGCCGGATCAACGGGATGTCCATGCCACCGACGAACCCGACCTTGCCGGTCTTGCTGGCCATGGCCGCCATCATGCCGACGAGGAAGCTGCCCTCGTGCTCCTTGAAGACGATGCTCTGCACGTTCGGCAGGGGCACGACCGAGTCGACGATCGCGAACTTCAGCTTGGGGAAGTCCTTGGCGACCTTCTCCAGGCTGGAGCCCTGCGAGAAACCGATCGCCACGATCGGGTCGGCGCCGCGCTCGGCCATGCGGCGCTTGGCTTGCTCGCGCTGCGTGGGGTTGGTGATCTCGAACTCGAGATAGGACTTGCCGGTCTCCTTCTTCCAGCGCTCGGCGCCGTCGAAGGCCGACTGGTTGAAGGACTTGTCGAACTTGCCGCCCATGTCGTAGACGACAGCGGGAGCGGCAGTGGCGGCCTGCGACGCCATGGCGGCGCCGAAAACCAGGGTGGCTTGGAGAAGGGGCTTCATCGGGCAGACTCCGAAGCGCCGTCGAACAGACGGTCGATGAGGGATGAAAAGGCCAGGGTGCTGCGGCGCAAGACCGCGCCGGATGCACGCTCAGCATAGCAATTCGCGCGCCGGGCTGGCTTCAGTGGAAGCCCTCCCCCCATCGAGGCGTACCGGCATCTGAAGGCCGAGGATGGCCAAACCCATGAGCGCTCGCGGCGTCTGGCTCTGTGCCCGGCTGATCTGCCGCGACGCGCCCACCTGCCCTACGATGGCGCCATGCCCGATGCCGACCTGCGCGCCCACCGTGCCGAACTCGACCGTCTCGCCGGCATGCCCAAGGTGGTGCTGCACGATCACCTCGACGGCAGCCTGCGCGCCGGCACGCTGCTGGATCTGCTGGCCGCGCGCGGCCTGTGCGCCCCGGCGGAAGACGCCGCCGGGATCGAGGCCTGGATGGACGCCCGCGCGCACGCCGGCACACTGGAAGCCTATCTGGAAGGCTTCGGTCTGACCGTGGCCGCCATGGCGGACCCGCAGGCCCTGTCGCGCGTGGCCTGGGAAGCCGCGCAGGACGCGCTCGCCGACGGGGCGGTGCTGGCCGAGTTCCGCATCGCACCGCTGCTGTTCGAGCCCCTGGGCATCGGGCCGGACCTTGCCGTGGAAGCCTTGCTGGACGGTTTGGCGCGCAGCGAACTGCGCTGCGGCCTGATCGTGTGCGCGATGCGCCACGAGCCGCCGGCGCAGACCGAGCGCGCCGCCGCCCTGGCCCTGCGCTGGCGCGACCGCGGCGTGCTCGGCTTCGACCTGGCCGGCGCCGAGGCCGGCTTCCCGGCCAGCCTGCACGCGCAGGCCCTGCAGTTGCTGCGCCGCGCGGAACTGCCGCTGACGTTGCATGCCGGCGAAGCCGACGATGGGCACCGCGTCCTGGAAGCCGTCGCGCACGGCGCACGGCGCATCGGCCACGGGGTGCGCATCGTGTCGTTGCTCGACACGCCGCAGGGCGCGGCACAGGCCGACGCGCTGCGCCAAGCCGGCGTGCACTTCGAGGTCTGCCCGACCAGCAACCTGCACACCGGCGCGGCGACGTCGATGGCCGCCCACCCGATCCGGGCCATGTGGCGCGCTGGCCTGAGCCTGAGCGTGCAGTGCGACAACCGGCTGATCTCCGGGGTCAGCGCCAGCGGCGAAGCACTGCGCCTGCGCCTGCACGCCGGCTTCGACGATGGCGACCTGATGCGCATGGGGCTGTTGGCGGCCGAGGCCAGCTTCCATGCGCCGTCGGACCGCCAGGCCGCGCGTGAGGCCCTGCTCGCGTGGGGTCGCGCACAAGGGGTCGTGGACGGCTGAGCGTCCACGCGACGAACCGAATGAGCCGGCGCCTGGACATGGAGGCCTGGCCCCCAAGGCGCCGCGAGGCTTCGATCTGCCGTGTCGCGGCCCCTTTCGAACGCGCCCCGCGCGTTGCGCGTATCCTCCGCGGTTTTTCCGGTCCAGGCCCACGGTGCACCACATGAACGAGACCACCAGCATGCCCTCCGCCGACACGCCCCCCCGCACGGGCGGCGGGCGCCACATCCGGCTGACCTCGCACCCGGGCCAGGGGGCCGTGGGCGCGCCGGCCATCCGCTGGGGCGCAGCCGATGCGCTGGCGCGCGGGCCTGTGGTCGGCACGACCGCCCACCGCAGCCAGCGCAACGTGGTCGGCACGCACAGCGGCAGCTATGGCGTCTACCGTGCGCTGGCGGTGGCGGCGGGCAACCTGGCACGCGGCCACCGCGCCGACCTGACCAACACCGCGCCCACCGACCCCATCGGCCCCTACCCGCAGTGGGGCGAGCCCGACAAGATCGTCTCGATCGACCCCTGGGGCGCGAGCGTGCAGCAGGTCTACGCCGACCACCTGGCCCAGGGCTACGACATCCGGCCGACGATCGCGGTGACCAAGGCCCACATCCACCTGCCCGAGATCAAGCAGGCCCTGGCCTTCCAGCGCTTGGCCATCGATGGCCGCATCCTGCTGGAAGATGCCTCGGCCACCGTGACCAAGATCGCGGTCGAGCCCGTGTGGTGGCTGCCGGGCGTGGCGCGGCGCTTCGGCGTCAGCGAAGCCGACCTTCGGCGTGCGCTGTTCGAGGAGACCGGCGGCATGTACCCCGAGCTGGTGACGCGCAGCGACCTCGAGGTCTTCCTGCCGCCCATCGGCGGGCAGACGCTGTACGTCTTCGGCGACGTGCGCGCCCTGGCCGACCCGAACGTGACGCTGACCGCGCGCGTGCACGACGAGTGCAACGGCTCGGACGTCTTCGGCTCGGACATCTGCACCTGCCGGCCCTACCTGACGCACGCGATCGAGGAATGCATCCAGGGCGCGCAGAAGGGCGGCGTGGGCCTGATCGCCTACAGCCGCAAGGAAGGCCGGGCGCTGGGCGAGGTGACGAAGTTCCTGGTCTACAACGCGCGCAAGCGCCAGGAAGGCGGCGACCGCGCCGACAAGTACTTCCTGCGCACCGAGTGCGTGGCCGGCGTGCAGGACATGCGCTTCCAGGAACTGATGCCCGACGTGCTGCACTGGCTGGGCATCCGCAAGATCCACCGCCTGGTCAGCATGAGCAACGACAAGTTCGATGCCATCACCGGCAGCGGCATCGAGGTCGGCGAGCGCGTCAAGATCCCCGACGCGCTGGTGCCGGCCGACGCCAAGGTCGAGATCGAGGCCAAGATCGCGGCCGGCTATTTCACCGCCGGCCACGTGCCCACGGCCGAGGAACTGGCGCAGGTCAAGGGGCGGGGGCTGGAGTGATGGGCACAGGAAGAGACCCGCTGGCCGCGCTGCGCGACCCGGCCACCATCCGCGCGCGCTGCGCTGCCGTGACGCGCGCAGTGGACGAAGGCCGGTCGGGCTGGTTCAAGATCGACCGCAGCGCCCTGCCCGCCGTGGCGCGCGAGGTGGCCGCGCTCACGCGCGAGCGCTTTCCCGATCTGAAGATCCCCTACCACAGCCGCTGGCGCCACTTCGAGGCCGGCGGGGTGGACCGCAAAGGCGAGCTCGACGCCCTGCTGGCGGGGCGCAGCGCCGCCGACATCGCCCGCGCCAGGATGGACCTGACCGTGGTCAGTGTGCTGCTGGACGCGGGCGCCGGGCCGCGCTGGCGCTATCGGGAGGGCAGCAGCGTGGACGCGCTCGCGCTGCCGGTACACCGCCAGAAAGGCGACGACCTGCTGGCCATGCTGGGCGCGGCGGGAGGCGGCGCGGGACGTGCGACGGCTGCGAAGCCTGACTCGGAGACATCCTCGACCGCCGAGCCGCAACACGCGGAACCTGCGCCCGCGGCCGACGGCGACGCGACGTCCGACCTGTCGGCGGTGGCCAAGACCGCGCGCACCGAGGCCGCTTCGGCCGGGCCCGACGGTCACGCCTACACACGCTCCGAGGGGCTGGGCGTGGCGAGCTTGCGCGCCTTTGTCGCCGGGGTGTTCTCCGACGATCCGGCCGATGCGCTGCGCGTGGACGCGCGCGCCCTGCAGCGGCTGGACGCGGCTGCGATGGCCTCGGTCTTCCAGGTGTCGCCGTCCAACCCGCTGGTCGGCGTGGACGGCCGCGCCGCGCTGCTGGTGCGTCTGGGGGAGGTCCTGCAGGCGCAGGCCACCCGGCACGGTGGCCCTGCTCGCCCGGGACGATTGCTGGACGACCTGTGCGACGGCGGGGCCCGCACCTCGGTGGCGGCTGCGGACGTCCTGCGCGAACTCGTGACGGCCTACGCGCCGATCTGGGTCAGCGGCTCGCGCGTCCTCGGCCTGCCGGCAGGTGACGTCTGGCCCCATCCCTGGGCCGGCGACGCCACGGGCCTGGCAGGCACCGAGGAAGCAGGGGCCGGCGCCGCGGGGCGCGATCCCGCCACCACCGGCTGGGTGCCCTTCCACAAGCTCAGCCAATGGCTGGCCTACTCGCTGCTGGAGCCGCTGCAATGGGCCGGCATCGAGGTGACGGGACTGGACGCGCTGACCGGGCTGCCCGAATACCGCAACGGTGGCCTGCTGCTGGACCACGGTGTCATCGTGCCGCGCTCCCGTGCAGACCTCGCCCGCACCTGGAAACCGTCAGACCCCTTCGTCGTCGAGTGGCGTGCGCTGACCGTCACGCTGCTCGACGAGCTGGCCACGCAGGTGCGTGCCGAGCTCGGCGCGGACGCCGCTGCGCTGCCGCTGGCCTGCATCCTGGAAGGCGGCACCTGGGCGGCAGGACGTCGCATCGCGCAGTCGTTGCGCGACGGCGCGCCGCCGTTTCGCATCGACAGCGACGGCACGGTGTTCTGAACCGCGCGCGGCCGCCGCCTCCCCTCGCAAAAGACGCTGGCACTCACCCCCTGGAGCCACATCCATGACGCCACAGCCCGCCGTTCACCACCTCACCCACCCGCTGATCCAGCACAAGCTGACGCTGATGCGCGAGA
>JBMTXX010000129.1:0-10579 GCA_049453935.1 Rubrivivax sp.
ACACCGGTGGCGCCAACGTCTCTGCCCTGCGGCCCATGCCGATGCCACCGGAATTCGCGCACCACTTCGCCGGTTTCAGCATGGCGCGGACGGTGGTAGTGCGCCTGGCGATCCTGGCCTTGCTCGGCGTGCTGACGCTCGCCGGGGTGTTTGGCGTGATGGAATAGCGAGACGCCGCGCTCGCAGAGGACCTCGAGTCCTGCGCGCGCCGGCCCTCAGCCACCGGCGTCACCGACTCAGGCCCGTCCGGGATAGCAGCAGCGGCGCCGATGCCGGCATTTACCTGCCGGAAGCGACAATCGTTGGATGGCTGTCTCGTCACCTTCCGCCCGCGAACGCACCCTGCGCCGCGACCTCGCCGCTGCCTACCGCCTGGCCGCGCAGCGGGGCTGGGACGACATCGTCTGGACGCACATCTCGGCCGCGCTGCCCGACGAGCCGGGGCACTATCTGATCAACCGCTTCGGCCTGCGCTTCTGCGAGATCACGGCCTCGAGCCTGGTGAAGGTGGACACCGCCGGGCGCGTGGTCGACGGCTCGGGCGCGCGCGTCAACCCCAGCGGCTTCGCGATCCACGGCTGCGTGCATGCCGCGCGGCCGGACGCGGTGTGCGTGCTGCACCTGCACACGCTGTGGGGCCAGGCACTCGCGGCGCTGCCGCAGGGGCTGCTGCCGTGCTCGCAGCCCGCGCTGCGCCTGGTGGGCCGGCTCGGCCGCCACGCCTATGAGGGCCTGGCCTTCACGCCCGATGAACAGCAGCGCCTCGTGGCCGCGCTCGGCACGCTGGACGGCGTGCTGCTGGAAAACCACGGCCCGCTGCTGGTGGGCCGCACCGTGGCCGAGGCCTTCGTGTTGATGCATCTGCTGGAGCGCGCGGCCCAGGTGCAGCTGGCCGCGATGGCGGCCACCGGCGGACAGCCACTGCTCGTATCCGACGCCGTGGTGGCCCTGACGCAGCGCCAGTGGGCTGGCCCCACCGACGCGCCAGAGGGCGAGGACGAGTGGCCGGCACTGCTGCGCGGCCTCGAGGACACCGACCCCGGCTACGACCGCTGACCCAGACCGCCAACCCAGCTCGAAGATCCAGATGGGTGACCTCGACCGCTGACCGCGCTCGCCGACCGGGATCCAGCCCCACACCCAGACACTGACCCATCAGACCCACACAGGAGAAGTCCCATGCCCACCATCCGCGTCGAACTCTTCGAAGGCCGCACCGTCGAGCAGAAGCGCGCCCTTGCGCAGGCGCTGACCGAGGCCACCGTGCGCACGCTCGGCGGCTCGCCCGACAGCGTCGACATCGTCTTCTTCGACATCGCGCGTCATGACTGGGCCACTGGCGGCACCCTTTGGGCGGACAAGGTGGCCAAACCACCTGCGGCGGGTTGAGCGACTCGGCGTCTCGGACGCTCAGTTACGAGGGCTGCCGCGCCGAGCCGGCCCACGCGGTCCGGTGCTGCGGGCGAGCGGTCAGGCTCCGGTCCCCGCCATGCGGCGCGGGGCCGCACGGCGGTCGCCCGGGCGAGACGCTTCAGTCGTAGTCGATCCGCGGGTCGATGTAGGCGTAGAGCACGTCCACGGCCAGGTTGATCAGCACGAAGACCACCAGGATGAACAGGATGCAGCCCTGGATCAGTGGGTAGTCGCGCGTGCCGATGGCCTGGATCAGCAACCGACCCAGGCCCGGGTAGGTGAAGACGGCCTCGGTGACGACGGTGCCGCCGATGAAGGTGGCCATCATCAGCCCGACGATCGTGACGAAGGGCAGCAGCGCGTTGCGCATCACGTGCCGGCCGACGACGTCGCGCTCGGGCAGTCCCTTGGCGCGCGCCGTGCGCACATAGTCGGCGCGCAATTCACCCAGCAGTGACGCGCGCAGGAAGCGCGCGAAGATGCCGGAGACATACACGCCCAGCGTCAACGCCGGCAGCGCCAGATTGCGCAACGCCTGCCAGGGCGACTCGAAGATCGACACATAGGCCGAGGCCGACGGCAGCCAGCGCAGCGTCACCGCGAACAGCAGGATCAGCAGGATGCCGAGCCAGAAGGTCGGCACGCCCAGCGCCAGCGCGCTCCAGCCGCTGAGCGTGCGGTCCAGCCAGGAGTTGGGCCGCAGCGCGCTGAGCACGGCCACCGGTACGCCCAGCAGCAGGCCGACCACGGTGGCGGCCACGCCGAGCTGTATCGTCGCCGGGATGCGGTGCGCGATCAGGTCGACCACGGGCTCGCGGCTCTGGATCGACAGGCCGAGATCGCCCTGCAGCGCGTTGCGCAGCCAGGTCCAGTACTGCACCGCCAGCGGCTGGTCCAGCCCCAGGCGCTTGACGGTGTCGGCGATCTGCTCGGGCGTGGCGTTCTCGCCCACCAGCGCGCCCACCGGCGAGCCCGGCACCGCATAGATCATCAGCCAGATGCCCATCGAGGCCACCACCAGCACCGGCAGCAGCTGCATCAGGCGCCGCAGGATGAAGCCCGTCATGCGCGCCCTCCTTCGCGTGGCGCCAGCCGGTCGCCCAGGTCCTGCCGGTCCTCCAGCACCTGGCCGAGCCGACGGCCCAGCGTGTCGAGCGACAGGATGGTCAGCGTCAGCACCAGGCCCGGCAACACGGCGTAGGTGGGCGACTCGCTCAGGTAGGACTTGCCTTCGCGCAGCATCTCGCCCCAGCTCGGCGTGGGCGGCGGGATGCCCACGCCCAGAAAAGCGAGCGACGCCTCGATCAGGATCGCCACCGACGACAGGATCACCGCCTGCACGAGGATGGGGCTCCAGGCGTTGGGCAGCACCGTGCGGAACATGTTGTACAGCGGCGAGCCGCCGAGCGCCTCGACCGCGAGCACGAACTCGCGCTGGCGCAGCGACAGCACCTGCGCCCGCGTGATGCGCGCAAAGCTCGGGATGCCGGTGATGCCCACGGCCACCAGCGCTGCCATCTGGCTGCGCCCGAGCACCGCGATCAGCGCCATCGCGAACAGGATGCCGGGCAGCGACAGCAGCACGTCGACGAAGCGCATCAGCAGTGTGTCGCGCCAGCCGCCATAGAAGCCCGCCACCAGGCCGATGGGCACGCCGATCAAGGCGGCGATCAGCACCGCCCCGGCGGCGGTGATCAGCGAAGTCCGCGCACCGTAGACGGCACGCGCCAGGATGTCGCGGCCCAGTTCGTCGGTGCCGAACCAGTGGGTACGCGTCGGGCCTTCGAGGATGCTGCTGTAGTCCTGCTCCAGCGGGTCGAAGGGCAGCACCCAGCGCGCACCGAAGGCCAGCGCCAACAGGCCGACCAGGAACACCACACTCAGCAGCGCACCAGGGTGGCGCAACACGCGCTTCAGCACGTCGAACGCACGCGCCCAGCGCGGGCTCGTCAGGTGCAGCGCGGCGCTCACGCGTGGGCCTCCAGCGCGGGCGCCAAAGACCCCTCGACGTCGACCCGGTGGCACACGCTGCGCGTGGCGCCGCCGTGCAGCATCCGCACCGGTGGCACCTGGGAGCGGCACACCGCCTCGGCCTGCGGGCAGCGCGGGTGGAAATGGCATCCCGCCGGTGGCCGCGCCGGGTTGGGCAGATCCCCCCTCAGAATGATGCGGCGACGCTGGCCGCGCAACGAGGGGTCGGGAATCGGCACCGCCGACAGCAGCGACTGCGTGTAGGGGTGCGACGGCGACTCGTACAGCGTGTGCTTGGCGCCTTCTTCGACGATGCGGCCGAGGTACATCACGGCCACGCGGTCGCTGATGTGGCGCACCACCGACAGGTCATGGGCGATGAACAGGTAGGCCAGCCCGAGTTCGCGCTGCAGGTCCTGCAGCAGGTTGACGATCTGGGCCTGGATCGACACGTCCAGCGCGGCGACCGGCTCGTCCAGGATCAGCAGACGCGGCTTGAGCGCCAGCGCGCGCGCGATGCCGATGCGCTGGCGCTGGCCGCCGGAGAACTCCTTGGGGAACCGGCCCGACATCGACGGCGACAGGCCCACCATCTCCAGCAGGTCGCGCACCCAGCGGTCGCCGCCGAATTCATCGTACAGACCGTGGATGTGCAGCGGCTCGGCCAGGATGTCGGCCACGGTGCGGATCGGGTTCAACGAGGCGTACGGGTCCTGGAAGACGTACTGCATGTGGCGGCGCGTCTGCCGGCGCTGCAGCGGGGTCAGCGTGGACAGGTCCTGCCCGTCGAAGACGACGCGCCCCCCGGTGGCCGGGACCAGACCGATGATGGCGCGGCCGGTCGTCGTCTTGCCGCAGCCGGATTCCCCGACCAGGCCCAGCGACTGCCCGGCATGCAACTCGAAACTCACGCCGTCGACCGCGCGCACGGCACCGGTGACGCGGCGCAGCACGCCGGTCTTGACCGGAAAGTGGACCTGCAGGCCCTGGACCTGCAGCAGCGGCGCCGCCGCCTGCGCCGGGGACGCCGACCTTGGCTGCGCGGGCCTGCGCTCGCCGCGCGCGTCCTCGCCCCCCGCGGCGCCAGCGGTTGGTGGAGCCGACTCGGCCCGGGCGCCTGCCGCGCTCGGCGTCGCCGCACCGGCCTGCTCGGCATCTGCACGGTCCGTCGCGGCCACCCAGGCGCCGACCTCGGCTGCACGATGGCAGGCCGTCCACTGCGCCGACCCGGCCGGCGCCAGCGCCGGGGTCAGGCTGCGACAACGCGCATCGTCGCCGGCCAGCGTGCAGCGCGGCTGGAAAGCACAGCCTTCCGGCCAGCGGCTGGGCGACGGGGGCTGACCAGCGATCGGGATCAGACGCGAGGAGCGCCCGTCCAGCCGCGGCATGCTGCGCAGCAGGCCCACGGTGTAGGGGTGCGCCGGGCGGCTGAAGATGTCCTGCACCGACCCGGTCTCGACGATGCGCCCGCCATACATCACCGCCACGCGGTGCGCCACCTCGGCGATGACACCCAGGTCGTGTGTGATCAGGATCACTGCGGCGCCGGTCTCGCGCTGGCGCTGCGCCAGCACCGACAGCACCTGCGCCTGCACGGTGACGTCCAGCGCCGTGGTCGGCTCGTCGGCGATGATCAGTTGCGGCTGGCCGGACATCGCCATCGCGATCACCACGCGCTGGCGCATCCCGCCGGAGAACTGGTGCGGATACTGGCCCACGCGCTGCGCCGGGTCGGGGATGTCGACCTCGCCCAGCAACTCGACCGAGCGCGCAGCCGCGCGGGAGCGCTCGAGCCGCCCCAGCGCCACCTGGCCCTCGACCACCTGACGCCCGGTCGTGAACACCGGGTTGAGCGAGGTGTTCGGGTCCTGGAAGACCATGCCGACATCGCGACCGCGCATCAGACGCAGGGCCTCCGGGCCGGCTTCGGTCACCTCGACCCCAGCCAGGCGGATGCTGCCGCGCACACGCGCGGTCTCGGGCAGCAGGCCGGTCACCGCCAGCGACGTCACGCTCTTGCCCGAGCCCGACTCGCCGACGATGCCCAGCACCTCGTTGGCGTGGACGTCGAAACTGACGCCCCGCACGACCTCCACCTCCCGCCCCTGCGCTGAGAAGCGCACCGAGAGGTCGCGCACACGCAGCACCGGCTCGGGGCCTGGACCGCCCCCCGTCGAGCCGGTGGCTGCGTCGGCCGTCACCGGAACCCGATCGTGCGGCACACCAGCATGTTGTCGATCTCGCGCGTGATGCCGCCGACGTTCTTGGCTGCGACGATCAAGCCGATGTCGTAGGTGTTCGTCGGGATCGCGAACGCAGACTCCACCAGCACCTTGTTCAGGTGGTCATAGGCCGCCCTCACGTCCGCGCCGGAGCCGAAGGTGGTATCCACGCGCTTGATAGCCGCCACGTAGGCCGGATGCGGATGCGGATCGCCCAGCACCGGGTTCTTCGCGGTGCGGTAGATGCTGTTGGTGGCCACGCGCGAGGGGAACTTCTGGATGTTGCCGATGCCGCCGAAGGTGGCCGAGAACTTGCCCCCGAGCAGTGCGTCCACGTACTCCGAACCCTGCTTGAGCTCGAGCTGGATGTTGATGCCCACCTTGGCCACCGTGGCCTGGACGATCTGGCTGATCTGCACCGAGGACTGATCTCCGCCGTTGACCAGCATGGTCCAGGCGCTCTGGTCGGCCGCCGACAGGCCCGATTCCTTGAGCAGCGCACGCGCCTTGTCGAGGTCGAAGGCGAACTTGTCGTTGTAGGACTTGTCAGCCGCCGGGCTGGCCGGCGCCCAGGGCAATGCCGTGATCTCGCCCAGCCCGGCGTAACCCACCTGCAGGATGGCGCGGCGGTCCATCAGGTGGTTGAAAGCCTGGCGGAACTTCTCGTTGCGGAAGGGCCCGCGCGTCGTGTTGATGCGGAAGACCTGCACCAGCGGCCCGGGCCCCTGCACCAACTGGTAGCCCGCGTTGCGCAACCGCAGCGCCGAACGCGCATTGCCACCGTAGATGATGTCCACCGCGCCCGACTCCAGCGCGGCATTGGCGGAGTCGTTGTCGCCGAACACGGTCAGCACCACCTCGCCGATGAGGGGCTGCTTCTCGCGCCAGTACTTCGGGTTGGCCTTCATGACGACGCGCTGGCCCAGCACGCGCTCTGCCAGCGTGTAAGCCCCCGTGCCTGCAGGGACCGTCTCGACGCTGTCGATACCCTTGGCATCGATCGGCGAGAGGAACTGCAGCAGGTCGGTGATCTGCTTGTCCGGCACCGGGCCGTTGAAGTTCAGACGGATCGTGTGGGCGTCCACCACCGTCCAGTCCTTGACGACCGACATGGTGGCGTAGACGTTTTTGCCCTTCTTCGGGTCCGCCCCTTTGGCCAGCGTTGCCGCGACGGAGGCCGCGTCGAAAGCATTGCCGCTGTGGAAGGTGACGTCCTTGCGCAGGTTGAGCGTGACCGACGTGTTGCCAGCGCCGACTGTCCAGGCCGTGGCCAGGCTCGGAATCGCCTGCCCCTCGGGCGTGTACTCGATCAGGCTGTCGTACAGGTTCTTGATCAGCGGGAAGTTGGCAGACGAGAACTGCTGCGGGTCGAAGTTGACGACATCGGCCAGGATGGCCACGCGAAGGCGACCACCCTTGAGGTCCTGCGCGAAGGCCGCGCCCGGCCACATCAGCGCGGCCGCAGACAGGCCAGCCAGGCCCTTCAGGCCCGTGCGGCGGGCGGTGTCGATACGGGTTGTCTTCATGGTCGCATCCTTTCGGGAGGGTTGAGCGTGGCTCGGGAGGAAAGGGAAGAAGTACGGGTCTGGACGGCAGCCTCGCCTCAGGCTGTCGGCACGCGGCGGTTGTCGATCGCCTCGAGCGGATAGACCGGACGAGGGATGCGCCGCCAGGGCAGGCCATGGACGTCGGACTGCCCGGGCCCGGTGGTGTCGGCGCGGATCACGCGCGAGCTGATGGGTGCGAAGTACTGGAAGTTCGAGGCCGTCTTGAGCACAGCCATGTGGTAGTCAGTGGGCTCGATGCCGAAGGCGCGGTAGACGTCGGGCACGTTGCCGGCCACGCCACGCAGTTCGCTGACGAGCAAGGTCACAGGCCCGACCTCGAAGACCGCGGCGGCCCCCATGTCCACCTGCTCCTGGTGGTGCCCGGCCACACGGACCCAGCCGCCGCCGACGCGCCGCACGGTGCCCGTCACGCGCAAAGGCTTGAAGAAGGCCGGCGCGCTGTGGCCGCCGACGTCGATTTCGACCGTCGCGCCCTCGCCTGCGCGCACCAGGGCGTGCGCGGTCACGGGCTCGATCAGCGGAATCAACGCGCGGTGGCGCACGCCCTGCCGCAGCATGGACTCCAGGATCAGGTTGCTGTCGCCGGCCGAGCCCCCGAAGACGGTGTCGCCGGTGTCGCTGATGACGACGACACCGCGCGGCTCGGCATCGGCTTGACGCACCGCCTCGTCGACCGACAGCGCCTCGCGCACCTGGAAATCGGCCCTCATCGACCAGGCCAGGTCAGCCAGCTCGTCGGCCAGACGGTCGGCCAGCGCCGCGTCGCCATCGGTCACGACCACCGTCGCCCAGCCGCCCTCGGCCACGTCCAGCCAGGGCTGCATCGGGTAGTTGGACGCCTGCAGCACGCGCGGGTCGGCCTCGATTTCGCGGGCGCGATCGAACCAGCGCTTCATCGGCCCCTTGGAGGTGAGGAACTGCTCCTGATGCGACAGCAGCGGGATCTTGCGCCAGCGCATGACCGGCTTGACTTCACCGCGCACGATGCGCAGCAGCAGCCGCGTGCCGATGACACCGGTGTCGAAGGGGTCGTGCGGCTGCGTGCGGTGGCCGACGATGGCGTCGCAGTGGGCCACCATCTTGTGCGTGATGTTGGCGTGGTGGTCCAGCCCGAGCACGATCGGCACGTCCGGGCCCAGGATCTGGCGGCACAGCGCCAACTGCTCGCCCTCGACGTCGTCCAGGCCGTCGGCCGAACAAGCGCCGTGCAGTTGCAGCGCCAGGCCGTCGACGCGGCCGGCCGCCCGAAGGCCATCGGCGATCTTGCGCTGGAACAGCTCGAAGCATGAGCGCTGCACACGCCCGCCGGCAGTGGCCCAGGCGCGCACGATGGGGACCGTCTCGACCGGCAGGCCTGAGTCCTCGACCGCCTTCAGGTGCCCCCCGATCTGCCCCAGCCCACGGAACTGGCGCAGGATGTCCTCGCCCTCGAAGATGCCGAAGGATTCGAAATCCCGCAGCGTCGTCGGCACGGGGTTGAAATCGTTGGTCTCCTGACCGATGTGGATCAGTGCAATGCGCATGATGGGGCGATCCCGGAGCTTGAGTTGATCTTATAGAGCGGACCGAAACGGTCCAGAGACAGCGTGTTTCATCGCGCGAAACCCCGGGCCACAGGCCTGCCCACACCCCGGTCGCGCAATTCGACAAGCGCCTCACGCATCACCGCCGCGGCTTGCAGCAAGGTGGCCTCGTCATGCGCGCTGGAGAACCCGTGATGCGCCGAGGGCTGCAGGTAGACACCGCGGTCGTGGCAGGCGCGGATGAAGGCCATCTCCTGCGCCAGATCACGTCGCGCGGCCTGCCGATAGTCTGTCACCGGCCCGTCGACGCCGAAATACAGGCCGAAGCGCGGGCCCAGGTGCTGCAAGCGCACGACCACGCCGACCTCGTCGATGGCCGCTTGCAAGGCGTCTGCGAAGACTTCGCTGCGGCGCCAAAGCGTCGGATAAAAGTCCGGCTGCGAGTAAGCTGCCAGCGCGGCCCCGGCCGCCATCACGCAGGCCGGGTGGGCCAGAAAGGTGCCCGACATCTGGCTGCGCCCCTCGGGCTTGAGATGCCGCATGACCGCACGCCGGCCAGCCAGCGCACTGATCGGGAAGCCGCCGCCGAGGGCCTTGCCCAGCACACACAGGTCGGGCGTCACACCCAGGTAGGCCTGCACACCGCCGAGCGCGACGCGAAACGCCGTCAGCACCTCGTCGAAGAAGAGCACGGCACCGTGCGCATCACACAGCCGCCGGCAGGCCTGCAGGAACCCGTCGGCCGGCATCACACAGCCCTGGTCGTAGTTGACAGGCTCGACCAGCAGCGCCGCAATGTCGTGGCCGTGCTCGGCAAAGGCCCGCTCGAGCGCGTCGAAGTCGTTGAAGGGCAGCAGCACCAGGTCGTCGGCTGCCTGCTCTGGCATCCCCCCGGACTCGGCATAAGGCTGGGGCGCCGACGCCGGACCGGCGCGCTCCACGGGCGGCATCACGCTGTAGTTCAGCGCGTCGGAATAGCCGTGGAAATGGCCCTCGAACTTCACCACCCGCCGCCGACCGGTGGCGGTGCGCGCCAGACGCAGGCCGTGCATCACGGTCTCGGTGCCCGAGCCGCCGAACCGCACCTGCTCGGCACACGGCACCACCTCGCACAACTTCTCGGCCAGCAGGATGCTGTGCTCGGTCTCGGCAGCACACAGGCCGCCGATTTCAAGGGCCTGCGCCATCGCAGCCATGACACCGGGATGCCCGTGGCCGAGCAGCGAGGCGCCGTGAGAAGTGCAGAAGTCGATGTAGCGGCGGCCTTCGAGATCGAAGACGTGGGCGCCCTGCCCGCGCGTCAGGTACATCGGATGCCCGAGCGCTGGATTGGCGCGCGCCGATGCCGTCACCCCGCCGGGCAGCACCCGTTGGGCACGTGCATGCAGAGTCTGCGCAGCGCTCACAGGATGCCCAGGCGCGAGAAGACCGAGGCGAGCGATTCGCCCGCCAGCAAGGCGTCCCGGGTGTGGTTCTCGCCGGTGACCTTGGCCAGCGCCAGCGCCATCACCCGGTCCTCGGCCTGCTGCGGCACCACGACGACCCCGTCGACGTCGCCGAAGACCAGGTCACCGGACTCGATCGACACCCCGCCGCACTCGACGCGCACGTCGCGTTCGACCATGCGCGCGCGGCCCTTGGTGTCGAGCGGGCCGATCCCGCCGTGGAACACCGCGAAGCCCATCTCGCGGATTTGCCGCACGTCGCGCACCAGCCCGTCGGTCACGCAACCCGCTGCGCCACGGGCCGTGGCGGCCGTGGACAGCAGTTCACCCCAGGGCGCGATGCGGTCGGTGGGCCCGTTGCAGGCCAGGACGATGACTTCGCCCGGCTTCAGGTCGTCCACCAGCGCGATCTCGACTTCGTACGGGTTCTCGCCGTC
>JBMTXX010000130.1:0-10563 GCA_049453935.1 Rubrivivax sp.
CCGTGGAGATGAAGGTGCTGGTCGAGCAGTTGCGGGAGCAGGTGCAGAACATCGAGTGAGCTTGCCGGGGATCTGCTGATACCCTCGAGCGTCACCACAATGACCGATCGGTCACTTTTCGCTTGACCTCACGCGAAAGTGCATCGAGAATGACCGAAAGGTAATTTTTACCAGCTGCCATGGCATCGTCGGCCCAAGACTTACCGATCGGTCACTCCAGTGAAACGGAGACCCCGGTCCGCTCCGCCGCCGAGTTGGGCGTCATCATCCGGGAACAACGCAAGCGGTTGGGGCTGAAGCAGCTGGATCTGGCGGGCCTGGGCAACACTGGCAACCGGTTCATCGTGGACACGGAGAACGGCAAGCCGACGGTGCAGCTGCAAAAGGTGCTGGACCTGATGGACCTGCTCGGCCTGGAGGTGGTGGTGCGCACCAAGGCCTCTCGGTCGACCACTTCGCTTTGAAGGCCGCCTGATGCAACTCAGGCCCGAGCGGCTGGATGTGTACTTCGGCAGCGAACGGGTCGGCACGTTGTACGACAGCACGCCGCTGGCATTCGAGTACGCGCCCGGCTGGCTCACCCATTCGGTAGGACGCCAGCGCATGCCGCTGGCCGCCATCCCGCTGCAGCCCGGCCGGCAAACCATGCCCGAGGTACAGGCCTTCTTCGAGAACCTCCTGCCCGAGGGTGAACTGCGCGAATACCTGGCCGCTCAGCGCCAGGCATCCACCCTCTTCTCGTTGCTGTTGGAGGTGGCGGGGGACACCGCTGGGGCCTTCGTGCTGGTGCCCTCAGGCCAGACGCCAGAGGCGCCGTGCTACGAGGCCACGACATGGGAAGCCATCGCGGCCATCCTCACCAAGCGGTCAGCGTCTGCGATCGACATCCACGCGCAAGGTACACGCATCTCGCTGGCCGGCGCGCAGGACAAGACCAGCCTGGCCATCTTCGACGACGGCGTACCGAGGCTGCCCAAGGGCACATCGCCGTCCACGCACATCCTCAAGCCCAACATCCGCCGCCTCGCCAAGGTCTGGCACTCCGCAGCCAACGAAGCCATCGTGATGCGCGCCGCCGCCCTGGCCGGCCTGCCGACGGCCGAGGTCTTCTACGAGCCGCACACCGAAGCCTGCGTCGTGCGGCGCTTCGACCGTCAGGTTCGCGCAGACGGCACGCTCGCGCGGCGGGTGCAGTACGACCTGTGCCAACTGGCCGGCACGATGTCGGACCGCAAGTACGAGAAGGAAGGCGGCCCGGGCCTGGTCGCCTGCGCCGAGCTGATCCGCCGCTACAGCGCGCAGCCTGCAGCGGATCTGCGCCATCTGGTGCGCTGGGTGTTCTTCAACCTGTACGCCGGCAACCACGACAGCCACGCCAAGAACCTGTCGGTCTACAGCGTGCCCGGCCAGGGCGTGTCGCTGACACCGTTCTACGACCTGATGTGCACGCGCCTGTACCCCGGTCTCTCGACCGAGTTCGCGTTCGCGATCGGCGGCGAAGCAAGGCCCGGTGAACTGGGGGCGGAGCACCTGGCGCTGATGAGCAGGCAGTTGGGCATGCAGCCGCGATTCCTGGCCCGACAGGCGGGGGACATGGCCGACCGCCTGCCCATGGCCATCGACCAGGCGGCGCGCGAGATCGCCCCCGCACTGACGCCATCGGCCCACACCCTTGCCGAGCGGCTCGTGCGCTTCGTGTCGTCGAACACCAGGAAGCTGGCAGCACGCATCACGGCAACACCCCCAAAGACATGAGTCCAAAGCATCAAAACCCAAGAAAAGATGCATTGGACTTGCATCGCCGTCGCCCCTAGCATCTGTCCCATTCCGAAAGTCGTCGCGCAACGAGACGCCTGCAAGAAGTCGACACCGGAACGGCCTCGGCAACCCATGGCGACCGACTCGCAGCGGCGCCAGCCCCCAGGAGACAGACCATGGATGCGTCAAACCTGCACAACCCGGGCCGGCGTGCCCTGATGGCCCGCACTGCGGCCGCGCTGGCGGCCACGTTGCTGGCCGGCGGCGCAGCAGCGCAGGGCTTTCCATCGAAGCCGGTGACGCTGCTGGTGCCCTACCCGGCTGGCGGCCTGTCGGACGTGATCGCGCGCATGGTCGAGCGGCCGCTGGCCCGTGCGGTCGGGCGCACGGTGATGGTGGAGAACCTTGGCGGCGCGTCCGGTGCGATCGGGGCGCAGAAGGTGCTGAATGCGCCCGCCGACGGGCATATGGTCTACCAGGGCTCGCCCAACGAGTTGATCCTGGCGCCGCTGGCGCTGCAGTCGATCAAGTACCGGGCCGAGGACTGGCGCATGGTGCAGATGATCGGCAGCTTCCCGATGGCGGTGCTGGCGCGGCCGGGGCTGCCGGCCAACAGCATCGACGAGCTGGTCGCGCTGGCGCGCAAGGCCGATGCCGAAGGCAAGCCGCTGACTTATGCGAGCGTAGGCATCGGCTCGTTCTATCACGTGGTGGGCGCGCACTTCGCGCACACCATCGGCGCGCAGATGGTCCACGTGCCCTACCGCGGCTTCGCACCGGCGCAGCAGGATCTGGCTGCCAACCTGGTCGACGTCGCCTTCTTCGTCGTCGACTCGCGCCTGCCATCCTTCGTCGACAAGGGCATGTACAAGGTGCTCGCCACGATGGCGCAGCCGGGCAAGCCCGAGGCGAAGTTCCTCGAGCGCTACCCCACCGTCAGCGACAGCCAGAGCGTCAAGGATTTCGCCTTCGACACCTGGACCGGCTACTTCGTGCCCCGCGCCACGCCCGAGCCGGTGGTCGCGGCACTCAACCGCCATCTCGCCACCGCGATGGGCGACGCCGAGGCACGCCAGAAGCTGGAGAACCTCGGCGGACGGGTGCCGCCGATGCTGACGGCCGCCGACGCGCAGCGCGAGTTCGAGCGCCAGACGGCGCGCTTCCGCGGGATCGCCAAGGCGATCAAGCTCGAGGCGCAGTGAGCGCCCGGCCGGTGGCACGCGCCGCCGGCTGACATCCCCCGATCCGAAACCGGACGCGCGTCAGGCGCGCGTCCAGCGCCAGCCTGCGCCTGTGGCCAGCCGACGCCCCGCACACATGGAGCCCCTGATGGGTCAGATGATCGAAGGACTGCTGCCGCAAGTCGAGGAATTCATCGCACTGCGACGGGAGATCCACCGCTTCCCGGAACTCGCCTTCGAGGAGCACCGCACGTCTGCGCTGGTGGCCGAGAAGCTGGCGCAGTGGGGCTACGAGGTGGACCGCGGCCTGGGCGGCACCGGCGTCGTCGGCACGCTCAAGCGTGGCACCTCCGGGCGACGCCTGGGCCTGCGTGCCGACATGGACGCGCTGCCGATCGCCGAGACCTCGGGCCGGCCCTGGGCCAGCGCCTGCGCCGGGCGCATGCACGCCTGCGGCCACGACGGCCACACCGCGATGCTGCTGGCCGCGGCACGGCAGCTGGCGCTGCACGGCCACTTCGACGGCACGCTGCACCTGATCTTCCAGCCCGCCGAAGAAGGCGCGGGCGGCGCGCTGAAGATGATGGAGGACGGGCTGTTCGAGCGCTTCCCCTGCGACGCCGTCTTTGCCATGCACAACCTGCCGGGTGTGCCGCAGGGCCACCTGTGGCTGCGCGAGGGCGCCGCCATGGCCTCGAGCGACAACGTCACGATCACGCTGCACGGCACCGGTGGCCACGGCGCGATGCCGCACAAGGCGGCCGACCCGGTGGTCGCCGCAGCCAGCCTGGTGATGGCCCTGCAGACGCTGGTGGCACGCAACGTCGACCCGCAGGCCGCCGCGGTGGTGACCGTGGGCGCGCTGCATGCCGGGCAGGCCAACAACGTGATCCCGGCCGCGGCGACGCTGGAGCTCAGCGTGCGCGCACTCGACCGTGAGGTGCGGCGCCTGCTGCGCGAGCGCATCCACGCGCTGGCCGCGGCGCAGGCCGAGAGCTTCGGGGTGCGCGCCGAGGTCGACTGGCGGGACGGATACGCCGTGCTGGTGAATACCCCGGCCGAGACCGCGCTGGCACGGGACGTGGCGCGGGCCATCGTCGGCGCGGATCGCGTCAACGCCCAGGCTCCGGCGCTGACCGCCAGCGAGGACTTCGCCTTCATGCTCGAGCGCGTGCCCGGCTGCTACCTGTTCGTCGGCAACGGCGACGGCCGCGACGGCAACGTCGCCAGCGCCTGCATGGTGCACAACCCCGGCTACGACTTCAACGACGACAACGTCGCCATCGGCTGCGCCTACTGGGTGCAGCTCGCCCACACCTTCCTCGCGGCCTGACGCAGCGCGCGAGCACCCCTACCCCTGTTTCCGCGTCACCTCCCCAACCCCACAGCCCTGGAGACCCCGATGATCCCGAACGTCAACCGCAAGATCGCCCTGACCGCGCTGGCCTTGGCCGCTGCCGCACTCGCCCTGCCGGCCGCTCGCGCGCAAACCACGCTGACGCTGTCGAACTGGGTGCCGCCCACCCACTTCATCACCAAGGACATCCTCGAGCCCTGGATGGCCGAGGTGTCCAAGGTGACGCAGGGCCGCGTGACGGTGCGCGTGTTGCCCAAGCCCGTGGGCGGGCCGGCGCAACACTTCGAGCTCGCACGCAAGGGCGTGGCCGACATCACCTGGGGCAACTTCACCTACGAGCCGGACCGCTTCAAGTCGCTGTGGTTCGCCGAGTTGCCCTACGCCGGCGCCAACGCCGAGGCCTCGTCAGTGGCGCTGTGGCAGACCTACAGCCGCTTCCTGAAGGAAAACGAAGCCTACAAGGGCGTGACCATGCTGGGCGTGGGCATGCTCGGCGGTGGCGTCATCAACCACGGCAAGCGGCCGGTGACGAGCCTGGAAGACCTGAAGAACCAGAAGGTGCGCATGGGCGGGCCGATCCAGAAACGCCTGCTCGAGGACCTGGGCGCCATCCCCATCGCCGCGCCCGCACCCAAAGCCTATGAGTTGCTGGAAAGCGGCGTGATCGACGCTTCGCTGCACTCGATGGAGTCGGTGGTGAACTTCCGTGTCGAGGACAAGCTCAAGCACCACACCAAGATCCCCGGCGGCTTCTACGACGGCACCTTCTTCATCGTCATGAACGAGGGCAAGTGGAACCGCCTGTCAGCCGCCGACCGCGAAGCGATCGAGAAGATCTCGGGCGAGGCGCTGTCGCGCCGCTTCGGCGCGCAGTTCGACGCGCAGAACAAGGCCGCCGAGGCCAAGCTGCGTGCGGCCGGCCACACCTTCAGCGAGCCCTCCAAGGCGCTGCTCGATCGCGTCAGCGCGGTGCGCAGCACGATGCTGGGCGAGTGGGCGGCCGAAGGGGCGGCTTACGGCGTCAAGGATCCGAAGGCCATGCTCGCCTTCTACGAGCAACAGTACAAGGCGCTGGCGAAGTAAGCACGCCTGGGACCCGACGGCCCTGTGCGGTTGGGCAGGACGACCAGCGCACGCCGCAGGGCTTCGACAGGCTCAGCCCGAACGGGATGGGGAGCGCGCCTCCCCAACCGTTCGCCCCGAGCCAGTCGAAGAACGCGCACCCCCAACCGTTCGCCCTGAGCCTGTCGAAGGGCGCGCACGCCGACAGGCAAGCCCAGCACCTGACAAGCCCCCCAGCGGGGCAGACCTCGAGGAGACCCGGCGATGAACCCATTTCTGTCCCGCATCGAGCGCCTGGTCGGCTCGCTGCTCGTGGGCACGCTGTTCGTGATGGTGGCGTTGACCTTCGTCGACGTCGTCGGGCGGCGCTTCTTCGACAAGCCGGTCTACGGCGCCCACGACATGACCGAGCACCTGATGGCGCTGATCGTCTTCGCCGGGCTGCCGCTGCTGACGGCGCGGCGTGAGCACCTGAGCATCGACCTGCTCGATGCCTGGCTGCTGCAGCCGCGCTTCGCGCTGTGGCACCGCGTCGTCAACCTGCTGGTGGCCGTCACGCTGGCCGTGATCAGCGTGGAGTTCTGGACCGCCGCGCAGGAAGCCGCCGAGATCAAGGAAGTCAGCCAGGCGCTGAACATCCCGCGCGGCTGGGCCTACTACTTCATCAGCGCCACCAGCGCCCTGGCCGCCGTGGCAGCGCTGTTCGTCCGCAACCCGGTCCGCGCCGCCCACGGCACGACCGCCCCGCAAGAGGTGACGACATGACGCTCGGCCTCATCGCTCTGGCCACCGTGCTGCTGCTGGCCTTCTTGCGCGTGCCGCTGGGCATCGCGCTGCTGGTGGTGTCCTTCGTCGGCATCGGCTCGCTCAACGGCTTCGAGGTCGCGCGCACCCTGGTGCCGATGACGCTGTCGGAGGCGGTGTTCTCCTACGAGCTTGCCGTCGTGCCGCTGTTCATCCTGATGGGCAACATCCTGTCGCGCACCGGGATCTCGGACGACCTGTTCCGCGCCGCCTACGCCTTCCTGGGCGCGGTGCGCGGTGGGCTGGCGCTGGCCACCATCGTCACCTGCGCCGGCTTCAGCGCGGTGTGCGGCTCGAGCTTCGCCACCGCGGCCACCATGGCCAAGGTCTGCTATCCGAGCATGAAGCGCTACGGCTATTCCGAGCGGCTGGCCACCGGCACGATCGCCGCCGGCGGCACGCTGGGCATCCTGATCCCGCCGTCGATCATCCTGATGATCTACGGCATCCTCACGCAGACCAACATCGGCCACCTGTTCATCGCCGCCATCCTGCCCGGCCTGCTGGGCCTGGTGATGTACATGGCCACTGTCTACCTGACCGCCGTGCTGCGTCCGCACGAAGCGCCGCGCGGCGACCGGGTGTCGGCGCGCGAGAAGTGGCAATCGCTGTCGGGCGTGTGGCCTTTCTGCCTGTTGTTCCTCATCGTCATCGGCGGGCTGTATCTGGGTGTGTTCACCGCCACCGAGGCCGGCGGCATCGGCGCGGGCACCGCGCTGATCATCGCGCTGGCGCAGCGCCGCATCACCTTGCGCAGCTTCCGCGAGATCTTCGTCGAGACGGCCAACACCTCGGTGATGCTCTACGTGGTGCTGTTCGGGGCGATGCTGTTCGCCAAGCTGATCTCGTTCTCGGGCCTGGCCGACGGGCTGCTCGATCTGGTGCAGGGCTCCGGCCTGTCGCGCATGGGCGTCCTGCTGGCCATCCTGGCGGTGTTCCTGCTGCTGGGTTGCGTGATGGACTCGATGGCCATCATCCTGATCTTCGTGCCGCTGTTCACGCCGACGCTGCTGGCGCAGGGATTCGACCTGATCTGGTTCGGCATCGTCGTCGTGGTGCTGACCGAGATCGGCCTGATCACCCCACCCATCGGCATGAACGTCTTCGTGCTGAAGGCGAACTTGCCGAACGTGGCGGTGGGCACGATCTTCCGCGGCCTGGTGCCCTTCATCGCGGCCGACGTGCTGCGCCTGGCCCTGCTGGTGGCCGTGCCCGGGATCTCGCTGGTGCTGGTGCAGATGATGAAGTGAGCACCCGGGCCACGGGCCCGGCAGGTGCCAGAGGCCACCGCCCCTTGCACGCGCATGCTCTGGCGCACTGGCGCACCGGCGCCGGGGCACGTCAATCCTTGAGCCACTCCGCGATCAGGCCGCGGAGCACCGGCAGCAGCGCGGGCTCCGAGCGTCCGCCCAGCGTCACCAGCGCGAAGCGGGCGTTGGCCTGCAGCGGCGGATCCAGCGTCAGTTCGACCAGCGAGGGCGCGGCCGCGCGCGTGGTCAGCACCACGGTGTCGGTGACCTCGGCCACGGCCACCAGCGAGGCGATCTCCTCGCTGCGCAGCGAGACGCAGTGCTCCAGGTGGGCCTGCGGCCCGTAGCGCTCGACCAGCAGGCGGCCGATCTCGTCGCTCAGCGGCGTGGACGCGAAGGGATAGGCCAGCAATTCATCGAAGCCCACGGGCCCGTCGCGCTGCGCCAACGGATGCTCGGGGCGGCACAGGAAGGCGCCGCGAAGCTCGCTGACAGCCTGCACCTCCAGGTCGGGCGCGGGCGGGAGCGAGCGCGCGTCGATCACCAGCGCATCGAGCCGGCGCTCGCGCAGCGCCAGCGTCAGCAGCGCGGTGTTGGCGCGCGACAACTCCAGGTGCGCGCGCGGATGGTGCGTGGCCATGTGGCGCAGCAGCGGCAGCGTCAGGATGGCCCCCGGGCCCGACCCCAGGCCTAGACGGATCGTGCCGGTCTGCCCCTGCTGCACGCGGCGCGCGTCTTCCCTGAGATGGTCGGCCTCCAGCACCAGACGGCGGGCGCGCTGCAGCACCTCCAGCCCGAAGGGCGTGGGCTCGCTGCGCCAGCCCTGGCGGTCGAACAGGCGCTGGCCCAGTTCGTCCTCCAGCGCCTTGATGCTGCGGCTGAAGGCCGGCTGCGTGAGGAAGGTCAGCTCCGCGGCGCGCCGGAACGAACCGGTTTCGGCCAGGGCGATCAGGTGGCGCAACTGCACGAGCGTCATGCCAAAAGCATAGCGTGCACCGCATCGAAACTCAAGAAAGAATGCATTGGACGGCAGGCTATGGGGCTTTTACGATGAATTCTGTGACGAGTCGATGAAGGCCCCGGACACACCGAGGGCACGCGGCCGGCACGGAGACAAACCCCAACACCCACCCCACCCGCCCACGGGCGAAAGGATGCGGAAATGAAAGTCATCGTCCTCGGCGCCGGCCTGCTCGGTGTCACCTCCGCCTACTTCCTGCGCCAGCTGGGCCACGACGTCGTCGTCGTCGACCGCCAGGCCAGCCCCGCGGCCGAGACCAGCTTCGCCAACGGCGGGCAGATCTCGGTCAGCCACGCCGAGCCCTGGGCCAACCCGAGCGCGCCGCTGAAGGTGCTGAAGTGGCTGGGCAAGGAAGACGCGCCGCTGCTGTTCCGCCTGCGCGCCGACATGCGCCAGTGGATGTGGGGCCTGCAGTTCCTGCGCGAGTGCACGCCGGCGCGCACGCGCCACAACATCGAGCAGATCGTGCGCCTGGGCACCTACAGCCGCGACACGCTGCAGGCGCTGCGCCGCGAGCGCGACATCGCCTACGACGAGCGCACCCAGGGCATCCTGCACTTCTACACGAGCCAGAAGGAATTCGACGGCGCCGAGGCCCCCGCCGCGCAGATGCGCGCGCTGGGCTGCGACCGGCGCGTGATCTCGGCCGACGAGGCCGTGCGGCTGGAGCCCGCACTGCGCCACATCCGCCCGCAGCTGGCCGGCGCCACCTACACCGCCGAGGACGAGTCGGGTGATGCCAACCGGTTCGCCCGCGAACTGGTGGAACGCTGCCGCATCGACGGGGTGCAGTTCCTGATGAGCCACACCGTGACCGCGCTGCGCGAGGTGGGCGGGCAGATCGACCACGTCGAGGCCACCGACAGCGAAGGCCGCTTCCAGCGCCTGCGCGGCGACGCCTACGTGCTGGCGATGGGCTCGCTGAGCCCGCTGTATGCCAAGCCGCTGGGCCTCGAGCTGCCGATCTACCCGGCCAAGGGCTACTCGGTGACGATGCCGGTGAAGGACGCGTCGATGGCGCACCAGGTGTCGCTGACCGACGACGAGTACAAGCTGGTGTTCTCGCGCCTGGGCGACCGCCTGCGCATCGCCGGCACGGCCGAGCTGAACGGCTACGACCGCGACCTGAACCGCGTGCGTTGCGAGGCCATCGTGCGCCGGGTGGAAGAGCTCTTCCCCGGCGCGGGCGACACCACGCAGGCGCAGTTCTGGACCGGTCTGCGCCCGGCCACGCCGAGCAACGTGCCCATCATCGGGCGCTCGAAGCTGCCCAACCTGTACCTGAACACCGGCCACGGCACGCTGGGCTGGACGCACTCCTGCGGCTCGGGCCGCAGCATCGCGCGCATCGTCAGCGGCCTGCAGCCCGAGGTCGACTTCGCCTTCGTCGGCGTGCAAGCGCGGCCGAAGGCCGTGCCCGCCGGGCAACTGTCGCGCGCATGAGCGCAGCGCCGGCGGGACGCGTGCGCCGCCCTCGCGGCGGCGAGGCCCCGCCGACCCTCACAATGACCGGGTGAACCCCGAACTCGCCCTCCCCGACCCGCTGCGCCTGGCCATCGAGGTGGCCGCCACCGGGGCCTTCGCGCTGTCCGGCATCTTCGAGGGCGCGCGCAAGCGCCTGGATGCCGTGGGCGTGTGCGTGGTGGGCGTGCTCGCCGCCTTCGGTGGCGGCACGCTGCGCGACCTGCTGCTCGACCAGCGGCCCTTCTTCTGGGTGCGCCATGTCGAGATGCTGTGGGGCGTGCTGCTGCTGTGCGCCCTGGTGATGTCGGTGATGCGGCGACGCCACTTCGCCCCCACCGAGCGCGCCATGCTCTGGCCCGACGCGCTGGGCCTGGGCCTGTTCACCGCCACCGGCGTGCAAGTGGGCCTGCAGGCCGGCATGCCGGCGCTGGTGGCGGTGCTGCTCGGCGTGGTCACCGGCGTCTTCGGCGGCGTGCTGCGCGACATCGTCTGCAACGAGATCCCGGCCGTGCTGCGCGACCACCGCCCCTACGCGGTGTGCGCCTTCGCCGGCGGCTGGGTCTATGTGGCGCTGATGCACAGCGGCGCCCACGCCGGCTTTGCGATGCTGGCCACCCTGCTGGTGACCAGCGGCAGCCGCATGCTGGCCTTGCGGCTGGGGTGGCG
>JBMTXX010000131.1:0-10296 GCA_049453935.1 Rubrivivax sp.
GGCCTGGCCCTGCGGCACGCTGCGCAGATAGCGGGCGTACTGCTGCGCAGCCGCGTCGCGCCGACCCATGGCCTCGAGCGACACGCCCTGCAGGAAGGTGATGCCGTCGTCGCCGGGCAGCACGCGTTCGTAATCCTGCAGGTCGGCCAGGGCGCCGGACGGGTCACGCAGCCCCAGCTTCAGCGAGGCGGCGAGCTTCATCGCCTGCGCCTCCTGCGGGTAGACCTCACGCGCGCTGCGCACGTAGCGCTGGGCTTCGCGCAGCCGCCCCTGGGCCTGCTGGCACTGCGCCATGCGCAGCAGCGCCGGGTAGTCGCGCGGCGTCAGGCGCAGCGCCGTGGCGAACTGGCGCTCGGCTTCGGCGTGGGACTTGCGGGACATCGCGGTCTCGCCCTTCTGGCACGCCTCGATCGTCGGCGCCAGCGCGCGCAGCGACGCGGTGCGGTCCATGTAACGCTCGCGCTGCGCCGGCGCCCGGGCACTGGCGGCGTAGTCCGATTCCGCGAGCAGGCGCGCGGTCTCGAGGCGCTGCGCGCTCATCGGATGGCTCGAGAACAGCGTCTCGAGCTGGCTCGGCTGCTCGCGCGACTGTTCGACCAGCATCTGGTGCAGGCGCACCATGCCGCCGGCCGGGTAGCCCGCCTCCACCAGGTAGCGCTGGCCCAGCGCATCGGCCTCGCGCTCGTTGTCGCGCGAATACCGTGCCAGCAGCGCACTGGCGCCGATCTGCGCGCCCAGTCCGAGCAGTGGTGCCCAGTCGGAGCGCTCGGTGCTGGCCGCCAGGCCCGCCAGCGCGACCTGCGCCAGCAGCGCCTGACCCTGGCGCTGCGCCGCATGGCGCGCGTTGACGTGGCCGAGTTCATGCCCGATCAGCGCCGCGAGTTCCGACTCGTCCTGCAACTGCACCAGGATGCCGCGGGTGATGCCCACGGCGCCCGCCGGGAAGGTGTACGCGTTGACGTAATTGGCGTTCAACGCGCGGTAGCTGTAGGGCAGGCCGGCGCGCTCCACACGGTCGTGCACCCGCTGGCCGACTTCGGACACATAGGTGTTGACCTGCGCGTCCTGCACGGGGCCCAGATCGGCCGAGAACTGGTGCGGCGACTGCGCCCGGTCGACCGCGATTTCCTGGGCCTCGCTCATGCCCACCAGGATGCGCTGGCCGCTGACCGGAGACGTGGCACAGCCCTGCAACAGGGCGCCGGTGCCCAGGCTTGCCCCCATCAGCCACAAGCTGTCTCGCCGGTTCAGCGCGTTGCGTTCGAGGCGTCGGGCCAGGCCTTTGCAGGGTGGATGGTCGGCGTTCATGGCGACATTGGCGCGGTCAGGATGGGGTGTCAGCACGAGGTCTTGCTCGCATTCGGGCGCCGTGCTGCCGAAACGGCACCCTGTGCGCGTCAGAGGAAAGCGCTCTCCTTGGACTGGCCGAGTCGCAGGACGGCATACACGCAGGCCCCGGTGCACAGCAGCAGCAAGGTGGACAGCGCCGCGGCCACGCCGAACTCCCCGTCGAGCACGGCCACGAAGACCTTGACCGGCATCGTCGTCGTCGACGCCGTGTACAGCAGCAGCGTGGACGACAGTTCGTTGATCGAGGTGATGAAGCTCATCATCGCGCCGGCCACGATGCCGGGCAGCATCAAGGGCACGGTCACCGACAGGAAGGCCTTGCGCGGCGAGGCACCAAGATTGACCGCCGCCTCCTCGATCGAGGGCTTGATCTGGCGCAGCACGGCCGTCGAGGCCCGCACACCGTAGGGCAGGCGGCGGATGAACATGATCAGCACGATCACCGTGGCCGTGCCCACCAGGTCGATCGGTGGGCGGTTGAACACCAGCAGGAAGCCGATGGCCATGACCACCCCGGGCACGACGTAGGGCACCATCAGCACGGCGTCCAGCCAGGCCGACAGCCGGCTCTCGCGCCGCACGATCAGGTAGGACATCAGGGCGCCGACCGCCGTGATGCACAGCGTGGCCACACCCGCGAACCACAGCGTGTTGGCGATCACATCAGGGACTTCGTCCAGCACACGCCGGTAGCTCGTCAGCCCGAACTCGTCGAGAAACACCGGGCCGTTGGTCTTGAGC
Organism: Rubrivivax sp.; assembly: GCA_049453935.1. Taxonomy (GTDB): domain Bacteria; phylum Pseudomonadota; class Gammaproteobacteria; order Burkholderiales; family Burkholderiaceae_C; genus Rubrivivax. Next base: position 2,092 of record JBMTXX010000131.1, read on the forward strand.
AGCGAGGTGTAGACGACGACCGCGATCGGCAGCATCGCCAGCAACACCACACCCCAGCAGAAGGCGTGCATCAGCAGCCCTTGGAGGCCACGCGCCTCCAGCACCACCGGGCGCTGGATCAGCGAACCGGCGTACTGCCGGTTGCGGATGCTCCAGCGCTGCAGGAAGACCGCCACCATCGAGATCACGATCATCAGCATCGAGATGCTGACGGCCATGCTGGGCGTGCCGCCCATCTCCGAGGTGTACTGGTTGTAGGCCAGGGTGGACAGCGTGCGGATGTCGCGGCCGATGATCGACGGCGTGCCGAAATCGGCCAGCGACAGCACGAAGCACAGAATGGCCGCGGCGCTGACCGCCGGCATCAGCAAGGGCAGCGTCACCCGCCGGAAGCGCTGCCAGGGCGTGCAGCCCAGGTTGTGCGCGGCCTCCTCGAGCGATCGGTTGACGTTCTTCAGCGCGCTGGCCGTCATCAGGTAGACGAAGGGGAAGAACTTCAGGCTGAACACCAGGATGATGCCGTGCATGCCGTAGATCGTGGGCACCTGCAGGCCCAGCCCCTTCAGCGCGTTCGTCAGCCAGCCGTTGTTGCCCGCCACCACGATCCAGGAATAGGCGCCGATGAAGGGCGGCGAGACCAGCGCGAGCACCGCGCAGGTGGAGATCAGGTCGCGCCCGCGGATGGTGTAGCGCGTCGTGAAATAGGCCAGCGGGATCCCGAGCAGGCATGCGCCGAGCATGCCTCCGACGCCCACCCACACGGAGTTCAGCAGCGCGCCGACGTAGTACCGGTGCGTCAGCAGCTTGCGGTAGAACTCCAGCGTGATCTCGCCGGTGTCCGGGTCGACCAACCCGATGCGCAACACCTCGATCAGTGGCCAGACCAGCAGCACCGCCAGCAGCGCCACCGACAGCGCCATGGCGCCGGACCAGAAGTCCGGCCGGCCCCGCTTGCCGGCCGTCGCGCTCACGTCAGGCGCTCGCCGCCGGCGTCGGCAGCGAACCACATCAGGTCCTCGGCGCCCACGTGCACGCAGGCGCGATCGCCAGACCGCCACTCGGTGGCTTCGCTGTGCGCGTTGACGATGGCGTCGATGGCCATGCCGTCATCGGTGCGCAACTGCAGGTGGATCTCGCGGCCGGTGAAGGTTGCGGTCTCGATGGTCGCGCCGCATCCAGGCAGGCCGCCCAGCGGCGCGCGCGCCACGTGCAGCTTCTCGGGCCGCACGGCCAGCACGACGCGCCGCGCCGCGCGCGCCGATGCCGGCACCGCCCACTCGCAGCCCAGCCAACGCACGGTGCGCGCGTCGTCGACCGGCAGATCGCTGAAATGGTGCGCGCCCACGAAGGAGGCGACGAACCGGTTGACAGGCTGCCGGTAGATGTCCCAGGGGGTGCCCACCTGTTGCACCCGCCCTTCGTTCATCACGCAGATGAGGTCGGACACCGACAGCGCCTCCTCCTGGTCGTGCGTGACATACACGGTGGTGATGCCGAGCTGGCGCTGCGTGCGCCGGATGTCCTGGCGCAGTTCGATGCGCAGTTGCGCGTCGAGGTTGGACAGCGGCTCGTCCATCAGCAGCACCTTGGGCCGGATGACGAGCGCGCGCGCCAACCCTACACGCTGCTGCTGGCCGCCGCTGAGCTGGGCCGGCATGCGATCCCGCTGCGCGGCCAGTTGCACCGTCTCGAGCACCGCCGTGGCGCGCTCGTGCATCTCCTGACGGGGCAGTTTGCGCTGCACCAGCCCGAAGCAGACGTTGTCCCACACGCTCAGGTGCGGAAAGACGGCATAGTCCTGGAAGACCATCCCGACCTCGCGGCGTGAGGCGTGCATCTGCCCCAGCGCGACGTCGTCGAGATGGATCTCGCCGGCGTCCTGGAAGTGAAAGCCGGCGATCGCGCGCAGCAAGGTGGTCTTGCCGCAACCGCTGGGTCCGAGCAAGGTGAAGAAGCTGCCCGTGGGGATGTCCAGGTTCACATCGCGCAAGGCGCGATACGACCCATAGGACTTCTGCAGACCTTCGATGCGCACGCGCGCCATGCCGCGACTCCGTCCTTCAGCCCGGCCGCGTCACTTCTTCTCGATCAGCAGATCGTTCCACTTGCGCAGGATGCGCGTGCGGTTCTCGCCGGCCCAGACCTGGTCGTAGGCGATCAGCTTGATCTGGCTCAGCGGCGTGAGCGCGGCGCTCGAGGCGACATCCGGGCGCACCGGGCGGCGGCCGACACCAGCCACCAGCTCCTGCGCCGGCTTGCTCAACATGAAGTTGATGAAGGCCTTTCCGCCCTCGGCATTGGCCGGCGTGGCCGACAGGGCCATCACGTCTGCGCTGGCAGAGGTGCCGTCGGCGGGGTAGAGCAGTTCCACCGGGCCGCCACCGACCTTGAACTTCAGCAAGGTGTCCTCGTTGGACACCCCGACCGCAGCCTCACCGTCGTTGACGAACTTCGGCACTGCGCCCGAGCTGTTGGACAGCACCGCGTTGTCCATGATGCGCTTGTACAGGTCCCAGCCCTTGTCCTCGCCATAGAGTTGCAGCACGGTGGCCAGCTGGATGAAGGACGAACCGGACTTGTCGACACGGGCCATCGAGATCTTGCCCTTGAGCGCCGGGTTGGCCAGATCCTGCCAGGTGCGGGGGTATTGCGCCGGAGTCAGCAGCTTGGTGTTCACACCGACCGACGTCGCCACCGCCGTGAAAGGCACCGCCGCGCCCTGGATGCGGAAGGCCTCGGCCATGGACTTGGCGTTGTCCGGCGTGAAGGGCGTGAACAGCGCGGCGTTCGCCAAGATCACCTCGGTGGAGACCGAGAACAGCACGTCAGCCGTCTGGCGGCCACGCTCGCCGCGCAGCCGGTTGATCAGGTCACCGGAGCCGCCCTTGATCAGGTCCACCTTGGCGCCGGAGGCCTTCTCGAAGGCGGGGATGACGCGATCCAGCAGGTCCTGCGGGGCGGCCGAGTAGATCGTCACCTTGGTCTGGGCCCAGGTCGCCGAGGCGGCGAGGGCGGAGGCGGCCAGGATGGCCAGGGTGCGGCGCGACAGCTTCATCATCGATGTCTCCTTCGAGGTTTTCGGTGGCTCGCCCGACAGGGCCCCAGCGGGGCTGGGCGAGCGGCGGATTTTGCACGAGGCTGCGAACGTGGCCGCACCCGCGATCCGCCAGGCAAGCCGAGGGGCGCAGGCCCCGACGTGGCGTCGCAAGGACCGGCGCTCAGCGCGTCGGTGTCGGCATGGCTGCGTAGTGCCCCGCGGCGCACAGCGCCGCTACATGGTGCCTGACCGTGTCGACGTCCCCGGGGTGCGTGAGCCCCACCCATCCGCTCGGCGCGGGCAGCACGTGACAGCGGGCGCGCCCCTGGCGCACCATCGCATCCCAGAAGGCCGGCAGATAGGCCTCGGCTTGTGGCGTGCGCTCGGGGTCGTCGATGAACGCCGCCAGCGCGCCGGCCATCGCCGCCCAGGGGTCCCCCCGCCAGCCCCACAGGTTCATCGACACCGGGGCCTGCGGGTCCAGCACCTCTCGCGTCATGCCCTGCGCCAGACGCCCGCGTATCCTGCCGTCGGCATCGAGCGCGATGTCGGTGACCTCCTCGACCCCCAGCAGCAGGCCATCGCGCAGGCGGCACAAGCCGCGGTTGACCGCGCCGATGGGTGACAGGGTGACGCACAGCGGGTAGCCCGGCAGGCAGGCTTCGATGCGCTCGTCGCCCTCGCCAGGGTCGGCGCGCAGCCGTGCCGCCACATCGCGCAGGGCCTGTGATCCGTACAGATCGTCGGCGTTGACGACGGCGCACCGGTCACCGGCCTGCGATCGAGCGCACCAGACCGCGTGCAAGGTGCCCCAGGGCTTGTCCCGTCGGCCCGGGCGGGTCACCGAAGGCGGCAGATCGCCCGGGTCCTGCAACACCGATCGCAGATCGAGGACCTGGCCCCAGCGCGGCCCGAACACCTCGTCGAAGGTGCTGAGCAGGTCGGGCCGCAGGACGAACACGACGCGACCGAAGCCGGCGCGCCAGGCGTCGTGCAGCGTGAAGTCGAGCAGCGTCTGCCGCTGGGGGCCGACGCGGGCGATCTGCTTGTCGGTGCCGAAGCGGCGGCCGAGCCCGGCCGCCAGGACGATCAGGGTCAACATGGCGCCGCATGCTACGGCAGCCGGCTCGGCATTGACCCGCCATGCCCACGCGCCCTGTGCGTGATGGGCGCGGGCGTCCGGGCTGTCCAGGCGCCGAACGGACGTCTGCCACCCCGCAAGCCCGCCCGGTGCGACCGATGCCGGTGGCGTCGGTCAGCCCGTCAGGGGCGTTCCAGGACGGCGCCCAGTGCGCGTTCGATCTGAAGCCCGAGGCGTTCGAGGTGCCCGGCAGTCGGCCTGCGGGCGCCGGAGGACGCGGTCAAGCCGCCGCGGAGACCGTCGATGGCCCGGGCCAGCGCGGCACGGTCGCGCTCGATGCGCGACAGCAGATCGATCGTGGCGGGATCCCGTGCCGAACCTGCGCCGGGCGGGCGTCTCGCGCGAGCCTGAGCCATGTCTTCGTCGATCCGCGCCAGGCGCGCCTGCCAGAGCCGGAACTGTGCATCGGCGTCGTTCACGATGTCCTCCGAAAATTCAGGACAGGCGCTGAAGGCCGTGCCGTTCCAGGATCGCCAGTGCGCCTGACCGGATGGAGTCGGGGGCCGTCACCTTGACCTGTCTGAGGTCGTCATCGACGTAGAGGTTCTCCATCGGCAGCCCGGCCGAGCGCAGTTCGTCCCTGACGTTGCGCATCTGCTCGGATGTTTCGTAGTGCCAGGTCATCGTGGGATACATCGGCTGTCCTTGGTCTTGCCGGTGCCTTGGGGCGGCAACCCTGCAGGCCCGACGCCGCCGGACCTGCCTCCTTGTAAGGTGACGCGGGGCAGCCGCGATTGAGCGGCCGCAGACCGGCGCTCAGTGCTTCCGGACGGCCGCGTTCGCGAAGCGCACCACCGCCAGGGAACGTCCCTCGAGAGCGAACGGCTGTGACGGATCGAACGCCGCATCGGGCAGCGGGTCGGCGGCCCGTGCCGTGGACACGACCAGGCGCCCTGGGCCAAGGTGTGCGGGGGCCTGGAAGGTCACGACCTCGGCCGACGCGTTGAACAGCAGCAGCAGGTGATCGTCACGTACCGGATGCCCTTGCCGGTCGCACTCGGCCAGCCCGTCGCCCGACAGCAGCACGGCCAGTGCCCGGGCATGGTCGATCTGCCACTGTTCCCCGCTCATCTCGCGGCCGTCCGGCTCCAGCCAGACGATGTCGCGCACTCCGCTGCCCACCAACGGGCGGCCCTGAAAGAAGTCGCGGCGGCGCAGCACCGCGTGGGCGCGTCGCAGCGAAACCATGCCGGCGGTGAATTCCAGCAGCGCCTGCCGGGGGCCGTCCAGTGCCCAGTCGATCCAGCAGGTCTCGTTGTCCTGGCAATAGCCGTTGTTGTTGCCCTGCTGTGTGCGGCCGAGTTCGTCGCCTGCGGCGAGCATGGGCACGCCCTGCGACAGCAGCAGCGTGGCGATGAAGTTGCGCTGCTGGCGCGCACGCAGGTCGAGGATCTGCGGATCGTCGGTCGGCCCCTCGACCCCGCAGTTCCATGACAGGTTGTGGTCGTGGCCGTCCCGGTTGTCCTCGCCGTTGGCCTCGTTGTGCTTGCGTTCGTGGCTGACCAGGTCGGCCAGCGTGAACCCGTCGTGCGCACAGACGTAGTTGATGCTGGCGTAAGGCCTGCGGCTGCTGCGGTTGTACAGATCGCTCGAGCCGGTCAGGCGCTGGGCAAACTCGCCGATCAGCCCGCCATCGCCCTTCCAGTAGGCCCGCATGGTGTCGCGGTAGCGATCGTTCCACTCGGCCCAGCCGGGCGGGAAATTGCCGACCTGGTAGCCGCCGTCACCCAGGTCCCAGGGCTCGGCGATGAGCTTGGTGCGAGACAACACCGGGTCTTGCCGCAGCACGTCGAAGAAGGCGCTCAGCCGGTCGACCTCGAAGAGTTCGCGCGCCAGCGCCGAGGCCAGGTCGAAGCGGAAGCCGTCCACGTGCATGTCCAGCACCCAGTAGCGCAGCGAGTCCATCAGCATCTGCAGCACACGCGGGTGCTGCATGTTCAGGGTGTTGCCGCAGCCGGTGAAGTCCATCGTGTGACGCGCCGACTCGGGCGACCGACGGTAGTACGCCGCGTTGTCGATGCCGCGCCAGGACAGGGTGGGGCCCCATTCGCTGCCCTCGGCCGTGTGGTTGTAGACCACGTCCAGGATCACCTCCAGCCCGGCGGCGTGCAGGGTGCGCACCATGGTCTTGAACTCGTCGATGCGGCCACTGGCGCCGTAGCGGGCGTGGGGCGCGAAGAATCCGACCGAGTTGTAGCCCCAGTGGTTGGACAGGCCGCGCTCGACCAGGTGGCGCTCGCTGACGTAGGCATGCACCGGCATCAGTTCCACCGTGGTCACGCCGAGTCGGCGCAGGTGGTCGATGACCGGCGCGCTGGCCAGCCCGGCATAGGTGCCGCGCAGGGGTTCGGGCACTTGGGGATGGCGCATGGTCAGCCCGCGCACATGGGCTTCGTAGATCACCATGTCGTGCCAGGGCACGCTCGGCGACCGGTCCTCGCCCCAGCTGAACGCGGTCTCGACGACCTCGCAACGCGGCATCCACGGCGCGCTGTCCCGTCGATCGAAGGACAGGTCGCCGTCGGCGTGTCCGATGCGGTAGCCGAACAGCGCGTCATGCCAGCGCAGATCGCCGACGATGGCGCGGGCGTACGGGTCCAGCAGCAACTTGTGCGGGTTGAAGCGGTGGCCGTCCTCGGGACGGTAGGGGCCGTGCACGCGGTAGCCGTATCGCAGCCCCGGGCGGGCCTGCGGCAGGTAGGCGTGGAAGACCTGGTCGGTGCGCTCGCGCAGTTCGATGCGGCGCACCTCGTGGCGGCCGCTGGCGTCGAAGAGGCACAACTCGACGCGTTCGCCCGACTCGGTGAACAGGGCGAAGTTCACGCCCATGCCATCCCAGGTGGCCCCTCTGGGGTACGGCAGGCCGGGCCAGACCGCATCGATCGTCTCGGGTGGGCTCACGGCGCAGATCCTTCCCTCAACTGTCGAGGGTCGCAGGTGGCAGCGGTATGGCGGCGTGCTCGAACAGCCTGCGCAGCGGTGCCTCGGCCTCGAAGGCGGATGCCTCCGGCCACAAACCTGCCGTCACGGCGGTCTGCCCGTAGGACTGCAGCACCGCCTGGCGCAGCGCATCGACTGCCAGCGCAATGGCCTCGCCCGGCGGCGGACGGGCGCATCGTGCCGCGGCCAGACCGACGGCCTCGACCACCGAACCCAGCAGGGTCCCGAGGTCGCGCAGCGGCGTGTGCAAGGCGCGTCGCATGTCCAGGGGTTGCGATGGGTCGCCCTCGAAGTCGACGAAAAGGAAGTCGTCCTGCGTCACCTGCACGTGCAGCAGCCGCAAGCGCCCGTGGATGCGGATGCGCACGCCTCGCGCCGGCACTTCCCGGGCGGCGTCCACGAGTTGCTGGGTCACCGGCGAGGGGGCGAGGCCTGCGCAGACCTCGTCAATCCACCGATCCAGGTCCTGTGCCCGCACCGGTTGCGGTTCGAAGGCGGGATCGCCGGTGGGCTGCGCGAGCGACGCATGCAGGGCCGCCGCGCGCTGGCCCAGCACGCGCAGCCTTGCGGCCAGCGCCTCCAGCCCGTCGCCCAGGGCTTGCGTGCCGTCCTGCGCGCGCTCGAAAGCGGCAGCCACCCGTTCGACGACGAGGTCACGCGCGTGGCCTTGCTGCGGTCGGTGGGGCTGCAACAGTGCCACAAGCATCGATGTGCCATCGGCAGCGCGCCAGTGCACACTGCCAGCCACCGGCAGGCAGTGGGGCTGACGCAGCACGTCGCCCAGGTGCCGCCCCATCTCGAGCTCCGGGTTCGGCCCCAGGGTCGGACGGCGATAGACCTTGAGCAGCACCCGCGCGTCACAGACCACCAGGGTGTGTCGCCCCGCAGGCAACGGGGTGAGCGACCAGGCAGCGTCGCCCACCGCGCCGACGAGTTCCTCATAGCGCGGCCCAGGCTCGAACGCCAGCGTTGCGCCGCCCTCGGTGGCGATCTGCGTCGTCGCGCCGATGGATCGCACCAGCCAGCGGCAGAAGGCTTCGTCGGCCAGGGCCTCGGCGATCACGCCGAGGCTGGCCTGCTGGCGCGG
>JBMTXX010000132.1:0-10245 GCA_049453935.1 Rubrivivax sp.
GAGCCGCAGTCGAAGCACCAGTACACCGGCTTGCTGCCGCGGTAGACGAAGCCGCGCTCCATCAGACGCTTGAGCACGCGGATCTCGCCGGCCTCGTTGCCGAGGTCCATCGTGCGATAGGGATGCTCCCAGTCGCCGAGCACGCCCAGGCGCTGGAAATCCTTCATCTGCTGCGCGATCTGCTCGGTGGCGAAGGCGCGGCTCTTCGCCTGCACCTGGTCGCGCGGCAGGCCGCGGCCGTGCAGCTTCTCGATCGCGTTCTCGATCGGCAGGCCGTGGCAGTCCCAGCCCGGCACGTAGCGCGCGTCGTAGCCGGCGAGCTGCCGGCTCTTGACGATCATGTCCTTCAGCACCTTGTTCAGCGCGTGGCCGATGTGCAGCTTGCCGTTGGCGTACGGCGGGCCGTCGTGCAGCACGAACAGCGGCGCGCCCCGGCGCGCGGCGCGCAGGCGCTGGTAGGTGCCGGCCTGCTGCCAGGCCTGCACCCAGCCCGGCTCGCGCTTGGGCAGGTCGCCGCGCATCGGGAAGGGCGTGTCGGGCAGGTTCAGCGTGGCGCGGTAGTCGGGGCCGGCGGCGGGGGACGGGGAGGCGGGGGAAGTCATCGTCGTGTTCCGGGCGCCGGGGCTGGCGCCTGCAAGGGGGACTGTCTCGTGCGGGTGGGAGGGCCTTGCGCGCTAGGCGGGCACGGCGCGCTGTGCGAACCACGCGTGCGCATCGCGCACGTCCTGGGCGATGCCCAGGCGCAGCGCCTCCAGGGAGTCGTAGCGGCGCTCGTCGTGCAGCTTGTGCAGCAGGTCCACGCGCAGCCGGCAGCCGTAGCCCGCGTCGATACCCAGCGTGTCCGGCCAGGCCAGGCAGTGCACTTCCAGCAGCACACGGCCGGCGTCCTCGACCGTCGGGCGCACGCCCAGGCTGGCCACGGCCGGCAGCGGCGCATGGCCGAGACCGTGGACGCGGGCCACGAAGATGCCCATCGCCGCCGGCCGCGGGTGCGCGAAGCGCAGGTTCAGCGTCCGGAAGCCGAGCTCGCGGCCGAGCTTGCGCCCGTGCACCACATGGCCGCTGACGGCGTAAGGTCGGCCCAGCAGCTGTTGCACGGCCGCCAGATCGCCGGCCGCCAGTGCCTGGCGCACGGCCGAGCTCGACACCCGCATCCCGTGCACCTCGTAACTCATCATGCGGGCGACGTCGAAGCCGTGCTCGCCGCCCAGCCGGTCCAGCATCGCGTAGTCGCCCTCGCGGCGCGCGCCGAAGCGGAAGTCGTCGCCGACGAGCACGTAGCGCGCGTGCAGGCCACGCACCAGCACCTGCTGGACAAAGGTCTGCGGCGCCTGGCGGGCCAGGCGCTCGTCGAAGCGCAGCACCACGACCTCCTGGGCGCCGCAGTGCTCCAGCTCGGCCAGCTTGTCGCGCAGGGTGCCGATGCGCGGCGGCGCGAGTTCGGGCCGGCCCTGCTGCCGGGCGAACCAGTCCCGCGGGTGCGGCTCGAAGGTCAGCACACAGGTGCGCAGCGCGCGGTGCCGGGCCTCGTTGGCCAGCAGCGCCAGCATGGCCTGGTGGCCACGGTGCACGCCGTCGAAGTTGCCGATCGTGACGGCACGTGGCGGCCCCTCGGGCTCGGCAGGAAGGCAATGGCGCACGCGCATCGGTGAATTATCCGGCGTTGCGGCCCGGCTCGTCCGGCAGCGCAATGGGCGAACCGAGGCCGGGATGCCGGGCCCGCCGCGCCCGTGTTTTCGCGTTGACATGAAAAACGCGCCGGGCGCCGAGGCTTCCATGAGCCCCGCAGGAGCGTCCCGTGTGCTGTCTGACCCCGCCGACCGCGCTCAGCCCATCCCCAGACGGTGAGGCTCGATCCAGCGCCACTGGCCAGGCGCCAGGTCAGGCGGCAGTGCCAGCGCGCCGAAGGCGCTGCGGTGCAGGGCCTCGACGCGGTTGCCGACGGCCGCGACCATGCGCTTGACCTGGTGGTAGCGGCCCTCCGACAGCGTCAGCCGCAGCCCGTGCGTGCCGGTGATCGCCACATCCGACGCTCGGGCCGGGGCGGGGTCGTCGCGCAGCACCACACCGTGTGCCAGTGCCGCGGCCTGCGCGGGGTCTACCGGATGGCGGGTGCGCACCTCGTAGACCTTGGGCACCTTGCGCCGTGGCGAGGTCAGCGCATGGATCAGCGGGCCGTCGTCGGTCAGCAGCAGCAGCCCCGTGGTGTCGGCATCCAGCCGGCCCACCGGCTGCACGCCGCGCGCGCGTAACGGCCAGGGCAGCAGCGTGGCCACCGACGGGTGGTGCAGGGGCTGCGCAGAGCACTCGTAACCGGCGGGCTTGTGCAGCAGCACCAGCGCCCGGTCGTGAAAGGGCCAGTCGACCCCGTCGACGGTGAAGATCAGCCCGGTGGTGTCGATGTCTTCCTCGGGGTCGTCGCACACGCGCCCGCCGATCGAGACCGTCCCGGCCCGCACACGGTCGGCGCAGGCGCGCCGGGTGCCGAAACCCTGGCTGTACAGCAGGTGCGACAGGCGCATCGGCGGCTCCGCCAGGTGTCCGTCAGCGCCGGATGGGCGGGACGATCCCGTCCCGGCAGGCCGGGACGTCGGCCCCGGGCACCCGCTGCGCGGTGCGCACCCCACGCCGGATGGCCCGCGCGACGACCTCCGCCGCCAGCGCACCCAGCCCCGCGAGATCGCCGACCGGGCCGCGCCGCCCGGTGGCCAGCGCGAACAGCGTGTCGCCATCGTGTGGGGTGATCGGGTCCACGGCGCGCGACAGCCCGTGGTGCGCCAGTCGGGCCAACTGCGTGGCCTGCGCCTTGGTCAAGGTCGCGTCGGTGGCCACCACGCCGATGGTGGTGGCCGAGCCCGGCACCGCGTGCGCCGGGAAGGGCTGCGGCGGCGCCAGGCCCGGCACCAGACGCTGCGGCACCTGTCCTCGCACCAGCGCCGCGGTGCTGCCCAGCCAGGTGCCGTCGTCGGCCCGAGCGCCGGCGAGCACGGCTGCACCTTCGTCCAGCACGTCGCCCAAGGCGTTGACCGCCACGAGCGCGGCCACGGTCACGTCGCCCAGGCGCAGCGAGGCGGTGCCGATGCCGCCCTTGGTCGCTCGCGCGATGCCGTGCAGCTTGCCCACGGTGGCGCCGCGGCCCGCGCCGACGCTGCCTTCGGCGATCGGTCCGGCCGTGGCCGACGCGCAGGCGGCATACCCGGCCGCCGCATCGGGGCAGATCATCGGGTCGCCAAGCCACAGGTCGAACAGCACGGCCGCCGGCACGATGGGCACGCGTGCCGGCCCCACCGCCAGTCCATGCCCGCGCTCGGCCAGCCAGCGCATGACCCCGCCTGCGGCGTCCAGCCCGAAAGCGCTGCCCCCCGTCAGCAGCACGGCGTGCACCTGCTGCACGGTGTTGTCCGGGCGCAGCAGCTCGGTCTCTCGCGTGCCAGGGGCTCCGCCGCGCACCTCCACGCCGCACACGGCCCCGGCCTCGCAGCGCACCACGGTGCAGCCGGTGGGCCGTCGCGGGTCGTCATGGTGGCCGACCCGCAGGCCTTCGATGTCGGTCAGGCCGCCGGCGGACGGCAAGGGGTCGCGCACGTCGGTCACGGCCGGCGGTCTCCTGCCGTGGGCCGCGCACCGAAGCGTCGCAGCAGGGCTTCGAGATCCTCGCGCTCGAAGGGCTTGGGCAGGTGCTCGTCCATCCCCGCGTCCAGGCAGGCCTGGCGATCCTCGGGTGCGGCGCTGGCGGTCACGCCGATGATCGGCAGCCGCGCCTCCGTCGGGTGCTCACCGGACGGCACCTGTGCGGCACGCGCGGCTTCGAGCGCACGCCACTGTCGCGTGGCGGCCCAGCCGTCGAGCACCGGCATGTGACAGTCCATCAGGACGCCGTCGAAGCGCCGGCTCGACAGCGCCTGCAGTGCCTGCTCACCGTCACCCGCGACCTCGTGCCGGCATCCGATCTGCTCCAGCAGGGCGCAGGCCACCAGTGTGTTGATCTCGTTGTCGTCGACGACCAGCCACAACGGCGCGCGCGCAGCCGCGCAGGCCGTGGCCGCCTCGTCCGCGGCGGGCCCGGGCGCGGTGGTGGCGCGGGGCAGGGCGGCCGGGTCGGACGGTGTCGGCCGCGTGCCGGCGTCGACCTCCGCGCTGGCGGGCGGGGCCTCGAAGGTGAAGCGGAAGGTGCTGCCCTGGCCCAGCACCGAGGCGCAGGTCACGTCGCCGCCCATGGCACGGGCCAGTCGCCGGGCGATCGCCAGCCCCAGGCCGGTGCCTGGCACCAGACCGACGCCGGCGACGCGCTCGAAGGCGTCGAAGATGCGGTCGAGGTCCGCCTCGGCGATGCCGGGACCGGTGTCCTGGACTTCGACCAGCGCGCGCGGGCCCGGCCCCTCGGCGCGCGACACCCGCAGTGTCACGCCGCCGCGCTCGGTGAACTTCAGTGCGTTGCCCACGAGGTTGTGCAGCACCTGTCCGATGCGTGTGGCATCGGCGTCGATCGCGCGCGGGGCGGTGTCGTCCCACTGCAGTCGCAGCCACAGGCCACGGCCCTGCGCCATCGGGCCCAGCAGCGTGACGACCTCCTCGACATCGCTGCGCAGGTCCATGGGGCGCGGCCGCAGATCGACCTTGTCGGCCTCCATGCGCGACAGGTCCAGCAAGTCACCGATGATGCGCCCCAGCAGGCGGGCCGAGTTCTCCAGCACTTCCAGCGATCGTTGGACGGCCGGGCCCTCCTGCCCGCGCATCACCTGGGCCATCCCCAGGATGCCGTTCAGCGGCGTGCGCATCTCATGGCTGACCATCGCGAGAAAGCGCGTCTTGGCCTCGCTCGAGGACTGCGCGGCTTGCAGCGCCCGCGCCCGGTCCTCGGCCAGCGCCGCGTTCTCGAAGCGCAGGCGCAGCATCTCCTTCAGGCGCTCGTGCCCGTGACGGGTCTCGACGGTGATCACCGCCAGGTAGATCAGCATCCCCAGGCTGACGCCCAGGTTCTGCACGCCGCCGGCGATCGCGAACCACAGCGCCATCGGCACCAGACAGGCGCTGCTGAACATCACGCTGAGGCGGAAGTTGGACGTGGTCGTGAACACGCCCAGGGAGGCGATGCCCACCAGTCCGCAGATCAGCAGGATGGTCGTGCCCGCGGGCGCGTCGGGAACGAACAGGGGCACCATCGCCGCCCACGTCACGACGTCGATGCCGATGCCCAGGGTGTAGCGCTGCAGCCACCGCGTCGTGGCGCTGCCGCGCGCCGGGTCGGCGTGGAATCGACGCACCTGAAGGATGCGCGAGACGCCGATCAGCACCTTCAGGGCTGCCCAGCCCCAGGCGACGGCTGGGCTGACGTGTCCGGCCACGACCCAGGCCACGACCGCAGCGAAGACCATCCCGCCCGCCACCGACTGCGGCGTCGACGCGAACAGCTGCGCCAGCAGCGCCTGCTCGACACGAAGTCCGATGTCGGACGCGGTGGCGCCTGGAGGGGGTGTCGAAGCACCGTGCGCGGCGCGCGCCAGGGTCAAGCGAAGACCCCCGCATGGTCCTGCAGCCCTGCACTGACCGTGGCCAGGTGGTGCAGGGTGTCGCCCCAGCCCAGCTCCAGCACGGTCAGACGCTTGAAGTAGTGGCTGGCGGCGTATTCGTCGGTCACGCCGATGCCGCCGTGCAACTGGATGCACTGCTGGCCGACCTCGCGCATGCTGCGGCCCAGCTGGACCTTGGCCAGCGCCATCGCGCGCGAGCGCGCCGCTGCCGGCTCGTCGAGCTTCATGCTGGCGTAGTAGCTCATGGAGCGCGCGAGCTCGAGCTGCATCTTCAGGTCGGCGACGCGGTGGCGCAGCGCCTGGAAGCTGGCCAGCGGCGCGCCGAACTGGCGCCGCGTGTTCAGGTATTCGGCGGTCATCGCCAGCAGGCGTTCCATCAGGCCGGTGCCTTCGGCGCAGGCGGCGGCGATGCCGATGTCGGCCGCGAGCTGCAAGGCCTGCGCACCGTCGTCGCGCAGCAGCGTCGCGGCTGCGCCCGACAACGTCAGCTCCGCGCTGCGCGCGCCGTCCTGCGTCGGATAGCCGCGCACACCGGCCCCGTCGGCACCGCGTTCGACCAGGAAGAGCCGCACCGGACCGTCCGCGGTCTCGCACCGCGCGGGCACGATCCAGGCATCGGCCTCGTCGCCCGCCGGCACCACGCTCTTGGTGCCGGTGAGCCGCCAGCGGCCGTCCGGGGCGGGCTCGGCCCGGCACTGGGTGCGGTCGAGGCGATGTCGCGCCGCACGCTCCTGGTGGGCCAGCACCACCAGGGCCTGTCCGCTGGCGATGCGGGGCAACCAGTTCGCGCGCAGCGACGCGTCCGCCGTCACGAACATCGCCGGCGCGATCAGCGCCGCCGCGGCGTAGGGCGCATGGACCAGCCCGCGGCCCAGTTCCTCCATCACGACCATCGCCTCGATGGGCCCGGCCTGCAGACCGCCGTGCTCGTCGGGCACGGCCAGCGCGCACAGGCCGAGGTCGGCCAGTTCCTGCCAGACCTCGCGCGAGTGCCCGCCCGCGCGAGCCGCGGCGTGGCGCCGCTCGAAGGGGAAGGCGCGGTCCACCCAGCGCGCCACCGCTTCGCGCAGCGCGATCTGATCGTCGGAGAAGTCGAAGTCCATGCCTGAGCCGTTCGTCTGTGCCTTGGAGGGTGCGGTGTCGGGTGCCGAGCGCCGGAGGTCCGGCGCTCAGCCCAGCACGGTCTGCGCGACGATGTTGCGCTGCACCTCGTTGGAGCCGCCGTAGATCGTCGTCTTGCGGTAGTTGAAATAGGTCGCCGCCAGCGGCGCGCAGTGCGCCGCCCCGCCCGGCCACAGGCCGCCCAGCGCCTGGTCGCCCTGCCAGCCGGCGTCCATGGCCTCGCGGATGAAGGGGATCGCGTAGGGGCCGGCGGCCAGCATCATCAGTTCGGTGTAGCGCTGCTGGATCTCGCTGCCGCGGATCTTCAGCAGCCCGGCCACGTCCAGACTCTGCCGGCCGCGGCTGTCGGCCCACAGCACGCGCAGCACCATCATTTCCAGCGCCACGATGTCCACCTCGAGCAGCGCGATCTGGTCACGAAAGCGCATGTCATCCCACAGGCCCTCGGCCCGCGCGATGCGCTTGAGCCGCTCGAGCTCGCGCTTGGCGCGGTTGACGTCGGCGATGTTCGTACGTTCGTGGCCCAGCAGGTACTTGGCGTAGGTCCAGCCCTTGTTCTCCTCGCCCACCAGGTTCTCGGCCGGCACCTCGACGTTGTCGAACCAGACCTCGTTGACCTCGTGCTCGCCGTCCAGCGTGATGATGGGCCGCACCGTGATGCCGGGGCTCTTCATGTCGATCAGCAGGAAGCTGATGCCGGTCTGCGGCTTGCCCTCGTGCGAGGTGCGCACAAGGCAGAAGATCCAGTCGCCGTGCTGCCCCAGCGTCGTCCAGGTCTTCTGGCCGTTGACCACGTAGACGTCGCCCCGGCGGTCGGCGCGGGTCTTCAGCGAGGCCAGGTCCGAGCCGGCGCCGGGCTCGCTGTAGCCCTGGCTCCACCAGACCTCGCCGCTGGCGATGCCGGGCAGGAAGCGTTGCTGCTGCGCCGCGTTGCCGAAGGCCATGATCACCGGCGCCACCATCACCGGGCCGAAGGGCACGACGCGGGGCGCGCCGGCCATCGCGCACTCTTCCTCGAAGAGATGGCGCTGGATCGCATTCCAGCCCGGGCCGCCGAAGCGTTCGGGCCAGTTCCAGCCCAGCCAGCCACGGCGGCCGAGGATGCGCGCCCAGCGCTGCATGTCGTCGCGCTCCAGGCGCAGCGCGTGGTGCACCTTGTGGCTGATGTCAGCCGGCAGGTGCTCGCGCACCCAGGCGCGGATGTCGGCCCGGAAGGCCAGTTCTTCGTCGGTGAAGTGCAGGTTCATGGGGCCGTCAGGAGGTGGTCGCCGGTGCGCCCGGGGCGCGGACGCGGCCTTGCCGGCGGGCGCGCGGGGCCGCGTGTTTGTAGCATGCCCGCCCGACGACGCGCCAACGGCAGGACGAGGGGCGACGCGCCAGGCCTTTTCACCCGTGTGCGGTGCGTCAGCGGCGCGGCGCCAGCGTCAGCACGTCGTCCTCGCGCCGCATCCTGAAGCGCGCGAGGAAGCTCAGCCCCAGCAGCGCGATGCGCTCGCGTCCCGGCACCACCACCGCGCCCACCCGCTCGGCCCAAAGCGGGCCCACCCGAACGTCCGGCAACTCCAGCAGATGCGCCGGCAGCGTCCCGGCCGCGGTGCGGACCTGCCCGACAGGCGCCGTGCGCCAGGGCAGACGCAGCCGCTCGGCTTCGCCCTGACTCAGCGTGACCGCACTGGCGCCGGTGTCGACGAGGAAGCGCGTGGGCAGGCCGTTGATCGTGCCGTCAGCCCAGTGGTGCCCGGCCGCGTCGGCACGCAGCACCAGCGACAGGCCCGGTGCCGCGTGCGCCGGCCGTCCGTGGCTCAGCAGCAGGCCGATCGGCGCCGCTGTCAGGCACCACAGCGCCTGACGCCGCCCGGACAGGCCCTCGCGCAGGTCCACTGCCCGGGGGCGGTCCAGCCGTCTTTCGGCGCCCGCAGGCACGCGTCCGTCAGTCCCGAAAATTGGTGAAGGACAGCGGCAGATCGGCGATCTCCGCCTTCAGGTGGCGGATCGCCGCCTGGAGGTCGTCGCGCTTGCCGCCGCTGACGCGCACGATGTCGCCCTGGATCTGCGCCTGCACCTTGAGCTTGCTCTGCTTGACCTGGGCCTGGATCTTCTTCGCGCTGTCGCTGTCGATGCCGGTGCGCACGCCGATGACCTGCCGGACCCGGTCCCCGCCGACCTTCTCGATCTTCGCCTCCAGGTCGAGAAAGCGGATGTCCACACCGCGCTTGGTCAGCTTGGCCAGCAGCACGTCGCGCACCTGCCCGATCTGGAAGTCGCTGTCGGCGTGGAGCTCGAATTCGCGCGTCGTGCCTTTCTCCGTCAGCGCCACCTTGGCGCTGGAGCCCTTGAAGTCGAAGCGGGTGCCGATCTCCTTGGAGGTCTGGTCGACGGCGTTGCGCAACTCCACCAGGTTGGGCTCGAGGACGGCATCAAAGCTGGGCATGGCGGGGCTCGGTCGGTAAGAGGAGCGAAAATTCTGCCATGTCGACCTTCGAGCCCGCCCCGGCCTTCCCCGGTGCCTTCGCCCCTGAGCCGGTCGAGCCACGGGCCAGCCTGCGCGCGCTCAACAGTTTCGGGCTGCCGGCGGTGGCCGAGCATCTGGTGCGGGTGCGCAGCGCGGCCGACGTCCGGCGCCTCGTCGACGACCCGGTGTGGGGCCGTGCGCCGAAGTTCATCCTCGGCGGCGGCACCAACGTGGTCTTCACCCGCGATGTGTCCGCGCTCGTCGTCAAGGTGGAGATCCCCGGGCGCCGCGTGCTGCACGAGGATGCCCAGGCCTGCATCGTCGAGGCCGGCGCGGGCGAGTCCTGGCACGGACTGGTGGCGTGGACGATCGAGCAGGGGCTGCCCGGCCTGGAGAACCTGGCGCTGATCCCGGGCACGGTGGGCGGCGCGCCGGTGCAGAACATCGGCGCCTACGGTGTGGAACTGCAGGACCGCTTCGAGTCGCTGGACGCGGTCGACCTGGTCACCGGCCGCGGCGTGACGCTGGACCGCCAGGCCTGCCGCTTCGGCTACCGCGACAGCGTGTTCAAGCAGTTCCTGGCGGGCAAGAGCCTGATCACGCGGGTGCGCCTGCGGCTGCCGCGGCCATGGAAACCGGTGCTCGGCTACCTCGATCTCGAGCGCAAGGTGGCCGAGACCGGCCTGACGGCGCCCGATGCACGCACCGTGTTCGACTGGGTCTGCGCCATCCGCCGCGCCAAGCTGCCCGATCCGGGCCAGATCGGCAACGTCGGCAGCTTCTTCAAGAACCCCATCGTCAGCGCCGAGCAGTGCCGCGACATCATCGCCCGCGACCCCGGCGTCGTGCACTATCCGCTGCCCGACGGCAGCGTCAAGATGGCCGCCGGCTGGCTGATCGACGCCTGCGGCTGGAAGGGCAAGTCGGTGGGGGAGGCCGGCGTCTACGAGCGACAGGCGCTGGTGCTGGTCAACCGCGGCGCCGCCACCGGCGGCGAGGTGGTGACGCTGGCGCGAGCCATCCAGGAAAGCGTGTACGGGCGATTCGGCATCCGGCTCGAGCCCGAGCCGGTGGTGGTTTGAGAGGTCGCATGTCGTCCGCCGGGTGCGGCGGGTCCGCCCTTCGGCGTGTCCGCTGCCC
>JBMTXX010000133.1:0-10193 GCA_049453935.1 Rubrivivax sp.
TGGGCACCACGCGCGGGCCCAGGGCCTGGTCGCGCAGCAGCTGCGTCAGGAAGCGCACGTAGGCCTGGGTGGTGCTGATCTCGCGCCCCGGCGCGGTGGGCTCCATCACCGACTTGAAGGTCTCGATAGCGGGCACCGTGAAGCTCTCTTCGGCGCGGGTGCGGCGGTGCGGCAGGTAGCCGCCGAGGGCACGGCGGCGCTCGTGCAGGTACTTCATCTCCGGCGTGTCGTCGGCCGGCTTGTAGAACGGGATCTTCGGCAGCTCGCTGTCGGGGATGGGAATGTTGAAGCGGTCGCGGAAGTAGCGGATGTCGTCGTCGCTGAGCTTCTTGGCCTGGTGCGCGGTGTTCTTGCCCTCGCCGGCGCGGCCCATGCCCCAGCCCTTGACGGTCTTGACCAGCAGCACCGTGGGCCCGCCCTGGTGCTGGTTGGCGGCGTGGAAGGCCGCGTAGACCTTCTGCGCGTCGTGCCCACCGCGGCGCAGCGCCCAGACGTCGTCGTCGCTCATCTTGGCCACGAGCTCTAGCGTGCGCGGGTCGCGGCCGAAGAAGTGCTTGCGCACGAAGGCACCGTCGTTGGCCTTGAAGGCCTGGTAGTCGCCGTCCAGCGTGTCGAGCATGATCTTGCGCAGCACGCCGTCCTTGTCGCGCGCCAGCAGCGGATCCCAGTTGCTGCCCCAGATCAGCTTCAGCACGTTCCAGCCCGCGCCACGGAACTCGCCCTCGAGCTCCTGGATGATCTTGCCGTTGCCGCGCACCGGGCCGTCCAGGCGCTGCAGGTTGCAGTTGATGACGAAGACCAGGTTGTCGAGCTTCTCGCGCGCGGCCAGGCCGATCGCGCCCAGCGACTCGGGCTCGTCCATCTCACCGTCGCCGCAGAAGACCCAGACCTTGCGCTTGGCCGTGTCGGCGATGCCGCGCGCGTGCAAATACTTCAGGAAGCGCGCCTGGTAGATCGCCATCAGCGGCCCGAGGCCCATCGAGACGGTCGGGAACTGCCAGAACTCCGGCATCAGCTTCGGGTGCGGGTAGCTTGACAGGCCCTTGCCGCCAACTTCCTGACGGAAGTTCAGCAACTGCTCCTCGCTCAGCCGGCCCTCGAGGAAGGCGCGGGCATAGATGCCCGGAGCGCTGTGACCCTGGATGTAGAGCAGGTCGCCGCCGTGGTCCTTGTTCTCGGCGTGCCAGAAATGGTTGAAACCCGCGGCGAACATGTGCGCGAGCGAGGCGAAGGAGCTGATGTGCCCGCCCAGATCGCCGCCGTCGTCGGGGTTCAGACGGTTGGCCTTGACGACCATGGCCATCGCGTTCCAGCGCATGTAGGCGCGCAGGCGGCCCTCGAGCTCGAGGTTGCCGGGACTGCGCTCCTCGTCATCGGGCTCGATCGTGTTGACGTAGCCGGTGTTGGCCGAGAACGGCATGTCCACACTGTGCTGGCGCGCCTCTTCGAGCAGCTGCTCGAGCAACTCGTGGGCGCGCTGCGGACCGCGGGCCTGGATGACGGCGTCGAGCGCGTCCAGCCATTCACGGGTTTCCAGAAAATCCTCGTCGCCCGGGGTGGCCGGTGCGCTGGCGGATGTGGCGGACATGTTCGGTCTCCTCGTCTGACAGGGGTACTCATCCCGACACATAGTGTCGCACAAGTTTTTCTGTTTTCAAATGACGAATATCGTTTTCACATAGTGATATTTTTACAGGGGCGCGATCTCACGATAATCGAAGCCCGAATGCCGTGATGCGTGACCCGTCTTGAACTCTCACTGGATCTCCCGGCTCAAGGCCACTTACCTGCGGTGGTGGCGTCGTCTGCCGCCATCACGGCAAGATCGTCTGGCGACGATCGGTCCGCTGATCTCCGTGCTGTTGTTCCTCACCACGATCACGACCACGTTCTGGTACCTGCGCAACGAGGAGATCGGGCGTGAGTCCGACTCGGTACAGCGTGACGTCGAGATCACCCAGCAGCAGATCGCCTTGCGCCTGATCGAGAACCAGGAGCAACTCGTGCGGATCGCGCGGGAGGTGGCGCAAAGAGAGATCGGTCGCGCGAACTTCGAGTCCCAGAGCGAGACGCTGGTCGATGACCGCTGGGAGATCACCCAGCTGAGTTGGGTCGATGCTCAGCGCAAGGTGCGCAGGCTCGAACGGGGCTCCATGAACCCGCTGGATGCGTCAGAGGCGAGTGCGGCCACCTCGACCCAACTCCTGGACCCGCAGGCCGATCACCCGTCGTCGATCACCTTCGAACTGGCACGGCAGACGCGACGCCCGCAGTATTCGGCGCCCTTCAAGGACGTCACCGGGCGTCCGGTGTTCCAGTTGCACGTGCCTCTGATCGACCGAGGGGCCTTTGCGGGTGCGCTGGTCGCAGAGTATTCGGTGGAAGCGCTGATCTGGCGTCTGGTGCCGGCCGATGTGTCGCGTCGTCACCGGATCAGCGCGCTGGGCCCGGATGCTACGGCCCTGGCGAGCACCAATCCCCCCATGCCCGGGCGCGAGCGCGAAACCGCCTCCATCGTCCACGATGTCCCCCTCACGCCGGCGCTCAACGGTGTCGTGCTGCGCGGTGAAGGCTGGCGCACGTCCATCGGGTTGATCAGCAACACGCTGTTCTGGATGGTCATGGCCTTGTCGGTGCTGACGTTGTGGATGCTGCTGGGCAACTGGCGACACCTGCGTCGTCGCGCACAGATCCAGCAGGCGCTGGTCAAGGAGACCCAGTTCCGCCGGGCAATGGAAAACTCCATGGTCACCGGGATGCGAGCCCTCGACATGGACGGGCGCATCACCTATGTCAACGCCGCGTTCTGCCAGATGATCGGGTACTCGGAGCCCGAACTCCTCGGCCGCGTTCCCCCCTACCCCTACTGGCCCCCGGACCGGGCCGAGGAGAACCAGCGACTGCTGCGACAGGAGATGCAGGGCCGAAGCCCGGCTGGCGGCATCGAAGTGCGCCTGATGCGCAAGGACGGTCAACTGTTCGATGCGCGCATGTACGTGTCGCCGCTGGTCGACCTGAAAGGCCAGCAGACCGGCTGGATGACTTCGATGACCAACATCACCGAGGCCAAGCGCATCCGGGACCAGCTCTCGGCGTCGCATGAGCGGTTCACCACCGTGCTCGAGGGGCTGGATGCCTCCGTTTCGGTGCAATCGGTCCAGCAAGGTGATCTGCTGTTCGCCAACCGCTCGTACCGCCTGTGGTTCGGTGCCGACGGCCAGGGACACCGGCTGCTGACTGGCAGCGGCGGGGACGAAGGTTTCGATTCGGAACGTCATGGCGACGTCGACCCGCTTTCGGGGCTGCCGATGCACGAGCTGACCGAAGCCACCGGTGAATTGCGCGAGATCTATGTGGACGCCCTGAAGAAGTGGTTCGAAGTGCGCTCGCGTTACCTGCAGTGGACCGACGGCCGGCTCGCGCAGATGGTCATCGCCACGGACGTGACGGCGCGGGTGAAGGCCGAGGAGGTGGCGAAGCAGCAGGCCGAGAAGGCCGCCGTCACCAGCCGGCTGATGACCATGGGGGAAATGGCCTCGACGGTGGCGCACGAGTTGAACCAGCCGCTGACGGCCATCACCAACTACTGCAACGGCATGGTGTCGCGGGTGACGGCAGGCACGATCTCGGGTGAGGGCCTGCTCGTGGCCTTGCGCAAGACGGCGCACCAGGCCGAGCGCGCCGGCAAGATCATCCACCGCATCCGGGCCTTCGTGAAGCGCAGCGAGCCGCAGCGTCAGGCCGTGAACGCGCGCACGGTGGTCGACAACGCGGTCGAGTTGGCCGGTATCGAGCTGCGCCGCCGTCATGTGGCGATACGCACCTACGTGGCGCAGCGTCTGCCGGTGCTCAAGGTCGATCCCATCCTGATCGAGCAGGTGCTGCTGAACCTGATGAAGAACGCCGCCGAGGCCATCGACCTGGCGGGCCTGCCCTCCTCGCGGCGTCACCTGGAATTGCGCGTGGTGCCACGCTATACGCCTGAAGACGGCGGCGGCATCGAGTTCAGCGTCACCGATGCCGGGCCAGGTCTGCCCGAGGAGGTGCTCAACCGCCTGTACGAGGCCTTCTATTCCACCAAGTCCGACGGCATGGGCATCGGCCTGTCGCTGTGCCGATCCATCGTCGAGTCTCACCACGGCAGGATGCGTGCACAGAACCTCTACAATGGAAATCAGGTCGTTGGATGCCGCTTTTCCTTCACCCTGCCGGTCGATTTGCCTTCGAGCTCCGAAGCGCAGGCTGCACCGGCCACGGTGGAGACACCTCCCACCCCGCGGGTAACCGCCCCAGAACCGGCAACGCTCCCATGAGCCTGATCCCGAAGAAAGGCACGGTCTACGTCGTCGACGATGACGAGGCTGTGCGCGACTCCCTCCAGTGGCTGCTGGAAGGCAAGGACTACCGGGTCAAATGTTTCGAGTCGGCAGAGAGCTTCCTGGCCCGCTTCGACGCGCGGGAGGTGGCCTGCCTGATTGCCGACATCCGCATGGACGGGATGAGCGGACTGGAACTGCAGGACCGATTGCTCGAGCGGCGCAGCCCCCTGCCGGTGGTCTTCATCACCGGCCACGGCGATGTGCCGATGGCGGTGTCGACCATGAAGAAGGGCGCGATGGACTTCATCGAAAAGCCCTTCCAGGAGGAGGAATTGCTGTCGCTGGTCGAGCGGATGCTTGACGAAGCGCGAAGCGCATTCAGCCAGTACCAGGAGGCCGCCAGCCGCGAGGCCCTGCTCGGGCGGCTGACCACGCGCGAATCCCAGGTGCTCGAACGCATCGTCGCCGGGCGACTGAACAAGCAGATCGCCGACGATCTGGGCATCAGCATCAAGACGGTGGAGGCGCACCGCGCCAACATCATGGAAAAGCTCAACGCCAACACCGTGGCCGACCTGCTGAAGATCGCCCTCGGGGCGGTACCCAAAGCGGCTTGACCGGTTTCAGGCCGGTGCGGGCGTGACCTCACGCCCGATGCGGCCTGTTGGGGTGGCGTTGCGCTGACCCCCTCGACATCGACCATCGACCGAGCGTCCATTGGCCGCAGGCACCGTCGCCCATCAGCACATTCTCCCGACCATGACCGCTACCCTGATCGACGGACTGGCCTTGTCTCGACAGCTGCGAGCGCACATCGGCGAGCAGGCCGAGCGCCTGGCCGAAAGTGGCTGTCGCCCAGGCCTGGCGGTGCTGCTGGTGGGTGACGATCCGGCCAGCGCCGTCTACGTGCGCAACAAGGTGCGCGCCTGTGAGGCCCACGGCCTGCATTCGGTGCTCGAGACCCATCCGGCGGATCTGCCCGAGACGGCACTGCTGCAGCGCATCGCCGCGCTGAACGCCGATCCGTCCATCCACGGGATCCTGGTGCAGATGCCCTTGCCGCCGCAGATCGACGCCCAGCGTGTGATCGAGGCCATCGACCCGCGCAAGGACGTCGATGGTTTCTCGACCCTGTCGGCCGGGGAGCTGGTCAGTGGCCTGCCCGGGATGCGACCCTGCACGCCCTGGGGCTGCATGAAACTGATCGAGAGCACGGGTGTCAGCCTGCGCGGTCGGCACGCGGTCGTGATCGGTCGCAGCAACACGGTCGGCAAGCCGATGGCCCTGATGCTGCTGCAGGCCCACGCCACGGTGACGGTGTGCCACAGCGCCACGCCAGATCTGGCCCATCACACCCGTCAGGCCGATGTGCTCGTCGTCGCGGTCGGCCGTCGCGGCACCGTCACCGGCGACATGATCAAACCCGGCGCGATCGTCATCGACGTCGGCATCAACCGCGACCCTGAGGGCAAGCTGTGCGGCGACGTCGACTTCGCGTCTGCACAGGCCGTGGCCGGCTGGATCACACCCGTGCCCGGCGGCGTCGGCCCGATGACGATCACGATGCTGCTGTCCAACACGATCGACGCTGCGCGGCGCACCTTGTCAGGCTGAAACCTGCACGGGTGCCGCGGGCGCCGCGGGCCTTGCACCTTCGGCAACACGTCCCCACATTCCGTGCCAGGACAAAGACGCGTCGGCAGACTTCCGGTTTGCGGCCACGTCTGTGGATGGGGCCGACGCGATCCCCACCCCTCACCAACCCCGGACCGACATGAGCCTTTCGAACCCCCTGCTCCACGACGACAGCCTGCCACGCTTCGACGCGATCCGGCCTGAGCACATCGGCCCTGCGATCGATGAGTTGCTGCAGCAAGCGGATGCTGCGCTGGAACGCACCGTCGACGATGCGACACCGGTGGACTATGAGGTGATGTCGGCGGTGCTGGACGTGGCCACCGAGCGGCTCGGACGCGCCTGGTCGGCGGTGAGCCACCTGAACGCCGTGGCCGACACACCAGAGCTGCGGGCCGCCTACACCGCGCAACTGCCGGCCATCACCGACTTCCGCACCCGGCTGTCCTCCGACGAGCGTCTGTTCGCCCGCTACCGCGCGCTGCACGAGCGCTCTCAAGGCATGCCCGCCGCCCGGCGTCAGGCGCTGGCGCACGCCGTGCGCGATTTCGTGCTTTCCGGGGCCGAGTTGCAGGGTGCCGCACGCGAGCGCTACGCGCAGATCCAGGCGCGGCAGGCCGAGCTGGCGCAGAAATTCTCGGAGCACGTGCTGGACGCCACGGACGGCTACACGCTGGATCTCGACGCCTCGCGCATCGCCGGGTTGCCAGAGGACGTGCAGTCGGCCGCGCGCGAGGCCGCGCAGAAGGCCGGCGTCGACGGCTGGCGCCTGACGCTGCACGCCCCCAGCTACGTGCCGGCGATGCAGTACCTCGCCGACCGCGAGGCTCGGCAATCGCTGTACCGTGCCTATGTCACCCGCGCCAGCGAGCACGGGCCGGCCGAGCGGGACAACACCGCGCTGATGGAGGAACTGCTGACGCTCCGCCAGGAAGAGGCCGGGCTGCTGGGCTACACCGATTTCGCAGCGCTGTCACTGGTGCCGAAGATGGCGCGCAGTGCCCAGGAAGTCACGGGCTTCCTGCGCGACCTGGCCGCGCGCTCTCGTGCACATGCCGAGCGCGATCTGGCCGAACTGCGCGAGTTCGCCGCCCAGTCGCTCGGACTGGCGGACCTGCAGGCCTGGGATTTCGCCTACGCGAGCGAACGTCTGAAGGAGGCGCGCTACGCCTACAGCGAGGAGGAGGTCAAGCGCTATTTCACGCTGCCGCGCGTGCTGGACGGCCTGTTCTCCATCATCCAGACCTTGTTCGGCGTGCGCATCCAGCCGGAGACGGCGCCGGTGTGGCACCCCGATGTGCGGTTCTTCCGCGTGGAGCGGCCTGCCGCCGCGCCTGGCGACGCCGCAGCGCAGGTCGTCGCGCACTTCTACCTCGATCTGCACGCGCGCCCGGGCAAGCGTCCGGGTGCGTGGATGGACGACGCGCGCAGCCGCTGGCAGCGGCCCGGTCCGGACGGCCGGCTGCAAACGCCGGTGGCTCACCTGGTGTGCAACTTCGCCTCACCCCAGGGGGACCGGCCGGCCCTGCTGACGCACGACGACGTGATCACGCTGTTCCACGAGTTCGGCCACGGCCTGCACCACATGCTGACGCAGGTGGACGAACTCAGCGTGTCGGGGATCTCCGGCGTCGAATGGGACGCGGTGGAATTGCCCAGCCAGTTCATGGAGAACTTCTGCTGGGAGTGGGAGATCCTCAGCCGCATGACGTCACACGTCGACACCGGCGAGCCGCTGCCGCGCGCGCTGTTCGACCGCATGACGGCGGCGCGCAATTTCCAGAGCGGCCTGGCGATGCTGCGGCAGATCGAGTTCGCGCTGTTCGACATGCGGCTGCACGCCGAACCCGTGCAGGCCCGGCGCGTGCAGGCGCTGATGGACGAGGTGCGCGCCGAGGTCGCGGTCATGCAGCCCCCGGCGTTCAACCGCTTCCAGAACGCCTTCTCGCACATCTTCGCGGGGGGCTATGCGGCGGGCTACTACAGCTACAAGTGGGCCGAGGTGCTGAGCGCCGACGCCTGGAGCGCCTTCGAGGAGTCGGGCATCTTCGACGCCGAGACCGGCTCACGGCTGCGGCGCGAGATCCTCGAGGTCGGCGGCAGCCGGCCGGCCATCGACAGTTTCCGCGCCTTCCGCGGGCGCGAGCCGACCATCGACGCCCTGCTGCGTCATCAGGGGCTGGCGGGCTGACAGAGATGGGGGGCAGGACGACCTGCCCGCACGACGGCCTCGGCGCGGGCCGCTGACGTCTTGCGGCTCAGCGCGAGCCCGGCCCGGGAAACGCCCGTATCGTCCAGCCGCCGGCCGCCACGCCGGCGCCCACCACCCAGAACAGCATGGCGGCGCCGAACGCCACGCCGGCCGCGCCGAAGGCCAGCGGCATGGCGGTGCTGGACAGGTTGATCGCCATCGAGCGCAGGGCCAGCGCCTGGCCGTGGCGGTCGGCTGGCGTCAGGTGATGCAGGGTCGACATCACCACCGGCTGTGAACTGCCCAGCGTGATGCCCAGCAGCACCGAGCAAGCGCCCATCGTCCAGGGCGTCAGGGCGAAGGGATAGGCCGCCAGGATCAGCCCGGTACCCCACATCGCCCAGCGCAGCACACGGGCTTCGTCCAGGCGGTGCGCGACCATCGGGATCACGACCCGGATGGCCGTCACGCTGAGCGTGAACGACCCCAGGATCAGCCCGATCGTGGAGGCGTTGAAGCCACGCTCATGCCCGATGATGGGCACGACGAAGGTGTGCGCGTCCCAGCAGGTCGACAGCAGCCAGTTGGCCAGCAGCAGACGCGCCATCCCCGGCTGGCGCAGCAACTCGAAGGCCCCACCCTGCGCGGCCCCCTGCAGGCGGGTCGGTGCCGACATCCGTGGCACCTGCCGCGCGCCCCACACCGCCACGCCGCTGAGCAGGAACAGCAACGCGTAGGCCGCGCCGAAACCCCCGAGGTCGATCATGATCCCGGTGAACACCGGTCCGATCACGTTGGCGAAGGACGGCGCGATCCCCAGCCAACTGAACAGGCGCATCCGCTCGGTGGCGTTGCGTGCCGAGCTGCCCGCGGTGCGGTGGATGGCCAGCATCCCCATGTTGGCGCCGGTACCGCTGGCCATCGCCGCCACACACAGCAGTGCGAAGGTGACGGGACCGGAGGTGAAGGTGGATGCCACGGCCAGCAAGGCGGCGCATGCGCTGCAGGCGATCGCGATGTGGACCGGCCGGTGGTAGCCATGGCGATCGGCGAGTCGTCCGGCCTGCATCGCCAGCACCATGGGCGCCGCTGCAAACAAGGCGAGCAGCAGGCCGACCGAGACAGCGCTGAAGCCCTCGCGCAATGCCTGCAAGGCCACGGCCATGCGCAGCCCGGACATCACCGAATGCAAGCCGACCTGGCCGACGCAGAAGGCCCACAGCAGCCGGCGCGTCACGACCAGCGTCTGGTGCGGGGCGTCCGGTGCAGGGGCCGGCAGCGCGGATTCAGCCACGTCGCTCCCGCCGCGGCGCCGGGCCGCATCCGCGGCGCCTTGGCCCTGCGATCGCTTCGATGTGCTCAACCATCCAGGGTCAGCGCCGCGCCAGCACCTGCGGGTTGATCGGCGTCGGAGGTGTGGCGCCCGTCAGTGCAGCGATCAGGTTGTCGGCGGCCAGCTCGGCCATGCGGCGGCGCGTGGCCACGGTGGCACTGGCGATATGGGGAGTCAGGACGATGTTGGGCACGGTCAACAGCTCAGGATGGACCGACGGCTCGCCCTCGAACACATCAAGGGCGGCGGCGGCAATGCGCCGGTCGCGCAGCGCAGCGGCCAAAGCCGCGTCGTCGACGATGCCACCGCGCGCCACATTGGTCAAGGTGGCGGTGCGTTTCATCTGGGCCAGTTCTTCCGCGCCGATGATGTGATGGCTCGATGCCGAATAGGGCAGCACCAGCACCAGGTGGTCGGCCTCCCGCAACAGCGTGGCCTTGTCGACGTGGCGCGCGCCCAGCGGCTGCTCCTGCTCAGGGGGCAGCCGCGAGCGGTTGTGGTAAAGCACCCGCATGCCGAAGCCGAGCGCGCCGCGCCTGGCGATGGCCTGCCCGATGCGACCCATGCCCAGGATCCCCAGCGTCGCGCCATGCACGTCGCTGCCGGTGAACATGTCATAGGCCCAGCGCGTCCATTCGCCACGGCGCAGGAAGTGCTCGCTCTCGGCCATGCGGCGCGCCGCGGCCAGCATCAGGGCGAAGCCGAAGTCGGCCGT
>JBMTXX010000134.1:0-10116 GCA_049453935.1 Rubrivivax sp.
CGAACCGCCCGTCACACACACCGCCAACCGGCGCCGCAAGCCACCAACAGGACCTCACGCCTGCCGCCCCCGGTGCAGCAGCCACAGCAGATAGCCACCGCCCAGCACGGCCGTGACGACGCCCACCGGCAGTTCGCGGGGCGCCAGCAGCGCGCGGGCCAGCAGATCCGCGCCCAGCAGCAGGGCGCCGCCGGCCAGCGCGCTGTGGCCCAGCAGCGCGGCGTGGCCGGAAGGGGCCAGGCGGCGCACGAGGTGCGGCGCCACCAGCCCGACGAAGGCGATCAGCCCGGCCTGCGCCACCGCCAGCCCCGTGCACAGCGCCAGCAGCGCCACCAGCGCCGCGCGCCAGCGGCCCAGTGCCAGCCCCAGGCTGGCGGCGGTTTCCTCCCCCAGCGTGAGCGCGTCGAGCACCCGCGCCAGCCGCATGGCCACCGGCAGCGCCAGCGCCAGCCCGGCTGCCAGCAGCGGCAGGCCCGCCCAGCCCAGGTGCGCCGTGCTGCCCAGCAGAAAGGCCTGACGTCCACGCAGTGCCTGCGGCGCGAGTGTGATCAGCAGGTCCGACACGGCCCCCAGCAGCACTCCGACGACCACGCCCGCCAGCAGCAGGCGCATGCTGTGCGCCGCCCCGCCTGCCAGCAGCAGCGTCAGTCCGACACCGGCCAGTGCGCCGCCGAAGGCCGCGCCGGCGATGCCCAGATGGCCGGCCCAGCCACCGCCAGTCAACCCGAGCGCCGCGCCGGCCGCGCTGCCGGCCACCAGCACCAGCACCACCCCGAGCGAGGCGCCGGAGGCCGCGCCCAGCAGGTAGGGGTCGGCCAGAGGATTGCGGAACAGGCCTTGCGCCACGGCCCCGGCCAGCCCGAGCAGCGCCCCCACCGCCCACGCGCCCAGCGCGCGCGGCGCACGGATCTCGCCGATCAGCAGCGACGCCTGTTCGCCGGCGATGTCCGCCTGCCATGCCGACCACGACAGCCCCTCGCTGCCCGCCGCCAGGCTGAGCAGACCGAGCAGCACCCCGGCCAGGGCCAGCGTGAGGGCAGGGCGGCCAGGTCGCGCAGTCATTTACCCGCCAGACAGTCCGCCAACGCCAGGGCGCCCTCGCCCAGCCGTGGGCCCGGGCGCACCAGCAGGTTCCAGCGCGCTTCGTCGAAACCGCAGGTGCTGCCGCGCTGCAGCGCCTGCAGCCGGCTCCAACCCGGCCGCGCCGGCATCTCGCGCAGCGTGCGGGCCGGGGCGATGATCAGCGCCGGCTGCGCCCGCACGACGAATTCCGGGTTCAGGCGCGGAAAGGCGCCGAGCGCGGCTGGCACCACGTGGCCCAGCCCCAGCCGCGTGATCGTCTGACCGACGAAGGACGCCGGGCCGGCCGCATAGGGCTCGGAGCCCACCTCGACGTAGGCGGTCTGGCCGCGCCAGGCCGTCGGCACCCGTGCGGCGGCCGCCTGCAGATCCGCTTCGATGCGGGCCCAGGCCTGCGCCCCGGCTATGGGTTGGCCCAGCAGCGCCGCCACCACGCCCAGGCTGTGCCGCACGTCGGCGTGCGTCTGCGGCTCCAGCGCCACCACCTTCAGCCCGAGTGCTTCCAGCCGCCCGATCGCGCGCGTGGACGTCGCCGCCAGCACCAGATCCGGCCGCAGGCGCACCACGCGCTCGACCTCGACATCGTCCATCCCACCGAGCCGCGGCAGCGTGCGCACCGCGGCAGGCCAGTCCGACCAGCGGTCCACCCCCACCAGCCGATCGCAGGCCTGCAGCGCGCACACCGTCTCGGTCAGCGAGGGCAGCAGGCTGACGATGCGCCGGGCCGGCGCTGGTAGGGTGACGGTGATGCGCCGGTCGTCGGTGATGGAAAGAGCCCTCGACGCTGCGGACACCTGCCCCACCTCGCCCGCTGGCGGCCGCACGTCCTGCCCTGCCGCCACGGCATGGCCTGCAATCGTCGACAGCAGCGCGCACATCCAGGCGCGCGATGCGCTCGTGCAGCGGGTCATCAGGCGATCACCGATCTGGCGCGTGCCGGGTCGCCCTGCGTCGTCTCGTCCGTATCTGACACCCGTGGGTCGATTCCCGACCCTCGACGATGTGCTGGAGATCGGGTGCGCTGGGTTCATGTGCTTCAGCCGTCGCCCTCGACCGCCCAGACCTCGATCGCCAGCCCGGGCACGCGTTCGAACTCACGTGCGTTGCGTGTGATCACCACGCTGTCCTCGGCCAGCGCGTGCGCGGCGATCAGCAGGTCCATGCCGCCGACCGGACGTCCACTGCGCTCCAGCGCGGCGCGGATCTGTGCGTAGTGGTGCGTCGCCTCCAAGGGCCAGGGGCGAAGCTCGAAGCCCGACAGCCACGACTCGACGGCGGCCTGGAAACGCGGCGCGGCCAGCTTGGCGGCGCCGAAGCGCAACTCGGCCGCCACGATGGCCGACAGCCACACCTGGTCTCGCTGCAACCGCGCGAAACGCTCCAGCATCTGCGGCGGATGGCGCCGCAGGATGTAGCTGCAGATGTTCGTGTCGAGCGTGCGGCGCATTCAGGTCCAGTCGCGCTCTTGCGGCGGTGCGTCCTGCCGGTCAGCCAGGAAGTCCGCCGGCAGCGGCTCGGTGTCGGCATAGAACTGCTGCAGCCACCGCCCCATGTCCTGTTCAGGGGGCGTTTCGGGCTGCAACCAAAGGCCGTTGCCCACCGGCTCGATGTGCACCTGGGTGGCCTGCAGGCGCAAGCGTGCAGGCAGGCGAAGCGCCTGACTGCGGCCGCTCATGAAAACTCTGGCGGTCAGTGGCATCGTCGGCTCCCGATCATGTGATATGCATCCGTCATACTACATGATCGAAGGGGCATGTGGCGGGTCAGGCTCAGAACCGCACCCGGGCAGAGGCCGTGAAGGTGCGGCCGGGCTCGGGGTAGACCGAGGTGGGGACGCTGCCGGTGCAGCCGGTGGCATAGGTGTAGTAGCGCTTGTCGGTGGCGTTGGCCACACCCAGGCTGAACTCGGCGCGACGCGCCAGGGCGTAGGTGTAGCGCAGGTCCAAGGTGGTGGCGGCCGGCATGCGGCAGTCGTTGGCGAAGTCGCTGTCGGGCGGGCGGCTCGAGACGTGGCTCAGCATCATCCCGAGCGTGTG
Source organism: Rubrivivax sp. (assembly GCA_049453935.1). Classification (GTDB taxonomy): domain Bacteria; phylum Pseudomonadota; class Gammaproteobacteria; order Burkholderiales; family Burkholderiaceae_C; genus Rubrivivax. The sequence goes on from JBMTXX010000134.1 coordinate 3,117, forward strand.
CCCCGGCGCCACGCGCCAGTCGGCCCCAGCCGAGGCACTCAGCCGCGGCACCAGCGGCACCTTGCGCCCGGCGTTCGCACCTCCACGGAACGTGGCTTCGCGCCAGGCCGCGGCGCTGCGCAGCGTCACGCGCTCGCTCAGGCTTCGGCTGGCCTCGACCTCGACACCGGTGCGGCGCGTGGGCGCCAGGTTGACGTTCGCGCCGTCGCCGCCCCAGGGGTTCGGGGTGGCGCTGGCGTCGTAGCCGATCTCGTCGGTGAGGCGGCTGCGGTACCAGCGCGCCTCGACGCGGCCGCTGGCTTGCTGGACCCGCGTGCCGATCTCGACGTCGTAAGAGGTTTGCGGCCGCAGTGCCACCGCCGGCAGCGTGAAGCTGTATTCGTCGGCATTGGCCAGGCGGTAGCTGTTGCCTTGCCGGCCGTAGACCTGCACGCCTTCGGCCAGCGTCTGCACCACGCCGAGTTCCCAGCCGGTCAGGCGGTCGTCCAGCGTCGGGCTGCCGGCGTTGTCGGACTTGTCGACGGTCTCGCTGCGCAGCCCCGCGCTCAGCCGCGTGGTCTCGCTGAGCTCGACCTCGTCGCGGGCGTAGACGGCGTGGTTGCGCTGCGTGGAATCGGTGCCCCAGGACGCCGAGCGTCGCCACTGCTGCGCGTCCAGGCCCACCACAAGCGTGTGGTCCACACCCAGCCACCGGGCGGCGTGCTGGGCGCGCAGGCCCGCGCTGTCGGTGCGGACGTCATAGACCCCGCGCCAGCTGCTCGAAACATAGTCCGCCACCGTGTCGCGTTCACGCCGGCCAAGGTCGATCGCGACCGCCCAGCCGGCCAGGCGGGTCTCGATGTTCAGGCTGGTTCGCCGGCTTTCGACGTCACCTCGGTCCAGCGGCTTCTTGCTGGCGCGCGGGTCTGTGAGGAACTCGGCCACGGTCAACTCGCCGGGCAGTCCCGTGTGCAGTTCGTCCTGCGCGTGCTGCAGTGCAATGCGAGTGTGTTCGCCCGCCCACTGTCCGCCGATCGAGGCGGCCGACACCGCAGCGTCGAAGTTGCGCCGGTGTCCGTCAGACAGGCGGCGCTGGCCGGAGACATCGAAGGACAGCGCCCCCTGCGCCCAGGTGCCGGAGGCGCGCACCTCGCGCAGGCCGTGCGAGCCGGCGGCGGCGTAGCCTTCGGCGCCGGTGCGCCGCTCGGCCCCCCGGCCGGCCTTGGTGGTGATGACGATCACCCCGCCGACGGCGCCCTCGCCGTACAGCACCGTGCCGGCGCCGCGCAGCACCTCGATGCGTTCGATCGTGTGGATGGGCAGACTGGCCAGCCGCGGGGCGCTCTGGTCGCCTTCGCTCAGCCGGACGCCGTCGACGATGACGACCTGGTTGCTGTCGGTGGTGACACCGAAGCCGCGCAGGTCCAGCGTGGCATTGCTGCCGTCGGACAGGTCCATCCGTCCGGGCACCCCCAGCAGTTTGGTCATGGCCTCGTTGACGCTCGTCACACCGGATTCGCGGATCTCGCGCTCGGTGACGACGCTCACGCCGAAGGGCAGGGCGGTGATGTCGGTGGCGAAGCCGGCACCGGTCACGACGAAGGTCTGCGAGCCGACGGGCGCGGCGGCCTCGGTGCCGCCTGTGGTGCCCGAGGGCTGCGCAGAAGCAGGGGCCGATGCAGTGGGGGACTGCGCCCAGGCGGGCGTGCCCACGCAGGAGGCAAGGGTCACGACCGCGATGGCCTTGGAGACCGAATGTGTGGATCGAGCGGGTGATGCCGCGCCCGCGCGGGCGTGAAGGCCGGCGCGTGTACGCTGTGCAAGCAAGGACATGGAAAAGGATCCGACGGTGAACGTGCCTGCCGGCCTCCCCGCCAGCGCGCACCTCAGGCGCGCCGCTTGCACGGTGCACCACCTCGTTGGCCGGTATCCGGGCTGGCGGAGACGACCCGTGTGTCCTTCCCAGCGGCCGGAGGCCACCAGTGGATGTGCGACACGAGCGGGGAGACCTCGGCGAAGAGGGCTCCCGTCCGCTTACCGTTGCGGGGGCAGCTCAGGTTGGGGCAAGGCTGCGCGTGCGCAGATCACCCGTCCTGATTCCCGTTGAACTGCCCTCGGCCAAGATGGCGGGGGCGAGCACCAACACGGGGCAGTTTACGGTGCGCTGGGTTGCGTGGGGCTGACGGGTGGTCGACGCGCAGGCACCGCTGTACGTTCTGCCATCGATTGATGCGTGCGCGGACTTCGACAGGCTCAGTCCGAACGGTGGGGTTTGGGGCTCTGTCTGGACGGCGAGAGGTTCTGGCTCAGTCCGAACGGTGAGAGGCTGAGGCTGAGCCCGAACGCCGGATCGGTGAAGCGCAAAGGCGTGGGGCTGGGTTTGGGTCGCGTCGGCGCTCGGTGGGCCAAGACGTCTGCAAGCATTCGACTACGCCGGGGGTGTTGGAATGGACCAGGTCGAGACCCCCCAAGCCGTTCGCGCTGAGCTTGTCGAAGCGCCTGCATCGGCGCAGCAGTGCGCCTTTGGTGCGTGTACCTTCAGGAAGGACGCGGCAGCAGGGAGACGGCGCCCTTGCGCGCCCCCGTGCAGACCCCGATGTGGACCACCTTGACCGACCTCTAGACTTTCCGTCATGGCGTTGCATCGCCTCACCATCTGCCCATGCCCGCCTCCCGTCGCAAGCTCTTGATCACCGGCGCCGCAGCCGCCACCAGCGGCGCCGGTGCGGCTGTGTGGCTGTCGGGGCGGGGTGATGGCCGCAGGGGGCCGGGTCCCGTGTTGGCCGCGGTCGACGGTTTCCCGGCGCGGCTGCGTCAGGTGGCCGCCGGCGCCGGCTCGCCACTGAACGTGCTGCTCATCGTCACCGACCAGGAGCGCGCCGACCTGCCCGCCGCGCTGCCGCTGCCCGGGCACGAGCGGCTGCGCGAGCGCGGCATCACCTTCACGAACTGGCACGTCCACACCACGCCGTGCTCGCCTTCGCGCTCGAACCTGTACTTCGGGCAGCACACGCAGCACACGCGGATGAACGTCAACCTCGGGCTCTACCCCGAGCCGGCGATCCCTGATGCGATGCCCAGCCTGGGCCACTACTTTCGCGCCAACGGCTGGCGCACCACCTACAAGGGCAAGTGGCACCTGAGCGAGCTGCGCGCGCACTACGAGTTGACCTACGGCCACTACCCGAACTCGCGCGACGCGCTCGAGCCCTTCGGCTTCTCGGACTTCAACTTCGACGGCGACCCGCACGGCGCCACCTGGACGGGCTACAAGTTCGACGCCCAGATCGCCGCCGAGGCGGCGCACTGGCTGCACACCGCGGGCCGTGCCGCGCGCAGTGCCGGCCAGCCCTGGCTGCTGGCGGTGAACTTCGTCAACCCGCACGACGTGATGTACTTCGCCACCGGCGCGGCGCAGCAGGCCGGCCGGCGCCACCGCGACTACCTCGCGCCGCTGGCGCCCGCGCCGGTGGACCCGCTGTACGCCCGCGCCTGGGGCCTGCCGCTGCCGGCCAACCGCGGCGACGACCTGGCTCGCAAGCCCTGGGCGCACGCGAACTACCGCGAGTTCTGCGACATGGCCTATGGCCCGGTGCCGGCTGCCGGGGTCGGGCCCGACGCCGAAGCCGCCTGGCAGGCCTACCAGGACTACTACTTCAACTGCATCCGCGATGCCGACCGCCACCTGGTGACGGTGCTCGACGCGCTCGAGGCCAGCGGCCAGGCCGGCCGCACCGTCGTCGTCTTCACCTCCGACCACGGCGAGATGGCCGGCGCGCACGGGCTGCGTCAGAAGGGCCCCTTCGTCTACCAGGAAAACGTGCGCGTGCCCTTCGTCGTGCGCCCCCCCGACCTGCGCGCCGGCGGAGGCGCGCAGACGGCGGCCCTGGGCGGCGCGGTTGACCTGATCCCCACGCTGCTGGAGCTGGCGGGCGTGCCGGCGGCGCGCGTGGCCGAGCGCTACCCGCAGCTGCGCGGCCACAGCGTGGCCGCGGCCGTGGCCGACCCGGCCGCGCGCACGCGCCGCGACGAGCAGGGCGTGCTGTTCAACTACAACACCACGCACTACTTGGACAGCGCTTTCGCCGGCGCACTGGCCGAGCGCGGCATCGAGGCCGACCGCTGGATGCCGTTGCGAGCGCTTGCGGCCGGCCAGCGCCCATTGCCACGGCTGACGAACCCGGCGCTGTTCCGCGGCATCCACACCGGGCGCCACAAGTTCGTGCGCTACTTCCGGCCCGACCGGCACCACCGGCCCGACGATTGGGACACGTTGGTCGCGCACAACCAGCTCGAGCTGTACGACCTGCAGGCTGATCCGCAGGAGATGGTGAATCTGGCGCATGCGCCGGCACAGGCCGATGCGGCCACGAAGGCGCTGATCCTCGGGCTGAACGCGCGCACCAACGCGCTGGTGGCGGCCGAGGTGGGCGAGGACTTGGGCGACGAACTGCCCGGGCCGGCTTTCATGAAGCGGCTGTGAGGACCGTTCGTATGCCGCACCGTCACCGGCTTGCCGACATCAGCACCGAATTCTGGCGGGTCCGCCAGCGCGGCGGCGTGCTGCTGCGAGGGCTGTGGCTGCTGGCGGCCGTGGCGCTGGGTGTGGGCACCGCCTGGGGCGTGCTGCGCAGCGTGTCGGGCTACGGCGCGGCCGCCGGGCCCTGGCGCGCCAGCACGCTGGCCGGCAGCCCCGACGCCGACCTTTACACCCGCGCCCGCGTCGCCCTCGGCGGGCTGCTGGCGCTGAACCGTGAAGAGACCATGTACTACGTGGCCGCCACCGACAGCGACGGCCGGCCGCTGCGCTCGCGCTGCAGCTATCGCGTCAGCGGCGCGCCGCCGAAGGCGCGCTGGTGGAGCGTGACGGCCTACGCCGAAGACCTGTTTCTCTTCGACAACCCGCAGCGCCGCTACAGCGTCAACGGCGCGACCGCGCCGCTCGATGGACAAGGCCGCTTCGCGCTCGTCAGCGGCCCGCAGGCGCCGGCAGCCGCCGCCGACGCGCCGCCCTGGCTGCCCACGCCTGGAGACCGCGGCCTGCTTTTCACGCTGCGCGTCTACAACCCCGACCCCGCGCTCGCCGCCGCGCCGGGCTCGCTGCAGGCGCCGCGCATCGAGCGGCTGGGGGAGTGCCCATGAACGACGGTGATGCCGGGAGCCCGGGCGCTCAGCCGGCCACCCGCCGCCCCCACGGCCGCGCACTGCGCAGCCTGCTGCTCTTCCTGGCTCTTGCCACGCTGGTGCACCTGCTGGCCGTGTGGGCACTGCCACGCGCGATCATGTGGCGACTGTCGGCCACCGCCTCGGCCGAGGAGCGCGCCGGTGTCTACCTGCCGCCGATGACCGACGCCAGCCAGCGCCGTGTGGTGATGCCCAGCCCCGACCTTTTGTATGCCACCTGCAGCATCGACGTCGGCGAGCGCCCGCTGCGCATCCGCGCCGACCCGAAGACGCCGAACTACTGGTCGATCGCGCTGTACGCGTCCAACTCCGACAACCACTTCGTTCTCAACGACCGACAGGCCGGCGGCGCGCCGGTGGATTTGGTCGTCGTCGGCCCGAAGGCCTACGCGCAGCCGCCGGCCATCCCGCCGGGCGCGCGCGTGGTCAACGCGCCCACGGCCAAGGGCTTGCTGCTGATGCGCGTGCTGGTGGCCGACCTCGCCGCCGAGCGCGAGGTGGTCGAGGCCGCGCGGCGCACGTTGCGCTGCGAGCCGCTCTGAAGGCGCCGCGTCATGAGCGCGCCGAGCTGCTCCCATACGCTCAGTCCGAGGCACGCCGTGCGGAGGGTCGTCCCGTGAGCGAGCAGCAACTCGTCCAGTTGCTGGCCATCGCCGCCGTGCTCGGCGCCTATGCGATGGCGGAACTGATCACCGGCCGCTTCTTCCCGCGTGAGGCCACTCGCGAGGACAACCGGCTGGACGTGGCCGTCACGCTGAGCTTTCCGCTGATCTCGACCGCGGTGCTGGGGGCCTCGGGCGCGTTGTGTGCCTGGTTCTGGCCGCAGCACCGCGGCGCGCTGGCCGACTTGCCTTGGTGGGCCATGCTGGGTGTGCTGCTGGTGGCCGACGACCTGACGCAGTATCTGTGGCACCGCCTCAGCCACACCAGCGTGCTGTGGCCGCTGCACCGCGCGCACCACTCGGCGGCCTACATGAGTGTGCGCGTGGTCTACCGCAACAACGCGCTGTACTACGCGCTGATGCCGGGGCTGTGGCTGTCGGGCGCGCTGCTGTACCTGGGCTTCGGCTGGGTCTATGTGGGCTACACCGTGGTCAAGCTCGCGGTCATCATCGGCGCACACTCGCCGCTGCGCTGGGACGCGCCGCTGTACCGCCACCGCGCGCTGCACCCTCTGGCCTGGCTGATCGAGCGCACCGTGTCCACGCCCGCCACCCACCACGCGCACCATGCGCTGACGCAGGACGACGGCATCGGCCACTACGCCGGCAACTACGGCAACCTGCTGTTCCTGTGGGACGTGCTCTTCGGCACCGCCCGCATCACGCGCCGCCTGCCGCCGGCCTACGGCCTGGCCGACGACCGCGCCCACGGGCCCGAGCGCTGGGCGGTGCAGTGGCTGTTCCCGCTGCTGAGATCGCGGCGGGCTGAAAGCGCGCTGGGGCGCGCGGGGCATGGGCCGCCGGGTGAGGGTGCATCGTCCTCGGCCTGACCCTGTTCGCCATCGGCCTGGCCGTTTGCCGTGATCCTGCGCCACGACAAATCTCTGCCGGACGATGCGCGCCCGTCCCAGCCGCGCAACTCGTCGTCCTCGTCGAGCAGATGCTGACCAGGGCCGAGCGCTCGCTCGTGGCGTCTTCCTGACGGCCATCGTCGGGGGCGAGCCCTTTGGCTGCCCGTCAGGCATTGCGCGGGCTGCAGCCGCCGAGGACTTCAGTCGGGACGTCCGTCCTCGCGCCGACAATCTCGCCGCACACCGAGGAGGAACCGCCCTATGCCCACCCCCACCCTGCAAAGCCTGATCGCCGGCCAGTGGCTTGGCAGCCAGCCCGGCGCC
>JBMTXX010000135.1:0-10113 GCA_049453935.1 Rubrivivax sp.
CGGCCAGCCGGCCTCACGCGCGCAGCCCTTCGATCATGCGGTCGAGCTTGACCGCGTCGGCGGCGAAGGCGCGAATGCCTTCTGCCAGCTTCTCGGTGGCCATGGCGTCCTCGTTCAGCGCCCAGCGGAAGCCGGCCTCGTCGAAGTGCACGGCCGGCAGGTCGGCTGCGCGCGCGGCCTGAGGGTCCAGCGCGCGCGCCATTGGCGCATCGGCCGCCTGCAGAGCTGCCAGCAGTTCCGGGCTGATCGTCAGCAGGTCGCAGCCGGCCAGCGCGACGATCTGCCCGACGTTGCGGAAGCTCGCGCCCATCACCTCGGTGGCGATGCCGTGCTTCTTGTAGTGCTCGTAGATGCGGCGCACCGACCGCACGCCGGGGTCGGCCGCGCCGGCGTTCGCCGCCTCGTCCCAGGTGGCTCCGGCAGCCTTCCGGTACCAGTCGTAGATGCGACCGACGAAGGGCGAGATCAGCCGCACCCCGGCGTCGCCGCAGGCCACCGCCTGGCAGAAGCTGAACAGCAGCGTCAGGTTGCAGTGGATGCCCTCGCGCTCGAGCTGCGCCGCCGCGGCGATGCCCTCCCAGGTGGCGGCGATCTTGATCAGCACGCGCTCGCGGCCGATGCCGGCGCGCGCGTACAGGTCGATCAGGCGGCGCGCGCGGTCCAGCGTGGCGGCGCGGTCGAAGGACAGCCGCGCGTCGACCTCGGTGCTGACCCGGCCAGGCACGACTTTGAGGATCTCCAGACCGAAGCGCACCAGCACCTCGTCGACGACGGCCTCCAGCGCCGCGCCGCGGTGCTGCGCCACCGTCTCGGCCAGCAGCGGCGCGTACTCGGGCTGCTGCACGGCCTTCAGGATCAGCGACGGGTTGGTGGTCGCGTCCCGCGGCGCGAACTGGGCGAGCTGACGGAAGTTGCCGGTGTCGGCGACGACGATGGTGTGCTGCTTGAGCTGGTCGAGCTGGTTCATGCCGGAGGTGTGGAGGGCGGGGGACGGTGGCCGGGGTGAGGGCGCGCGACCGGTGCATTTCGTGACGTGGCGCCCCGCACATTGTCGTCCTTGTGCGGGACGGGCCCGGACGGACCGGCCGTCCGGCACGCTCCTATACTGACCGAGATCTGCCCCACGGCAGCAAGCCCCGTGCCCGCGGGTGCGCCGCATGTGGAGGGGCACGGTGCCGGCTTCTGCTGGCACCGCCCTGGGCAGACCCTGCGCTCATGCACCTGGACGACACCTCGCGCAACCGCCGCATCGGCATTGCGCTGATCTCGCTGACGACGCTGTGCTTTGCCTCGCTGGACGCGGTGGCGAAGTGGCTGGTGCAGGACCTGCCGGTGTTCCAGGTGGTGTGGATGCGCTTCGTCACCCACGTGCTGATCACCGCACTGCTGCTGGCGCCGATCTACCGCTGGGAACTGGTGCGGGTGCGCGACATCCGGTTGCAGGTGCTGCGCGGGGCGCTGCTGGGCCTGATGACGGCGATGAACTTCTGGGCCCTGCAGTACCTGCAACTGGCCGAGACCGGCGCCATCCAGTTCTCCGTGCCGCTGCTGATCGCGCTGCTGAGCGCCTGGTGGCTGGGCGAGCGGCTGGACGCGCGCCGCTGGTGCGCCATCGGCGCCGGGCTGCTGGGCGTGATGCTGATCCTGCGCCCCTGGACCGGCTCCTTCCACCCGGCGCTGCTGATCTCGGTGGCGCAGGTCTTCCTGTACGCGCTGTTCAACCTGCTGACCCGGCGCATGGCCGCCACCGAGTCGCCCGCGGCGATGCAGTGGATCTCCGCGCTGGGTGCGGCCCTGCTGATCGCGCCCTTCGGCATCGCGCACTGGGAGACCCCACAGGGCCTGGGCACCTGGGCGCTGATCTGCAGCACCGGGTTGCTGGGCGGCATCGGCCACTACTTCGTCGCCCGCGCCCACCGCTACGCCACCGCCGCCACACTCGGGCCCTTCCTGTACCAGCAGATCATCTACATGACGCTGTGGGGCTGGCTGCTGTTCGGCCAGATGCCCGACGGGCTGGTCATCGCCGGCGCCGTGGTGGTGGTGGCCAGCGGGTTGTATCTGCTGTGGGTGGAGGTGCGCGGGCGGCGTTGAGTCGACGGCGCAGGATGGGCACCAGGGGTTTGCGGGTGACTCATGGAAACCAAAGCCCATCGTTGGGTGTAACTTAATTACAATTCGACATCCGGCGGTGATGACGGCCTGCTCGTGGCAAGCCCGACCGCTGGCCCTCAACCTCGGCAGGCAGGCCCATGTCCTTCGACCTCGTCCTCTTCGGCGGCACCGGCGACCTGAGCTGGCGCAAGCTGATGCCCGCGCTGTTCCAGGCTTTCCGCCACGGCAAGCTGCCGGCCGGCGGGCGCATCCTCGCGGTGGCGCGCGACGAGCGCAGCGACGACGCCTACCGCGCCTTTGTGCGTGAGCGCTTCGCCGAGGTCGAGGCCTCCAAGCAGCCCAGCGACGAGGAGTTCGCGCGCTTCGCGCAGCTGCTGCACTACCGCCGCATGGACCTGTCGCGCCCCGCGGATTACGCGGGCCTGGCGCAGTGGGTGGCGCAGCGCGGTGCCGACACGGTGGTGATGTACCTGGCCACCAGCCCGGCGCTGTTCCCGCTGATCTGCGAGCAGCTCGGTGCCGCCGGCCTGAACGGGCCGCAGGTGCGCGTGGTGCTGGAAAAGCCGCTCGGTCAGGACCTCGCCAGCGCGCAGGCGATCAACCGCGTCGTGCGCTCGGTCTTCGCCGAGGAACAGGCCTTTCGCATCGACCACTACCTGGGCAAGCCGGCGGTGCAGAACCTGATGGCGCTGCGCTTCGGCAACGCGCTGTTCGAGCCGCTGTGGCGGCGTGAGAGCATCGCCAACATCCAGATCACGCTGGCCGAGCGCCTGGGCGTGGGCACGCGCGGCGACTACTACGACCGCACCGGCGCTTTGCGCGACATGATCCAGAACCATGCGCTGCAGTTGCTGACGATGATCGCGATGGAGCCGCCGGCCAGCGCGGACGCCGACGCGATCCGCGACGAGAAGCTCAAGGTGCTGAAGTCGCTCAAGCCCTTCACGCCCGAGACCGTGGCGCGCGACGTGGTGCGCGGGCAGTACCGCGCCGGCAGCGTGGCCGGCGAGTCGGTCAAGGGCTACCTGGACGAGGTGCGCGTGCCGGCCGACAGCCGCTGCGAGACCTTCGTCGCGCTGCGCACCGAGGTGCAGAACTGGCGCTGGGCCGGCGTGCCCTTCTACCTGCGCACCGGCAAGCGCCTGCCGGCGCGCGACGCGCAGATCGTCGTCAACTTCCGCGCCGTGCCGCACCCCATCTTCCCGGGTTCGCACCGCGCCAACAAGCTGGTGATCAAGCTGCAGCCCGAGGACGGGCTTGAGCTGCACCTGCTGGCGGCCAAGGGCAGCCTGGCCGCAGGGGGGCAGGCCGAGCGGCTGTCGCCGGTGAAGCTGGACCTGGACTTCGACAAGGCCTTCCCGACCGAGCGCGTGGGCGCCTACGAGCGGCTGCTGCTGGACGCGCTGTCGGGGCGGCTGAACCTGTTCGTGCGCAGCGACGAGCAGGAGCAGGCCTGGCGCTGGGTGATGCCCGTCCTGCAGGCCTGGGAGGACGACACCGCCGGCCCGCGCCCCTACACCGCGGGCACCTGGGGTCCGCCGGCGTCGAGCGCGATGGTGGCCCGCGACGGACACGCCTGGGACGAAGAGGCATGAGCGAGCCGGGCCGCTCCCAGGCGCGCAACTCGAAGCACACAGTTCGGAGGGTCGTACAGTGACCGAGCCGGCCGGGTCGCCCGCGGCGCAGACGCCGGTGATGCTCGAGCGCATTCGCGCGGCGCTGCCGGCGCTGGCCCCGGCCGAGCAGCGCGTGGGCCGCCTGCTGCTGGACGATGCGCGGGCCTTCGCGCTGCAGCCGGTGGCCGAACTGGCGCGTCGCGCCCAGGTCAGCAAGCCGACGGTGGTGCGCTTCTGTCGCAGCGTCGGGTACGACGGGCTGGCCGATTTCCGGCTCAAGCTGGCGGGCAGCGTCAACGAGGGCGTGCCCTTCGTCCACCGTGCCGTCGACGAAGACGACGCGCCGGGCGGGATCGTCGTCAAGGTCGTCGACAACGCCGTCAGCGCGCTGCTGGCTTACCGCAACGCGGCCACCGGCCACGCCTTCGAGCGCGCGATCGACGCGCTCGCAAGGGCCGGACGGGAAGGGCGGCGCATCGAGTTCTACGGTGTGGGCAACTCGGGCATCGTCGCGCAGGACGCCCAGCACAAGTTCTTCCGCCTGGGCGTGCACGCTGCGGCCTGTACCGACGGCCACGTGCAGGTGATGAGTGCGACGATGCTGCAGCCTGGCGACTGTGCCGTGGTCATCAGCAACTCCGGCCGCAGCCGCGACTTGTTGGACGTGGCCGAGATCGCGCAACGCCAGGGCGCGACCGTGATCGTCATCACCGCCAGCGGCTCGCCGCTGGCGCGTCTGGCGCAAGGGCCCGGCCATGTGCTGCTGGCCGCCGACCACCCCGAGGATTTCGACCGCTACAGCCCCATGGTCAGCCGTCTGCTGCACCTGGTCATCGTCGACATCCTGACCACCGGCGTGGCGCTGCGCCTGGGCAGCGAGCATCTGCGCCCGATGCTGCAGGCCATCAAGCGCAATCTGCGGGTGCGGCGCTATGTGGAGGGGCCACCCGAGTCGCGCGACGGTTGACGGCCCGCCGCCGCATACGCGGGCCTCATCGGTGGCGCGCCTGCCTTCGAATGGACGAGGCGGCGTCGGTGGAGGGCGCCTCTGTCGCTCAGACCCGCTGCAGCCAGCGCGCCAGCAGCGCCGCCATCTCGGCGGGCCGCTCCATCGGCGCCATGTGGCCGGCGTCGGCCACCACCTCCAGCCGGGCGCGCGGGTTCAGCGCCACCATCGCCTCGTGCTGCGCCACCGGTGCCCAGCTGTCCTGCGCACCGCAGCCGATGCACAGCGGCACGTCCACTGAAGCCAGCGCGTCGCCAGCCTCGGGGCGATCGAGCAGCGCGTGGAGCTGCAGCGCGAAGATGTCGGCGCTGCGGCGCTCGAACATGTCGAGGATGGCGTCGACGAGCGGCCGGTCACCGAGCCGGGCTGGGTGCACCATGCCCTGGACCCACTGCGCCGCCATCGCGCGCACGCCCTCGCGCCGCGCCAGCGCCAGCAAGGCCATGCGCTTGTCGCGCTCGGCCTCGCCAGCGGCGCCGGCCGGGCGCGCGCCGCAGCCGGTGTCCAGCAGGGCCAGCCGCGCCACGCGCTGCGGCGCCTGGCGCCAGATTTCCAGGGCCACGCGCCCGCCCATCGAATGCCCGGCCACGGCCAGCCGCCCGGGCACCGACTGCAGCACCTGCTCGGCCATCGCCGACAGGCTGCCGGCGGTGCGGTGATCGGCAACGTGCACGGCGCCCAGGTGCAGGCCCGGGGTTTGCCCAAGCGCGGGCAGCACCGGCTCCCACACCGCGTGGTCGCACATCAGGCCGGGGATCAGCACCAGGGTGTCGTCGTTCGTCGTCATGGGGTCTTGCGTATCAGGGGCAAGGCGTCCGCTGCCGCACCGGGCCGGCGCGCAGTTCAGCCGTACAGGATGTCGACCAGGCCCAGTGCCAGCACCGGCAGCACCAGCAACAGGACCACGCGCAACACGTCCCAGGCCAGGAAGGGGAAGACGCCCTTGTAGGTCTCGACCATGGGCACGTCGCGCGCGAGGTTGTTGACCACGTAGACGTTCAGCCCCACCGGCGGCGCCACCAGCCCGATCGACACCGTCATCAGCATCAGCACGCCGAACCACAAGGCCTTGCCCTCGTAGGACAGGCCCCACAGGTCCAGCGCCATGATGGCCGGGAAGACCACCGGGATGGTCAGCAGCAGCATGGACAGCTCGTCCATCACACAGCCCAGCGCCACGTACAGCAACAGCACCGCCGCGACGATGGCGATGCCGGGTACCGGCATCGCCGCCACGCCTTCGGCGATGTGCCTCGGCAGCTCGCTCAGCGCGAGCGAAGCGTTCATCATGTCGGCGCCGAGGAAGATCATGAAGACCATCGCACTGGTCTCGGCCGTGGATGCCAGCGCATCGCGCAGACCGGCGGCCTTCAACTCGCCGCGCAGCAGGCCGAGCAGCAGCGTCATCAGCGCGCCGACGCCGGCGCCCTCGGTCGGCGAGAACAGGCCGCCGTAGATGCCGCCGAAGACCACACCGAAGGTCAAGGCGATCGGCCACACACCCGCCAGCGCCGTCCAGCGCTCGCGCCAGGGCACGCGTGCGCTGGGGGTGGCCAGGCCCGGGCGTGCGCGGCACACCAGCGCGACGACGGCCAGGTAGCCGGCCACGGCCAGCAGCCCGGGCACCAGCGCGGCTGCGAAGAGCTTGGCGATGTTCTGCTCGGTCAGGATGGCGTAGACCACCAGCGGCACCGAGGGCGGGATCAGGATGCCCAGCGTGCCCCCCACCGCCAGCGACGACGTCGACAGCCGGCCGTGGTAGCCGTGCGCCTTCATCTGCGGATAAGCCACCTGCGTGATCGTCGCGGCCGTGGCCACCGACGAGCCGCACACCGCGCCGAAGGCCGCGGCCGACAGCAGCGAGGCCATCGCCAGCCCGCCGCGCACGTGCCCGATGAAGGCAGCCGCGGCGCGGAACAGGTCCCGGCTCAGCCCGCCCTGCGAGGCGAAGGCGCCCATCAGCAGGAACAGCGGGATGACGCTGAGCTCGTACACGGTCAGCCGCGCCACCGCGCTGCCCTTGAGCAGGTTCAGCAGCGAGCCTGTGCCCGACAGCGCGATGTAGCCGAGCGCACCCGGGATGAACATCGCCGCGGCGATCGGCACGCGCAGCGCCATCAGTGCCAGCATGCCGGCGAACATCAGTGCGCCGATGATCTCGGGGCTCATCGGGCCACCTGCGGCTGGGTGTCGTCACCGCGCAGCGCCTGCAGCAGGGCGATCAGGGCCGCCAGGCCAAGCCCGGGCGCCAGGCCCGCGTAGGCCCACCACATCGGCAGCGACAGCACCATCGTGGTCTCGCCGGCCTCGTGCACCGAGAAGGCCGCCACCGAGGTGCGCCACGACAGCAGCGCGTACATCCCGGCCAGCAGCAGCGTGCCGATGCGGTCCAGCGCCTGTCGACCGGGCGGCGCCAGGCGCTGCGTGAAGAAGTCCACGAAGATGTTGGCGCGTCGGGCCTGGCACCAGGGCAGGCACAGCGACAGCGCGAGCCCGATGCCAACCTGGGTGATCTCCACGTCTCCCGGGATCGGCGCCGACCACAGCGCGCGGCCCAGCACGCTGGCCACCGTCATGGCGCCGATGGCTGCCGCGCCGGCCGCCCCAGCCAACGCGGCGGCCATTGCCATGTGCGCCAGCCCCCGCGACAGGATGTCGAGGGGGCCGTGAGCCGTTGTCGAGGCGGTGGATGTCACGTCGATGGGACGGTCGTCAACCCGGGGAGAGGCGTTTTCGCCTGCGCCCAGGTGCAGGTTGCAGTGCCGCTTCCCCGGGCCGAGCGCGGCCCGGAGGCCGCAGAGGCCCCCGGAGCAGGAGGCCGCTCAGCGCGTGCGGTACTTCGCGACCAGATCGCGCGCGTCCTGCAGCATCTGCTTGCCGGGCAGGCCGCGCTTGTCCATGTCGGCCACCCAATCGTCGTACAGCCGCGCGGATGCGGCCATCCACTTGTCGGTCTCGGCGGCGTCGACCTTGACGAAGGTGTTGCCACGGCCCTCAGCAGCCTTGCGGCCCACTGCCGTGGCCTCGTCCCAGTAGCGTCCGATCTGCCGCGACAGCGCTGCACCGCTGTTGTCGTCGATGACCTTCTTCAGGTCGGCTGGCAGCGCGTCATAGCGCGCCTGATTCATCGCGAAGATGAAGCCGGCGGTGAACATCGAGGGGCGGCTGGACTCGATCTCGGTGTGGAACTTGCTGACTTCGTGCAGCTTGAAGGCCGGGATGATCTCCCAGGCGGTCAGAAAGCCGTCGAGCGTGCCCTTGGTCATCGCGTCGGCCACGCCGGTGATGGGCATGCCCACCGGTGTGGCGCCCAGCGCAGCGAGCAGCTTGTTCGACTGGCGGCTGGCGGCACGGATCTTCAGCCCACGGAAGTCGGCCAGCGACTGCACGGGCTTCTTGGACGTGCTGACGAAGCCTTCGTCGTGCACCCAGGTGGCGATGATCTTCATCCCCTGGAATTCCCGCGTGCCGTACTTGCTGTAGTAATCCCACGCTGCGGCCGAGGCACTCTGCGCGTCGTTCGTCATGAACGGCAGTTCCATGGCTTCCATGATCGGGAAGCGACCCGGTGTGTAGCCCGGCAGCGTGATCGTGATGTCGTCGACGCCGTCTCTGACGCGGTCGACGAGCTGCGGCGGCGTGCCGCCACCCGACATCGCTGGCAGGATCTGGCAGCGCATGCGGTTGTTCGACTCGCGCGCGATCTTCTCGCACCAGGGCACGGTCACCCGGGTGTGGCCCATGGCCACCGTCGGCCAGATGTGGTGGAACTTCAGCACCACCTCTTGCGCCTGGGCCGCCAGTGTGGCGCCCGCCAGGGCGGCGCCGACAGCCAGCGCCTGCATCGTCTTGCGTAAGGTCATCGTCATTCTCCTGTGGGGGCTTGTACCCGGAAATCGTGCGTTCCGATGTCCATGTGGACTGCGCATCTCGCGCCGACATCGGCGCGGCCACGGATTGGAACAGAAACAGGCCGAATCGGCAGGTGCCGGCCACGGCGAGCATCAGGCCATGGGCATGGCCAAGCCCATGTCGCCTTGGCGGGGCGGTCGGGATCTGCCGTCAGCGCTGGGGTGCGAAGCCGAGCAACTCCTGAACGCCGTACAACCCTGCCAGTGCCTGCAACTTCGCAGGGGGCTCGTGCAGGCGCAGAGGCCTGCCATGCGCGCGCGCCACGCGCTGCGCCTGCAGCAATACCGACAGCGCGGCACTGTCCAGCACGCGCAGACCGCTGCAGTCGATCTGCAGTGTCTGCCCGGTGGGCGTGGCGGCGATGGCCGCCTCCAGCGCGGCGACAGTCTGACGGGCTTCGGCCAGCGTCAGGGTCTCGGGCAAGGGCACGCCCGATGGCGCTATCGCGGCCGCCGTGGGTGGCTGCTGTGCCCTGGCGACGTCGTTTTCAACGTCGTGCATCGGCGGCCTGCCGGTTCAGCGTCTGCAGCGTCGAGATCAGTCCCTCGATGCCGCTGGAGGCCACCACCGGGGCGAACTGAGAGCGGAAGCTGGTGTCGGCCAGCCATACGCCCAGGACGTTGACGTCGTAGATCTTCCAGCCCTCGGCGGTCTTCTCCATCCGGTAGTCGAGCTGTATCGGCTGCCCCTTGCCGCGGACCTCGGAGCGCACGACCACATCGGTGGCGTCGGCCGTGGCTCGCACCGGCTTGAATTGCAAGGACTGGTCCTTGACCTGCGTCAGCGCACCCGAGTAGGTGCGCACCAGCAGCGTCTTGAACTCTGCTTGCAGCCGTTCACGCTGTTGTGGTGTGGCGCCGCGCCAGGGCCGGCCCACCGCGATGGCCGTCATCCGCGCGAAGTTCACGTGCGGCATGATCTTCCCGTCGACCAGCGTGATGATCCGGTCGATGTTGCCGGCCTGGATCTCGGCATCGGCCTTGACGATGCCGATGACCTCGCTGGAGACCTCGCGGATCAGGGCGTCAGGCGTCTGCGCGGCGCCGGCGGCCAGGCCGGCCAGAGGGGCCGCAATTCCGGCCAAGGCCAGCAGCCGTCGGCGCGTGAGGGGACTCAGCAGTGGCGAAGGGGTCTGCATGGGGCGGATCTCTCCAGTGTGTGGGGCGGGCTCGTCGCGCGCGCAGTCTCGAGCGTTGACGCCTGCCGCGTGTGGATCGGGACCATCTTCGACCACCGATGGTAAGCGTGTTGGCCGGCCGTTGTGTGTCTACGGGCGGCCCCACGCGTCGCGCGGCAAGGCCTGACCCGAGCCCGCCCCGCCTTCAGTCGTCCGTGTCCTCGAGGGGCTCGCGTGCCTTCGGGTTGTCGTCTTCCTCGGGCGGCTCACCGTCGTACACGAGGTTGCGTCGCCGCGCCAGGTAGCCGTCCCGGGTGAAGGTGTAGCGGTCCAGCGCGATCTGTTCC
>JBMTXX010000136.1:0-10022 GCA_049453935.1 Rubrivivax sp.
GGCGCCAGCAGGATCCGCGCGGCCTGCGCGTAGCGCTCGGCCGTGGCCGCCACCACCTCGGGCGGCAGGGCGGGCGCAGGGGCCTGCTTGTCCCAGGGGCGGCCGTCGACCTGGGCCTGTTCCAGCCAGTCGCGCAGGTACTGCTTGTCGAAGCTCGGTGGGTTGCGGCCTTCGCGCGCCGCCTCGGCCCAGCCGTCCAGTGGCCAGAAGCGCGAGGAGTCCGGCGTCAGCACCTCGTCCATCAGCACCAGCGTGCCGGCCTCGTCCAGGCCGAATTCGAACTTGGTGTCGGCGATCACGATGCCGCGTGCCAGCGCGTAGGCCGCGGCCTCGGTGTACAGGCGCAATGAAACCTCACGCACGCGCTCGGCCAGCGCCGTCCCGATCAGCTCGGCGGCCTGGTCGAAGCGGATGTTCTCGTCGTGTGCGCCGGCTTCGGCCTTGGTCGCCGGTGTGAAGATCGGCTCGGGCAGGCGGGCGGCGTTGCCCAGGCCGGCCGGCAGGGCGACGCCACACACCGTGCCGGTCTGGCCATACTCCTTCCAGCCCGATCCGGCGAGGTAGCCGCGCACGACGGCCTCGATCGGCAGCGGGCGCAGCCGCCGCACCAGCATCGAGCGGCCGCGCACCTGGTCCACCTCGTCGGCGGCGACGACGCTCTCCGGCGCATCACCCGTCAGGTGGTGCGGCACGATGTGGGCCAGCCGCCCGAACCAGAACAGGGCCATGCGCGTCAGCAGCGCGCCCTTTCCGGTGATGGGCTCGCCCATCACCACGTCGAAGGCCGAGATGCGGTCGCTGGCGACCATCAGCAGCCGGTCGTCGCCGACGGCGTAGTTGTCGCGCACCTTGCCGCGCGCCAGCAGGGGCAGCGAGTGCAGGGTGGAATGCAGGAGGGCGGGCGGGGGCGGCGTGTCCATCGGGCGGGATTGTGCCCGCCGCGCAGCCCCGGCCCGGGGTGCAACGGTCCGCCCCAGGCGACGTCGTCTCGCAGAGGTCTCGACGGGGCGCGCATGAACCTTGCTTGTACGCAAGAATGCCTGCACGACGAACTGCCCAGGCGCGTCTCGGCCTTCGGCGAGGCCTGCTGACACTGGCGATACTGACGCGGCGTCGCGGGCAGGGTGGCGGCTGTCCGGACTGGCGCTGCCCAGGCCGGTGCAGGCCCGCCGGTGCCCGGCGACATGACTGAGGATGGCCGATGCCGAACCACAAGACCCCCAGACCCGCTCGTTCTGCCGTCAAGGCGCCTACGGCTTCGGCCGTGGTGTCGGCGCCGGCTGTGAAGCCCGCCGCGCGCAGGGCTGCCGCGGCCCCCGCGTCAGCGCAGTCCCACGCGCCTGCCGCGGCCGGTGGCGAGCCCCGCCCCGCAGGCGGCATGACGGCTGCCGAGCGGACCGTGTTCCTGCACGCCTGGCAGCGCGAGCTGTCCCAGCGCAGCGACCCGCACACCGCCAGCGCGCAGTCCCACGCCGCTGCGGTGGCTGCGCGCACGGTGCTGGCCGACCGCTGGGCCGTCACGCAGGCCGCCGACGCACGGCGGCAGGGGCGGCGCCGCGTCCACTACCTGTCGATGGAGTTCCTGATGGGCCGGGCGCTGCGCAACGCGATGGCGGCGCTGCGCATCGACCATCACCTGTCGGAGTGGCTGGGCCCGCAGGCGCCGACGCTGGGCGAACTGGTCGAGCACGAACCCGACGCCGCGCTGGGCAACGGCGGGCTGGGGCGGCTGGCGGCCTGCTTCCTCGACAGCTTCGCCACGCGCGCGCTGCCGTCCTTCGGCTATGGCCTGCGCTACGAACACGGCATGTTCATGCAGGTGATCCAGGACGGCCGGCAGATCGAGCAGCCTGACGAGTGGCTGCGCCACGGCAGCCCCTGGGAGCTGATGCGCTCCGAGCTGCGCTACTGCGTGGGCTTCGGCGGCATGGTGCAGACCAGCGGCCGCCACCGCCGCTGGGCGCCGGGCGAGACCCTGATCGCGCAGGCCTACGACTTCGTCGTGCCCGGTCACGGCACGACCCACGTCTCGACCCTGCGCCAGTGGAACGCCCAGGCCTCGCGCCCGATCGACTTCGAGGCCTTCTCGCGCGGCGAGCACGCGGCTTCCGCGCGCCACCTGCACGACGCCGATGCGCTGAACTGGGTGCTCTACCCCGACGACAGCACGCCGGCCGGGCGCGAACTGCGCCTGCGCCAGGAGTTCTTCCTCGTCAGTGCCTCGTTGCAGGACATGCTCGCGCGCCACCAGCGCGAGCGCGGCAGCCTGCAGGACTTCGGCCGGCTCAACGCTGT
The DNA here is from genome assembly GCA_049453935.1 of Rubrivivax sp. Taxonomy (GTDB): domain Bacteria; phylum Pseudomonadota; class Gammaproteobacteria; order Burkholderiales; family Burkholderiaceae_C; genus Rubrivivax. Next base: position 2,296 of record JBMTXX010000136.1, read on the forward strand.
GCACCTGAACGACACCCACCCCGCGCTGGTGCCGGCCGAGCTGATGCGGCTGCTGATCGACGAGCATGGGCTGGAGTGGGACGAAGCCTGGGCCGTGACGCGCGAGGCGGTCAGCTACACCAACCACACGCTGATGCCCGAGGCCCTGGAGTCCTGGAGCCTGCCGCTGTTCGAGCGCATGCTGCCGCGCCACCTGGAGATCGTCTACGAGATCAACGCCCGCTTCCTGGCCGAGGTGCGCCAGCACTATCCCGGCGACGACGCGCGGGTGGCGCGCATGTCGCTCATCGACGAGCACGCCGAGCGCCGGGTGCGCATGGGCGCGCTGGCGGTGGTGGCCTCGCGCCGGGTCAACGGGGTGTCGGCACTGCACTCGGCGCTGATGGTGCAGACGTTGTTCCGCGACTTCGCGCAGATGTGGCCGGACCGCTTCCTGAACATCACCAACGGCGTGACGCCGCGCCGCTGGCTGCAGCAGGCCAACCCGGGGCTGTCGGCGCTGCTGGACCGCCAGATCGGCGACGGCTGGCGCCAGGACCTGACAGGTCTGGCGGCGCTGACGAAGAAAGCCGGCGGCAAGCGGCTGGGGCAGGAGTTCCTGCGCGTCAAGCGCGACGCCAAGGAGCGCCTGGCCACGCACATCCGGCGCGAACTGGGGTTTTCCGTCGACCCGTCCAGCCTGTTCGACGTGCAGATCAAGCGCATCCACGAGTACAAGCGCCAGTTGCTCAACCTGCTGCACGTGGTCGCGCGCTGGCAGGCCATCGTGGCCGACCCGTCGGCGCCGTGGCAGCCGCGCACCGTCATCTTCGCCGGCAAGGCCGCCAGTGCCTATGTCGCAGCCAAGGAGGTGATCCGCCTGATCCACGACGTCGCCCGCGTGGTCAACAGCGATCCGCGTGTGGGCGACCGGCTGAAGGTGGCCTTCCTGCCGAACTACGGCGTCAGCCTGGCCGAGATCATCATTCCGGCGGCCGACCTGTCCGAGCAGATCTCCACCGCCGGCACCGAGGCCTCGGGCACGGGCAACATGAAGTTCGCGCTCAACGGCGCCTGCACCATCGGCACCTGGGACGGTGCCAACATCGAGATGGCGCAGGCCATCGGCGAGTCGGAACTGTTCATCTTCGGCCTGCGCGCCGAGCAGGTGGCGCAGATGAAGACGCAGGGCTGGGAGCCACGCGCCTTCGTCGACGCCGACCCGGCGCTGGCCGCGGTGCTGAAGGCCATCGGCGAGGGCGACTTCTCCTACCACGAGCCCGACCGCTACCGCGGCCTGGTGCAGGACCTGCTGCGCCGGGACCCCTACTTCCTGTGCGCCGACTTCCCGAGCTATGTCGCCGCGCAGCGCGAGGTCGACGCGCTGTACGCCCAGCCCGCCGCCTGGGCCGAGCGCGCACTGCGCAACATCGCCGGCATGGGCCGCTTCAGCGTCGACCGCACCATCGCGGAATACGAGGAGAAGGTCTGGGGCTGTCCTGGGCCGGACGGGAAGGCCTGACACTCCGGGCATGACCGGCGACCACGACCTCCAGGCCCTGCTGCACGCACGGCACCCCGACCCGTTCTCCGTGCTCGGCCTGCATGCCGATTCGCAAGGGCGGCTGTGGGTGCGTGCGCTGCTGCCGGGCGCGCAGACGGTGGAGGTGGTGGATGCGCTGAGCCGCCGGTCGGTGGCGGCGCTGCCTCGGCGCGACGAGGCCGGCTTTTTCGAGGGGGTGCTGCCGCGTCGGCGACGGCGCTTCGACTACCGGCTGCGCGTGCGCTGGGGCGAGGGCGAGGCGGTGGAACTCGATGACCCCTACCGCCACGGCCCGCTGATCGCCGACGCCGACTTGCACTACCTGGCCGAGGGCACGCACCTGCGGCCTTTCGAGGTGCTGGGCGCGCATCCGCTGCGCTTGGGTGAGGGCGTGCATGCCGTCGACGGCGTGCGTTTTGCCGTGTGGGCGCCCAATGCCAGCCGGGTCAGCGTGGTCGGAGACTTCAACGGCTGGGACGGCCGACGCCACCCGATGCGCCACCGGGGCGCCAGCGGCGTGTGGGAACTGTTCGTGCCCCACGCGGTGCCCGGCGACCACTACCGCTACGAGGTCCGCGCCGCCGACGGCCGCGTGCTGCCGCTGAAATCCGACCCCTATGCGCGGGCCGCGCAGGTGCGCCCGGAAAGCGCCAGCGTCGTTGCCGGCGCCCTGCCGCCGCCCCGGCCGCTGGCGCCCGGGCGCGCGCAGGCCAACGCGCGCGACGCGCCGGTGTCGATCTACGAGGTCCACGCCGGCTCCTGGCGGCGAGCCGCCGACGGCGGCTTCCTCGACTGGGACGCGCTGGCCTCGACGCTGCCGGCCTACGCCGCGGGCCTGGGCTTCACCCACGTCGAACTGCTGCCGGTGACCGAGCACCCCTTCGACGGCTCCTGGGGCTACCAGACGCTGGGGATGTACGCGCCGAGTGCGCGCTTCGGCGCGCCGGAAGGCTTCGCGCGCTTCGTCGACGCCTGTCATGCGCAGGGCCTCGGGGTGATCGTGGACTGGGTCCCGGCGCACTTCCCGACCGACGCGCACGGGCTGGCGCAGTTCGACGGCACGGCGCTGTACGAATACGCCGACCCGAAGGAAGGCGTGCACCAGGACTGGCGCACGCTGATCTACAACTTCGCCCGCCACGAGGTGCGCAACTTCCTGGTCGGCAGTGCGCTGTACTGGGTGGAGCGCCAGGGCGTGGACGGGCTGCGTGTGGATGCGGTGGCCTCGATGCTGTACCGCGACTACTCGCGCGCCGAAGGCCAGTGGGTGCCCAACGCGCACGGCGGACGCGAGAACCTCGAGGCCATCGCACTGCTGCGGCGCGCCAACGAGGTGGTCGGCACGCAGTGCCCGGGGGCCATCACGCTGGCCGAGGAGTCCACCGCCTTCCCCGGCGTGTCCGCCCCCACCTGGACCGGTGGCCTGGGTTTCCACTACAAGTGGAACATGGGCTGGATGAACGACACGCTGGGCTACATGCAGCAGGAGCCGGTGCATCGGCGCTGGCACCACGACCGCATGACCTTCGGCCTGGTGTACGCCTTCAGCGAGAACTTCGTGCTGCCGCTGTCGCACGACGAGGTCGTCCACGGCAAGCGCTCGCTGCTCGGGCGCATGCCTGGCGACGACTGGCAGCGTTTCGCCAATCTGCGGGCCTATTACGGCTTCATGTGGGGCCACCCGGGCAAGAAGCTGCTGTTCATGGGGCAGGAGTTTGCCCAGCCCGACGAGTGGAACCACGACCACGCCTTGCCCTGGCACCTGCTGCAGCAGGCGCCGCACGCCGGGATGCAGGCGCTGGTGCGGGACCTGAACGGGTTGTACCGCCGCCTTCCCGCGCTGCACCGCATGGATTGCGAGGCCGGCGGTTTCGAGTGGATCTGCGTCGACGACCGCGAGCACTCGGTGTTTGCCTGGCTGCGCCGGGACGGTCAGGGCGGTCTGGTCATCGTCGTGTGCAACATGACACCCGTGCCCCGCCACGGCCTGCGCCTGGGCGTGCCGGCGCCGGTCGCCGGCGCGCCGACCGCCTGGCAGGAGGCGCTGAACACCGACTCGGCGCACTATGGTGGCGCCAACCTCGGCAACGCTGGCGCGGCACTGGCGGTCGAGGCCCTTCCCAGCCACGGCCGGCCCGCGTCCATCGTGATGACGCTGCCGCCGCTGGCCACCGTGTTCCTGGTGCCGGCGTCATGAGCACACCGCGGCGCTGCACCGGCGGCAGGGGCATCCGATGAACGGCACGCCGCAGGCGGATCGACACGACACGTTGCAGCCGGGTCATGACGCGCCGATGGGCGCGACGGTGCGCGATGGCGGCGTCAACTTTGCGGTGTTCTCCGAGCACGCGCAGGCCGTCGAGCTGTGCCTGTTCGACGCCGAGGGCCGGCAGGAGCTGCGCCGTCTGCGGCTCCACGGCCCGCACGCCGGGGTGTGGAGCGGCTTCCTGCCCGGCGCAGGCCCGGGGCTGGTCTACGGGCTGCGTGCCCACGGGCCCTGGGCGCCGCAGCACGGCCATCGTTTCAACCCGCACAAGCTGCTGCTAGATCCCTGGGCGCGCGAGATCGTCGGGCGCTTTGCCTGGGACGACGCCCACTTCGACCATGTGCGCGACGCGTACGCGCCGCTGCAGCCCGACCTTCGCGACAACGCCGCGATCGCGTTGAAGGCCCGGGTGGCCCAGCCCGCCGTCGTCGCCGATCGGCCCGCCGCGTTGCGGCACGAATCGCGCGACATCGTGCTCTACGAGGTCCATGTCCGCGGCTACTCGATGCAGATGCCCGGGGTGCCGCAGGCGCTGCGCGGCAGCTATCTGGGGCTGTCGCACCCGGCGTCGGTCGCGCACCTGCGTGCGCTGGGCGTGACCACGCTGTCGCTGCTGCCGGTGCACTACCACCTCGACGAGGAGGGGCTGGCCGCGCGTGGTGCTGTCAATTACTGGGGCTACAACACCCTGGGCTTCTTCTGCGCCGACCCGCGCCTGGCGAGCGCACCGCTGCGCGAGGGCGGTGACCCCGCAGCGGTCCACGCCGAGTTCCGCACCATGGTCGAGCAGTTGCACGAAGCCGGGTTCGAGGTCGTCCTCGACGTCGTCTTCAACCACACGGCCGAGGCGGGCGAGACCGGGCCGACGCTGTCTTTCCGTGGTCTGGACCATGCGAGCTGGTACCGCTTGCTGCCGGATGACCCGTCCCGCTGCGACAACCTCAGCGGTTGCGGCAACACGCTGAACGTCGCCCACCCTCGGGTGACGCAGTTCGTGCTGGACGCGTTGCGCCACTGGGTGCAGGTCATGGGCGTCGACGGCTTCCGCTTCGATCTGGCGCCGGTGCTCGGGCGGGGCCGCGACGGCTACGACCCGCGCGCCGCCTTCTTCACGGCGTTGCAGCAGGACCCGGTGCTGGCGCACGCCCGGCTCATCGCCGAGCCCTGGGATGCCGGCCATGCGGGCTACCAGCTCGGCCGTTTTCCCGGCCGCTGGCTGGAGTGGAACGACAAGTTCCGCGACGCCGCACGCCGCTACTGGCTGGACCGCAGCGTCGGCCGCGGCGAGTTCGCGCGCCGTTTCACGGCCTCGAGCGACCTGTTCCATCACGGTCAGCGATCGCCTCAGGCCAGCGTGAACTTCATCACCGCGCATGACGGTTTCACGCTGGCCGACCTGACGAGCTACCGCGCCAAGCACAACCAGGCCAACGGCGAGGACAACCGCGACGGCCGCAACGACGAGATCTGCGCCGATTTCGGCGTCGAGGGGCCGACGGCCGACCCGGAGGTCGTGCAGGCGCGAGCGCGCGCGCGGCGTGCGCTGCTGGCCACACTGCTGCTGGCGCAGGGCACGCCGATGCTGTGCGCGGGCGACGAGATCGGCCGCACCCAGGGCGGGAACAACAACGCCTATTGCCAGGACAACCCGACCGGCTGGATCGACTGGGCCGCGGCCGACACCGGGTTGCGTGACCTGGTGGCCGCCGTGCTCGACCTGCGCCGGCGCGAGCCGGCGCTGCGTCACGACCGATGGTTCCACCCGCCGCCGGGCCAGCCCGGGGAGCGCACACTGGCCTGGTTCCGTGCCGACGGCGCGCCGATGGGGGTCGACGACTGGCACGATACCGCCGTTCACACGCTGGCCTGCTGCATCGATGCCCATCCGGTCCACCCGGGCGGCATCGACGAACGCCACCTGTGGATCGGTTTCAACCCGCTGCCGCAGCCCGCGCCGTTCGTCCTGCCCGCTGGCGACTGGACGCTGCTGCTGGATGCCAGCGGCGAACTCGACGCCGCGACTTTCGCGGCGGCCGAAGCGCTTTCGTGGCTGCCGCCGTGCAGCCTGGTCGTGCTGGGGCGGCGCACGGCGCGCGCCGATGCCGACGCCGCCTGCGTGTCGGCATCGGGCCCGCAGGCCGTGGAACGGGCGCGGACCGACCCGCCTGCAGGGGGTGCGTCGGGAACGCCGGCGACCCCGGGTGTTCCGCTTGCACCAGACACGGCAGTGACCGCAGCCCCTTCGGCTGCGGCGGCCGCAGGGGCTGAGGTCCTTCGGCAAGCGCCTGTCGCCACGGTTTCCTCCGCCGACGGCCTGCAAGCGCCCGTGACCGCAAACCCGTCGACGACGCGATGACCCAGATCCTCCGCGACCGCGCCAGCGGTGTCCTGCTGCACCCGACCTCGCTGCCCGGCCCGCACGGCATCGGCGACTTCGGCCCTGAGGCCTTCCACTTCGTCGACTGGTTGCAATCCTGCGGGCAGCGGCTGTGGCAGTGGCTGCCGACCACGCCGGTGGGCCCGGGCGATTCGCCCTACCAGAGCGTCAGCGCCTTTGCCGGCAGCCCGCTGATGGTGGCACTGGAGCCGCTGGCGCAGCGCGGCTGGCTGCCCTGGGAGGTGCTGCACGCGGCGGGCGCGCAGGGTTTCGACGCGCGGCGCGTGGACTTTGCTCGCGTCGCCCCCTGGCGCATGGCCTGCCTGCGCCGCGCGGCCCAGGGTTTCGCGGCGCATGCCACGCTCGACGACCGCGAGGCCTTCGAGCGCTGGTGCGCGCGCGAGGCGGGCTGGCTCGACGACTACGCGCTGTTCATGGCGCTGGAGGTGGCCCACGGCGGCCGCGCATGGTGGCTGTGGGAGCCCGCGCTGGCCGCTCGTCGCGTGTCGGCGCTGCGGGCGGCGCGCCGCCAGTGGGCCGACGAGGTGGCGTTCTGGTGCTTCGTGCAGTGGTGCTTCGATGTGCAGTGCTCGACGCTGCGCCGCTACGCCAACGACCGCGGCGTGGCGCTGATGGGCGATCTGCCGATCTTCGTCGCCCACCACAGCGCCGACGTCTGGGCGCGGCCCGATCTGTACCTGCTGGACCGCGAGCACCAGCCCACGGTCGTGGCCGGCGCGCCGCCGGACGACCTGGGCCCGCTCGGGCAGCGCTGGGGCAACCCGCTGTACCGCTGGGACCGCATGGCGCTCGAGGGCTACGCCTGGTGGACGGCCCGCGTGCGTCGCATGCTGCACCAGACCGATCTGTTCCGCATCGACCACTTCCGCGGTTTCGCCGCCTACTGGGAGATCCCGGCCGACCGCCCCGACGCGCTCGAGGGCCGGTGGGCGCCCGGGCCGGGGCAGGCCTTGTTCGATGCGCTGGCGCGCGACCTCGGGCCGCTGCCCATCGTCGCCGAGGACCTGGGCCACATCACGCCCGACGTCCACGCGCTGCGCGAGGCTTGCGGCTTCCCGGGCATGAAGGTGCTGCACTTCGCCTTCGGCGGCGACGGCCGGCACGAGTACCTGCCGCACATGCACGAGCGCGGCTGCGTCGTCTACACCGGCACCCACGACAACGACACCACCCGTGGCTGGTGGGACGCGGCCGACGCGCGCGAGCGCCACTTCGCCGGCACCTACCTGGCCTGCGAGGCGCGCGACGTGCACTGGGCGATGATCCGCGCGGCGCTGAACTCGGTGGCCGACACCGCGGTCTTCCCCTTCCAGGACGTGCTCGGCCTGCCCACCGAGCACCGCATGAACACCCCCGGCACCATGGGCGCGCCCAACTGGACCTGGCGCTTCGGCTGGGACCAGGTGGGCCCGGAGCCGGCGCGGGTGCTGGGCATGCTGACGGCGGCCAGCGGGCGAGGGGACTTCGGCCTGCTGGGGGGCTGAACGTGCGCGAGCGGTGCGCAGGGCTTCGACAAGCTCAGCCCGAACGGTTTTTCCTCA
>JBMTXX010000137.1:0-10019 GCA_049453935.1 Rubrivivax sp.
CCATCAGGTTGCGGGTCAGGCGCGCGCCCATCTTGCCGCCGGCGCCGAAGAGTGCAATGGATGTCATGAAGTGCTCCGAAGGATCTGAGTCAAGGCCGAGGCCTCGGCCGATCGTCAGCCTGAAGTCGGCGGATTCTGCCGCGCGTGGAGGCCTTGGACGGCACGAACGCTACCTGCACACAACGGACGTCACACCGTCCGTCAGGACGCTTGGGGTCGTGGCGCGCTCGGTGGGTCAGGCAGCGGGTGTGTGGCCGGCCAGATCGTGGGCGCGGGCGATCAGCTCGTCGATGTCGGCGGGCGACACGCTGAATGCGGTCACGAGCCGCACGGTGCCATCGCCACGATCGACCAGACCGTATCCCAGCCGTTCGAGGCCATGCATGACGACCGCGGGCAGACGCACGAAGACCTCGTTGATCTCCACGGGATGGAGCAGTTCGGTGCCAGGCACCGAGGCCAATCCGGCTGAAAGGCGCGCTGCCATCGCGTTCGCGTGTCGTGCCAGACGCAACCACAGGTCGTTCTCGATCATGGCCTCCAGTTGGGCGGCCGCGTAGCGCATCTTCGACAGCACCTGCCCTGCGCGCCGGCAGCGGTACCGCAATGTCTGAGCCAGACCGCGATCGAAGACGATGATGGCATCGGTGGACATGGCCCCGTTCTTCGTGGCACCGAACGACAGCACATCCACACCCGCCTTCCAGGTCATCTGGGCAGGCGTGGCCCCCAGCGCGGCTGTCGCGTTCGCGAAGCGGGCGCCGTCCATGTGGACTTTGAGCCCATGTGACCGGGCCACGGCCGAGATCTCGGCCACCGACTCCAACGGGTAGACCGTGCCGCGTTCGGTCGCCTGCGTCAGGCTGACACCCGCAGGCTGAACCTTGTGCGCGCGTCCGACGCCGGCGCCGGCGATCGCCCGGGTCAGTGCCCCGGCGTCCAGCCGGCCATGTGCGGCCGGCAGCGGCACGGTCTTGGCACCGCCGCTGAAGAACTCGGTGGCGCCGCATTCGCTGTCATGGATGTGGCCGGTATCGCTGCAGTAGATGGCGCCGTAGGGCGGGGTGATTGCCGACAGCGACAAGGCGTTGGCGGCCGTCCCGGTGGCGACCGGGAAGACGCTGACCGACGTCTCGAAAAGCTCGCTGAAGCGCGCTTCCAGACGCGCCGTCACGGCGTCCGCTCCGTAGCCCGGCGCGGTGCCGTGGTTCAGCGCGAGCAGGGCCTGCAGCACCTCGTCGGCCACGGGGGCGACGTTGTCGCTGTAAAGGTTCACCACGGGCATGAACGGACTCCTGTACGGTCATGTCGCGGGGGTCTGGCCCCACGCAGGCATGGACATCGACACGGCTGTCGACTAGCATCGACACACGATGAGTACGTGCCCTCTGATGTGCCTCGACGGACGGATCTTGCCCTACGAGCAAGCTCAGGTCCACGCCTTCTCCGCCGTCGTCAAGTACGGGCTGGGCGTCTTCGAGGGCCTGCGCGCCTACTGGAACGACGACGAGCAGCAATTGCACGTGTTTCGTCTTGCGGAACATCTGGACCGCCTGGCTTACGGCATGCGCGTCATGCGCTTCGACCGCATCATTGCGGCCGACGAACTGGCCGACGCGCTGACGAGGACTTTGCAGGCCAACGAGATCCGCGAGAACGTCCATATCCGCCTGATCGCCTACATCGCGGGTGATGGGGATCTGCACGTGACGGGACCGGTGGGTTACACGATCGGCCTGGTCAAGCGCCCGCCCGGCAAGTCACTCGAGACCGGGATACATGTTGCTGTCAGCGCGTGGCAACGACTGGCCGACAACGCCATGCCGCCGCGGGTCAAGTGCACGGCCAACTACGTCAACAACCGTGCGGCCGAGATCACCGCGCGTCAGGACGGCTATCAGGGCGTGCTGATGCTCTCAGCCGACGGCAAGCTCTCGGAGGCCTCCGGCGCCTGCGTCTTCCTGGTGCGCAGAGGTCGATTGATCACGCCGGACCCCTCCAGCGACATCCTCGAGAGCATCACCCGCGACACGGTCATCCAACTGGCACGCGAGCAGTTGGGGATGCCGGTCGAGGAGCGTCGGGTCGATCGCAGCGAGCTCTGGGCTGCCGACGAGGTTTTCTGGTGCGGCTCCGGCCAGGAGGTTGTGCCCATCGTCTCGGTCGACCGCCTGGCTGTCGGTCATGGGCAGCCCGGGCCGGTCACGCGCCAGGTCCAGCAGGCTTATTTCGACCTGGTGTACGGTCGCAGCGATCGGCATCCCGAGTGGCTGACGCCGGTGTGGCCGCGCTGAAGGCTGAGACCGCGCATGCGTCCGAGCCGGTGACCGTCGTCACCGGGCCCGGGTTGGCTCCGTGGATGGTGGAGCGCCTGGCGGGCGAGTTCCGTGTGCTGCCGGTGCCGGAAGACTTCATGGCCGGCTCGCCGTGCAAGGCCTTTGCTGCAGTCCGGGTGGCCGTGACGAGTGGCGCCGCAGGTCTGCCGAATGCCGCACTGGCGTTATTGCCCGGGCTGTCGTTCATCGCCAACTTCGGCAACGGTGTGGATCGCCTGCCCCTGGCGCAGATGCGTGAGCGAGGTATCGGCCTGAGCAACACCGCTGGCGCGATCGAGGGTTGCGTGGCCGACCATGCCATGGGACTGCTGCTGGCCCAGGTCCGTCAGATCGCCCGCGCCGCTCGGCTGGCCCACGGCGGTCATTGGGCCCGGCCCGAGATCGGCCTGAGCCCGCGCGTGCATGGTCGTCGGCTCGGCATCCTGGGCATGGGCCGGATCGGCCAGGCCGTGGCTCGCCGAGCGGCAGGGTTCGACATGGAGGTTGCCTACTGCAACCGCCGGCCACGCCCGGACAGCGCCCTTCCTTGGATGTCTTCACCCCTCGAACTGGCCCGCTGGTGTGACTTCCTGGTCATTGCCTGCCCCGGTGGGCCGGCCACGCGGCACCTGGTCGACCGTGACGTGCTGCACGCACTCGGGCCCGACGGCGTGCTGGTCAACGTCGCCCGGGGTTCCGTGGTCGACCAGCAGGCCCTGATCGAGGCCCTGAACGTCGGAACGCTCGGCGGCGCAGCGCTCGACGTCCTGGAGGACGAGCCTGTGATCCCGGCCGCGCTCGCTGCCTCGCAGCGGGTGGTGATCACCCCGCATATCGCCGGCAGCACCGACGCGGCCTGGCAGGACGCCTTCGAGCTCGTGCTGGCCAACGGCCGCGCCTTTCTGGGTGGTGCGCCGCCGCTGACCCCGGGCTTGCTGTAGCGGCGGCGCACCTGGGCCTGCCGTTCGGCTGGATCGGCCCTTCAGCGCGGCAGGTCTGTGCCCAGGTGGAACAGGCAGTCGCCACGTTGCGACTGGCCAGGCACTCTCTTGCAGATCACCAGCCCCTCGTGCTCGAAGTGGGCGACCGCCGGCTCGCGCCACGGAGTCTGCAAGGAGTGGATCAGCCCGGCGGGCTGGCCGACGCGAACCGTCTCACCCAGTTCGACCAGTGGCTCGAACAGCCCGTCCTCCGGCGCATGGACGAAATACTCGCTGCCCCGCACCACCAACAGACGCGTCGCAGGTGCGGCAGGCGCATCACACGCCGTCAGCGCACCGATCCTGTGCAGCAACCTGCGCAGTCCGTCGCGGCAGGTGCGCAGCGCTGCCGGCGTGATCTGCCCGCCGCCGCCCAGCTCGGTGCCGAAATGCCGCACGCCCTTGCGCGCGGCGCCCGCAGAGGCGGTGCGGTCAGCGCCCTGTCCTTGCCCCATGCCGGTGAGGTAGGAAATCGGTGCGCCAAAGGCTTCGAGCATCGCGATGCTCTCGGCCTGGTACTGCGGGTCATTGCTGTGGCGCACAAGCGCCGCAGGGATGTACATCAGCGAGCTGCCCCCCGAATGCAGATCGATCAGGAACTGCATCCGTGGCATGACCACTTCCTCCAGGAAGTAGGCGATCTGCTCGGTGATCGTGCCGTTCGGGTCGCCGGGAAAGCTGCGGTTGAGGTTCCCGTCGTCTATCGGAGAGGTCCGCTGGCCGGCGACCGCGGCCGGGAAGTTGGCCGATGGGATGATGACCAGCCGTCCGCGCACATGCCCTGGCTCCAGTTCGCGGATCAGTTGCCCCAGCGCGGCCTGCCCCTCGTACTCGTCACCGTGGTTGCCGCCCATCATCAACACGTTCGGGCCCTGGCCGTTCGCGATGACTGCCACAGGCCATGCGATGTGGCCGTAGGCGGATCTGTGCACGGAGTGGGGGATCCGGATGAAACCGGTCTTCTTCCCTTGGACCGAGAACAGATCGAATTCGGGGCTCAGACGGCTGGTCACGGCATGCTTTCGGGTGGATGGGTAGGCGATGGGCAGGCTTGCAGGGTGCCGGCCCGCTCAGGTGCGCACGAGGTGGCAGGCCACGGCGTGCTGCGCGGCGATCGTCCGCAACGCCGGCACCTCGGTGCGGCACTGCGGCTGCGCCATCGGACAACGCGTATGGAAGGTACAGCCCGCAGGCGGTGAGGCTGGACTGGGGATCTCGCCGGCCAGCGGCAGTGGCGCGCTGCGGCGCGACGGGTCGGGCAGCGGCACCGCGCGCAGCAGTGCCTGGGTGTAGGGGTGGGCCGGCTGGGTGTAGAGCGTGTGTTTGGGCCCGGTCTCGACGATGCGCCCCAGGTACATGACCGCGACGCGGTCGGCCATGTGCTTGACGACCCCCAGATCGTGCGCGATGAAGAGGTAGGACAGGCCGAGTTGCTGCTGCAGGTCCTGCATGAGGTTGATGATCTGGGCCTGGATGGACACGTCCAGTGCGGATACCGGCTCGTCGCAGACCACGAAGTCCGGGCTCAGCGCCAGTGCCCGGGCGATGCCGATGCGCTGACGCTGTCCTCCGGAGAACTCATGCGGGTAGCGCGATGCGTAGGCCTGCGGCAGCCCGACCCGGTCGAGGAGTTCACGCACCCGGGCCGGGCGGTCGGGTCGGCCATGAATGAACAGCGGCTCGCCGATGATCTGGGACACCGTCATGCGCGGGTCCAGTGCGCTGAATGGGTCCTGGAAGATGATTTGCATGCGCTTGCGTCGCTCGCGCATTGCGGCAGCCGGCAAGCCGAGCAGGTCTTCCCCATCGAAGCGGACTTCACCCGCGGTGGCCTCGACCAGCCGCAGCACGAGGCGACCGGTGGTGGTCTTGCCGCAGCCCGACTCCCCGACCAGCGCCAGCGTTTCACCCCGCCGCACGTCGAAGTCCACACCGTCGACGGCGCGGACCGCGCCGACCTGCCGGGGAAACAGCGCGCCCCGAAGGATGGGGAAATGCTTGACCAGTCCGCGCACGCTCAGCAGCACCGGTGACGCCTGGTTCGCTCCTGCGTCACCCTCCCCGCCCGGGGGCCGGCGCTCGGACGTCGTACCTGGCGGAGGTGTCATGTTCCGACACCTCCATCGGGATGAAAGCACGCGATGCGGTGCCCTGGCGCGATCTCGGACAACGGAGGTGCGGCTGTTCGGCACTGCGGCCCTGCATTCGGGCACCGGGTGTTGAAGCGGCAGCCCGACGGCATGTCGGACAACGGGGGCACGGTGCCCGGGATCACGGCCAGACGGTCCTGTTCCCGATCGAGCGCGGGGATGCTCTGCATGAGCAGGCGGGTGTAGGGATGGGAGGGTGCCGCAAAGATGCGCGACACCGGGCCTTCCTCCGCCACACGGCCACCGTACATCACGATGACGCGGTCGACCATCTGCGCCACGACGCCCAGATCGTGCGTGATCAGCACGAGCGCCATGCCCAGTTCCGACTGCAGTTCACGCAGCAGGGCCAGGATCTGCGCCTGGATCGTGACGTCCAGCGCCGTCGTCGGCTCGTCGGCGATCAGCAACTGCGGTGAGCAGGCCAGCGCGATGGCGATCATCACGCGTTGGCGCATGCCGCCGGAGAGTTCGTGCGGGTACCGGTCGAGCCGGCCTTGCGGATCGGCGATGCCGACTTGGCGCAGCAGTTCCAGGCTGCGTGCGCGAGCCGCACGGGCATCGAGGTGCTGGTGCTGCCGCAGGGTTTCGGCAATCTGCCGACCCACTGTGAACACCGGGTTCAGCGCAGTCATCGGCTCCTGGAAGATCATCGCGATGCGTGCGCCGCGGATGCGGTTCATCTCGTGCTCCGGCAGCCCCAGCAGCGACGTGCCATCGAAGACGATCTGTCCTTCCACACGGCCGGGAGCCAGCCCGAGCACGGACAGCGCGGTCAGCGACTTGCCCGAGCCGGACTCGCCGACGATGCCCAAGGTCTGACCGGGCCCAAGTTCGAAGTCGACCCCGTCGACCGCCACCTGTGAGCGTCCGAAGCGCACGCGCAGCCCACGCACCGACAGCAGCGAAGGCTCAGCCATGTTGCACCCTCAGGCGCGGGTCGAGCACGTCGCGCAAGCCATCGCCAAGCAGGTTCAGCCCGAGTGCCGTCACGGCGATCGCGATCCCTGGGAACAGCGCCAGCAGTGGCGCCTCGCGCAGGTAGCCCTGCCCCTCGGCAATCATGTTGCCCCAGGTCGGCGTCGGCGGCGGCGGGCCGACACCGAGGAAGCTCAGGATCGACTCGGCGAGCACGGCGTAGGCAAAGATGAACGTCAGTTGCACGATCAGCGGTGCCAGACTGTTGGGCAGGATGTGCCGCCACAGGATCCACAGGTGCCTGGAACCGCTGGCAATGGCGGCTTGCACGTAGTCCATCTCGCGCACCACCAGCGCGGCGCTGCGCACGATGCGCGCCGTTCGCGGGGTGTACACGGCCGACAGCGCGATCACCGCGTTGATCGCAGACGGGCCGAGCGCCGCGGCGATCGCGATCGCCAGCAGGATGGCGGGAAACGCCATCAGCGCGTCCATGAAGCGCATCAGCGGTCCGTCCAGACGCTTGAAGTAGCCGGCGAGCAAGCCGATCGCGGTGCCTGCCACGCCGGTGACGATGACCACGGCAAAGCCGATGGCCAGCGACAGCCTGGCGCCGTGGACCAGCCGGCTCCAGATGTCGCGCCCGAAGTTGTCCGTGCCCAGCAGGAAAGCCCACTCCGGGGTGCGGAAGCGCGCTCGGAAATTCATCTTCTCGGGCGCAGCGGTGGCGAGCAGGTCTGCAAACACCGCCATCGCCACGACGGTGCCGAACAGCACCAGCCCGGTGACGAACAGTCGGTGCGAGAACAGCCGACGTGTCAGCGACGCCGGGCGTTGCGCTTCAGCTTCGGCCATCGTTCTTCACCCTGGGGTCGATCACCGCATAGAGCAGGTCCACGCACAGGTTCAGCAGCACCAGCATGACGGCAGTCACCAGCAGGCCGCCCTGGATCACAGGGTAGTCGCGGCCGAAGATCGCTGAGGCCAGCAGCCGGCCCAGCCCGGGGATGGAGTAGACGGTCTCGATGACAACCGAGCCCGACAGCAGCAACCCGAAGCTGATGCCCACGACGGTCACCACCGGCACCATGACGTTGCGCAGCGCATGCTGCCCCACGACCTTGGCCACCGGCAGACCCTTGGCGCGCGCGGTGCGGATGTAGTCCTGCCGCAGAACCTCCAGCATCGTCGCCCGGGTGATCCGCGCGAGCAGCCCGATCTGCAGCAACGCCAAAGAAACGCCAGGCAGGATCAGGCACTTCACCCAGCCCACAGGATCGTCGGCGAAGGGGATGTAGCCACCGGCCGGCAGGACCTCCAGCCACACGCCGAAGGCCACGATCAGCATCAGGCTGAGCCAGAAGTTGGGCACCGACACGCCTGCCAGCGCCACCACCAGCACGGCCTGGTCGACAGCCGTGTTGGCCCGTAGCGCGGCGATCATGCCTGCCGGCACGCCGATGACCACCGTCAGCAGCAGCGCGAAACCGGCCAGCGCCAGGGTCACGGGCAGGCGCTCGACGATGGCCTCCGACACCGGCCGGTTCAGCAGCAGCGACTGGCCCAGGTCGCCCCGGGCCAGACCGGCATACCAGGCGCCGAGCCGCTCGATGAACGGCCGGTCCAGACCGAGGGCGGCCCGGACCTGCTGGACCTCCGCATCGCTGGCGTTCTGCCCGGCGATGATCACTGCCGGGTCGCCCGGCACCAGATGCATGATCGACGCCGAGATCAGCGTGACCAGCAGCAGGACCGGCAGGGCGCTGAGCAATCGCTTGAGGATGAACTCCGCCATGGCGCGGCGCGGGCAGCGGACTTCAGGCGCTGTGGCGAGCCCTCAGTCCACCCGCACGTTCCACAGCCGCGGGATGCGGTAGGGCACGAAGCCCTTGACGGTCGACAGCGAAGCCTGTTTGCGTGTGAGGTCGCCGAACTTCAGGAACAGCACGTTTTCGTAGACCCGCTCCTGGAATTTTGCGAACGTCGCCTTGCGCGCCTCGAAGGTCGTGCCGGTGATCAACTGGCCATAGAGCTCGTCGATCACGGGGTCGGCCGTGAACTGATTCTTCTGCGGGCTGACGACGTCCTTCAGCGCGGCGAACGGGCCGACCGAAGGCCCCGTGCCCTGGCCGGTGAACCAGAGGTTCCAGGCGTTGGCGTCGCGCCGCCGCGCCAAGGCCGTGGCCCAGTCGAACACATCCATACGGACCTTGAAGCCGGCGGCTTTGAGCTGCTCGGCGGCGACTTGCGCGGCCTTGTACATCGACTGGTAACTGGAGTTCGTGATGATCACCAGCTCCTCACCCTTGTAGCCCGCCTCCGCCAGCAACTTGCGGGCGCCTTCCGGATCCTTGCGGTTGTAGTGCTGCGAGCCGTTGGTCACGTAGTACGGGTTGCCAGGGTACTGCAGCCCCGGTTGCAGGACATAGGCGCCGTCGGTGGCGATCTCCATGATCTCTTCCATGTCGAGCGCGATCTGCAATGCGCGCCGTACGCGGTTGTCCTGCGTCGGGGACTTGGAGTGGTTGACCCAGGCCCCGTGCAACCACCAGTTCTTCAAGTCGTACAGCGTCACCTTCGGGTTGTTCGCCAAACGCTTGGCTGCAGGCACAGGCAGGTCTTCGATGATGTGGAACTGCCCAGCCTCCAGGCCGGCCACGCGCGCGCCTGGATCCTTCACGAGCTTGAAGTCGACCTGATCGAAATGGATTTCCTTGCGGCCGGCGAAGCCATTGGTGCCCTGGTCGCGCGTGTCGACGGCGTAGTCGGCAAACCGCTTCAGACGGACATGGCTGTCGGGCTTCCATTCGACGAACTGCAGCGGGCCGGTACCGATGATGTCGATCTTGCCGCCCTCGCGCGAGGATTGGTCTGCAGGCAGTATGGCCAGCGGCGTCACGAAGCTGGACAGCTCGTCGAGGAACGCCGGCACACGCTTGTCCAGCCGCATGACGATGGTGTGGGCGTCCGGCGCCTCGATCGAGGTGACGGGCGCGAGGATGACCTTCTGCAGCGCCATGCGCTTGTATCGCTCCAGCGAGGCCTTGACATCGGCCGAAGTCATCTCCTTGCCGTTGTGGAACTTCACGCCGCGCCGCAGCTTGAAGGTGTAGGTCAGCCCGTCGGCGCTCTCGGCTATGGAGGCCGCAAGTTGCGGAACCACGGCATTGTTCTCGTCACGCGTGATCAAGGTCTCGAAGATGTGCATCGCGATGTTGCGCGTGGACACCGAGGTCGAGAAATACGGGTCGAGCGTGGGGGGTGGCGCTTCCTGCGCGAAGACCATCATCGGCAGGCGCTGCTGAGCCAATGCCGCGCTGCTCGCAGTCAGCCCCGCGAGGAGCATGGCTCCCGAAGCGAAGGCGGCGGCGATGGCGGTGCGCGCTTGTGGACCGAAAGGATGTGAGCTCATGGGCTTGACTCCTTGATGTGGCGGGTCAGGAAATCCGGGTGATCTCCCACAGGGCATCCTCGCGGCGGTGTCGCATCCGACCGGCCGCCGCCGCGCCCTGTTCGACCGCTTCCCTTGTGCATCGGTCTACGCGATGCGCGGTGGGGTGTCGACGGGCCGTCTTCGTTTGCGGAAAAGGGTATCACCGTGCGTGCGGCGTTGGAACCCCGTTTCTACCCGCGTCCGCGCGGACGAAACATCCTGA
>JBMTXX010000138.1:0-9910 GCA_049453935.1 Rubrivivax sp.
GGTCTGCGGCGTGCCGAGGTCGGCCGTCACCCTTGAGTCCGGCGCCTCGGGGCGCATCAAGCGGCTGGCAGTGGAGGGTGTCGACGATGACGAATTGCTCGCGCGCCTGATCCCGAGCACCGGCAGCGCCTGAAAGCTGAGTCTCGGACGCCGCTGACGCGGGTCCTCGGAGGGTCAACCCCCCTGTCGCCGAAACCCGGCCAGCAGGACGGCGAGCAGCCCCATGCCGATGCCACACCCGCGCTGCAGCCCTCGCATGCCGCTCGGCGAGAGCCAGCGCACCGCCTGCGTGCCTGCCAGCGCATACCCCGTCATGACGACGGCGTCGATGCCCACGAAGACGGCACCGAGCACCGCGTACTGCGGCGTGGCGGCCTGGTGGGGGTCCACGAACTGCGGGAGGAAGGCGGTGAAGAACAGCAGCGCCTTGGGGTTGGACACCGCCACGCCGAAGCTGCGCACAAAGGCGGCACGGCCCCCGGTGTCCTGGCGCGGCCCGCCGGCCAGGGCGTGCCGCAGGTCCATCGGTGCGCTGCGCCAGAGTTGCACCGCCAGCCACAGCAGGTAGGCCACACCCACCGCGCGCACCCACTCGAACATCACGACCGAGGCCGCCAGCAGCGATCCCAGCCCCACGGCCGCAACGCCGATCACCACGGCACTTCCCAGGTTGGCCCCGGCCATGCCCCAGGTCGCCCGGCGCAGCCCCCCTTGCATCCCGTTGGACAGTGCCAACAGCATCGTCGGCCCCGGGATCACCGCGAGCGCGAGCGAGGCAGTGGCAAACATCAGCAGGGTCTGTGCGGTGGGCATGGTCGGGCCTTGCGCGGATTCTGCATGGGGTGTGGCCAGCGCCGGGGTTTCGGCTGCGGGGCGGGGCACGCGCGCAGCGGGTCGGTGTCGAACGCGCGGGCTGGCTCGGCTTTGCCACACGGCGATGAAGGGATTACGATCGACGCCGTGAAATGGACCTTTTCAAGAATCTCCCTCGCCTGTGCGGGGGCGTCTCGCCTTCCCTGGAGCATCCGATGACCGAGCCCTCCGCCCTCGCCCAGCCCGAGAACGCGGCTGCGCCGCGGCGACGATTCCTCCGTCTGCTCGGTGGAGCGGGCACCACTGCGGCCGTCATTGCCGGCTTCGCGCCGCCGGCGCGCGCGGCGCGCAAGTCGCTCAAGATCATGCAGTGGAACCACTTCGTGCCGGCCTTCGACGAGTGGTTCAACAAGAAGTTCACCCGTGAATGGGGCGAGCGCAACGACACCGAGGTGATCGTCACCAACGTGGGCATGACCAGCATCGAGAGCCGGGCCCAGGCCGAGATCAACAAGCGCAACGGCCACGACCTGTGCATGTTCCTGAGCCCGCCGGCCTCCTTCGAGGACCATGTCGTCGATCACGCCGACATCTACGCCGAGTGTGAGCGCCGATTCGGCAAGCCGCTGGACATCCCGATCAAGAGCACCTTCAACCCGGTGACGAAGAAGTATTTCGGGTTTTCCGACAGCTACGTGCCCGACCCGGTCAACTACCGCACCGACCTGTGGGAGGACGTGGGCGTCAAGCCCGACACCTGGGACGCCATCCGTGAGGGTGGCCGGCGGATCAAGGACAAGCACGGCATCGTCCTGGGCATCGGCATGTCCAACGAGCTCGACAGCAGCATGGCCCTGCGCTCCATCCTGCTGGCTTTCGGTGCCGGCGTCCAGGATGCACAGGGGCGGCCCAGCCTGAAGTCGCCGCGCACCCTGGAGGCGCTGAAGTACGCCCGGGCGCTGTACACGCAGACGATGACCGACGAGATCTTCTCCTGGGACGCGTCGTCCAACAACCGCCAGATGCTGGCCGGCAAGCTTTCTCTGACGCTGAACGCGATCTCCGTCACTCGTACGGGCGAGAGCGAGAAGATCGCGCTGGCCGACCGCATCCTGGTGGGGCGGCCGGCGCGCGGCCCCGTGGCTTCGGTCGGCGTGATGCACCTGATGAACGCCTATGTGATCTGGAACTTCGCCCGCAACATCGAAGGCGCGAAAAAGTTCCTGGTCGACCTGGTGGGGGCTTCCCGCGATGCCTTCCTGGCCAGCGGCTTCTACAACTTCCCCAGCTATCCGCAGCTGGTGCCCGACCTGCAGAAACTCGTGGCCAACGACCCCAAGGGGGTGCCTGCCGACAAGTACGCCATCTTCTCCGACGCCGACAAGTGGACGGTGGGCGTGGGCTACCCCGGCTATGCCAACGGCGCCATCGACGAAATCTGGCGCGAGTGGCTGGGGCCCAAGATGTTCGCCGACGGGGCCTCGGGCCGCATGACGGCCGAGGCCGCATTGGACATGTACGCCGCCCAGGTGGACTCCATCTACGCCAAGTGGCGGGCCCGCAGGAAGGTGTGAACCGATGAAACCCCCCGCCTGCATCGAACCCAACGCGCCGGCCGGCGGCCCGACCGCTCGGGCGCCCGACACGGCTGCGACGGTGTCGCGGCGGCGCTTTTCCACCACAGCGCTGTCGCTCGCCGGCCTGGTGCCGGCCTTCCACGTGGGTGCCGCACCTGCCAGGAAGCGCGTGTTCATCGTGGACAGCTACCACCGCAGCTACCTGTGGTCGGAGTCGACCCAGAGCGGCGCGACGGCGGCCATGCGCAAGCTGGGCTACCTGGACAACGACGATCAGGCCCGTGCCCTGGCCCGCAACGACCAGGTGGAGTCGTCGCGCGCCGTCATCCGCAAGGACTGGATGGACACCAAGCGGCGCGACAGCCGCGCCGAGATGGCGGCGGCCACCGGCCGCATCATGGCGGCCATCCGCGCCTTCCGGCCGGATCTGGTGATGCTGGGTGACGACAACGCCGCGCGCTTCATCGGCGGCCAGCTCCTCGACTCGAACGTGCCGGCCGTCTTCTGGGGCATCAACGGCCTGCCGCTGAAGTACGGCCTCGTCGACAACCTCGACACGCCCGGGCGCAACATCACGGGGGTGTGGCAGCAGGGCTACCACAAGGAAAGCCTGGACTTGCTCAAGCGCCTGGTGCCCAAGGCGCAAACCTTCGCGATCCTCGCCTGCGACTCCGAGTCGTCGCGGCCCAACGTGAAAATGATCGAGCAGTTGGCGCAGCGCGGGGTGTTGCCGCTGAAACTGGTCGACAGGATCCTGACCAACTCGCTGGACGAGTTCAAGGAGCGGGCGCTCGAGGCCTCGAGGAAGGTCGACGCCTTCTTCGTGCTGAACCACGACACCCTGCGCGACGCCCGCGGCAACCATGTCGACATGCTGGACGTCGGGCGCTGGTACCTGCAGAACATCCGCATCCCCGAGGCGTCCCACGAGGACCAGTTCGTCCTGGAGGGAATGCTGCTGACGGCCAACGATTCGGGCTTCAACCAGGGTTTCCTGGCCTTCGAGATGGCGCACGGCATCCTGGAGCGGGGCCTGAACCCGGCACGCATGGCGGTGCGCACGCCCGAGCGGGGGCCTTACCTCGTCAATCGCCACCGCGCGCGTCAGCTCGGCATCGAACTGGACGACGCGATGTACCTGATCGACGAGGTGATCGACAAGTCGATTGCGCTGGGCATCCGCTGAGGCTGCAGGCTCGCGTCGCCCCCATCCGTAGCGGCTTTCCCGGCCCATGCCGATCTTTCACCGCTTGCTGCTCGCCTTCCTGGCGGTCGGGGCCGTCATCAGCGTCCCGCTGATGGTGGTGGCCTTCGAGTTCAGTCGCGAGGCCTCGCGACTGCGCACCGAGCAGAGCATCACGCAGCAGATCGACGTGGTCGCGGCTTCGTTCGAGCAGGAATACGCGGTCGGGCTGCTGCGCTCGCTCAAGCAGATCACCTCGTCCGAGGCGCTGGCGCAATACGTCTCGTCGTCGCGGGACGAGTACATCCTCAACGCGCGCGCGCTGGACACCAGCTTCCTGAAGTTCCAGACCGACTACGACACCTATTCCGGCCTGTACTACCTGGACGCCACGGGGCAGGTGGTGGCAGCGGTCGAGGACGGTCGACGCCTGAACCGGCTGGACATCGGCGACGCCAGCACGGCAGTGGAGCCAGCCCCCGCAAGTCCGTCGGTCGCGTTCCGGCAGGCGCTGTTCGAGCGTATCAAGACCACGCCTTCGCTGCTGTCGGCCGGCAACATGGAGTGGTTCATGCCGCCTCGGCAGATCACGATCGAGGGCCCCTTCGTCGACGAGAAAGGCCGCTGGACGGTGCTGGCCGGCCTGCCGTCGATCGACTTCGACAACGGCGCCTTCAGCGGCGTGGCCATCATCCGGGTGCGACTGGACGGGTTCCTCGATCGACTCAAGGGGTTCACGCTGTTCGACGAGCGCCCGGTGTGGGTGTTCGCGGGCAGCGACCGGGTGCTGCTGGCGCCTCCACAGCCCGTGCTGGCCCTCACCGCCAAGGACCTGCCATCGGATGTGGCCGCGCTGAGCGCCGTGGCCGTGAGCAAGCGGGCCGACGACCTGATCGCCTACCGCGATCTGGCCATCGTCGAGGGCGAGCCGCTGATGCGCGTGGCTTACGGTGTGCCCAACGCGCTGCTGTCGCTGGACTTCCAGCCGGCGCTGTATTTCTTCATGGGGGTGCTGGGGCTTTCCGCGCTGGCCGTGCTGACGATTGCGTGGTTCGTGGCCCGGCGCTTTTCCGCGCCGATCATCGAACTGGCGCATGCCGCCTCGCGCCTGGCCCAGGGCGCGCTGACGCAGCGTGTGAGCGTGAGGTCTTCCGGCGAGTTTGCGGTGCTGGTCGACAGTTTCAACCGGATGGCCGAGAACCTCCAGCAGGCCAACCAGAACCGTGCCAGCGCGTTCGCCCTGCTGCGCCGGACCGCCGAGCAGATGCAGACGGAGGGTGCTGGCGACGGTGCCACACCTGCGGCGGTGGCCTCTGCCAACGCGCCGTCTGCAGCGGGTGCGGCCGAAGGCGCGCAGGCCCGTGCCAGCGGCCTGGAGGGCGACACCGATGACCTGCGCGCGATCTCGGGATTGATCACCCGCCTGATCGTCGAGCGCGAGGATCACGTGCGCAGGATCGGTGAGGCCAAGGTGGCTGCCGAGCAGGCCAACCGTGCCAAGAGCCAGTTCCTGGCCAACATGAGCCATGAGATCCGCACGCCGCTGAACGCCGTGCTGGGCATGCTCAAGCTGCTGCAGTCGACCGCCCTGACCCCGCGGCAGGGCGACTATGTCGTCAAGACCGAAGGCGCCGCCCGCTCGCTGCTGCTGCTGCTGAACGACATCCTGGACTTCTCCAAGGTCGAGGCCGACAAGATGGCGCTGGACCCCAGGCCTTTCCGCATCGACCAGATCCTGCGCGACCTGTCCACCATCCTGTCGGCCAGCGTCGGCACCAAGCCCGTGGAGGTGCTGTTCGACATCGATCCGACGCTGCCGCGGTCGCTCATCGGCGACGACCTGAGACTGCGCCAGGTGTTGATCAACCTCGGCGGCAACGCGATCAAGTTCACCGATCAGGGCGAGGTGGTCGTGCGTCTGCGCGTGCTCGAGCGCTCGCCGGAGGACGTGCTGCTGGCGTTCTCGGTGAGCGACACCGGCATCGGGATTTCTGCCGACCAGCAGGACCGCATCTTCAGCGGCTTCTCGCAGGCCGAGGCCTCGACCACCCGCCGCTTCGGCGGCACCGGGCTGGGCCTGGCGATCTGCCAGCGCCTGCTCGGGCTGATGGGCAGCTCGATCGAGTTGGACAGCGCGCCCGGACGCGGCAGCACCTTCGGCTTTCGTCTGCGGCTGCTGATCGACGACGGCGCACAGGCGCACGACGGTGGCGAGGGCGTGCCTGCGGCCCTCGCCGAGGGCCCGGATGCGCAGCCTCTGGACGTGCTGGTGGTCGACGACAACGCAGCGGCGCGGGATGTCATGGCCACGATGGTGCAGTCCCTGGGCTGGCGTGTCGACCTGGCCGAGGACGGCGCCCGTGCGCTCGAGCTGGCGCGCAGGCGCCAGGACGAGGGGGACCCCTACGACGTTGTCTTCGTCGACTGGCAGATGCCTGGCCTGGACGGCTGGCAGACCGCGCGCGAGCTGCGTGAGACCGTCGGGGCGGTGCCAGGCTCGCTGGTGATGATGGTGACAGCGCACGGCCGCGAGATGCTGTCGCAGCGCAGCGTGGCCGAGCAGGCGACCCTGGGGGGCTTTCTCGTCAAGCCCGTGACGGCCTCGATGCTGTTCGACGCCGTGGCCGATGCGCGGGGTGGCCTGCACGCCCGAGCGCAACCCGTCCCGGCCGCGCCGGCACAGCGCCTGCAGGGCGTGCGCCTGCTGGTGGTGGAGGACAACGCCAACAACCGGCAGGTGGCGCAGGAACTGCTGATGGCCGAGGGGGCTGTCGTCGATCTGGCCGACAACGGGCAGCACGGCCTCGAGGCCGTCGTCACGGCGCAACCGCCCTATGACGCCGTCCTGATGGACCTGCAGATGCCGGTGATGGACGGCCTGACCGCCACCGCCCGCATCCGCGCACACGCCGGCTTCGATCGCCTGCCCATCATCGCGATGACGGCCAATGCGATGGCTGCCGACCGCGAGGCCTGTCTGGCCGCCGGCATGGTCGATCACGTGGGCAAGCCCTTCGACCTGACGGACCTGGTGGACGTCATCCGGCGCCACATCGGGCGCCCGAGCGCGATGCCGGGGCCACGACCCGAATCGCCGGGCCTGTCCGAGGCCGCGCTGGCGCAGGGCCGGCGGTGTGAGCTGGCGCTGGCGCTGGCCGTCGAGCGGCTCGGGGGCAATTTGCCCGTGTATGCCCGCATGCTGCGGCTGTTCGTCACCGACCTGCCGTCGAATCTGGACCGTCTGAGGCAGGCTGCCGACACCGGTCGCCTTGCCGAACTCGCGGCCCTGCTGCACACGATCAAGGGGCTGGCGGGCATGCTCGGCGCGCAGGCGTTGGCGCAGCGCTGCGCAGCGGCCGAGGCGGCTGCGCGCCAGGCCGACCCGGCGCGCGAGTCGCTGCCTTCGCAAGCCTTGGCCGATGTCGGGTCGGCCGCACAGCCGCTGCTCGAGGGCGGCCAGGCACTGGTCGGCCTGCTCGTGCCCGCTGCGGATGGCCAGACGCCGGCGGCGTCCGATCCCATGGATGCCACAGCGCAGGACGGGTTGCCCGGCGATGCCCGGGACCTGCTGCGCGAACTCCTGGTACGGCTGAAGGCGTCGGACATGCAGGCCCTGGATCTGGTCCACCGGCTGCAGGCCCATCGGCAGGCCCTGGGTGGCGACCGGCTGGACCGGCTGGAAGAGCTCGTCGATCGCCTGGAGTTCGACGAGGCGGGGGCCTTGTGCCGGCATTGGCTCGGAGGGCATGAGGCATGAGGACGGCGGGCCTGGGCTCTCTGCCCTTGACGGGCACGGCTGTCGGCTCGGGACAGCCGCCTTGCCTGCTGCTGGTCGATGACCAGCCGCTGAACATCCAGGCCTTGTACCGGGTGTTCGCGGAGGATCACCGCGTGCTGATGGCGACCTCCGGCGAGCGGGCCCTGGCCCTGTGTGGCCAGACGCCGCCGGACATGGTGCTGCTGGACGTGATGATGCCCGGCATGGACGGGCACGAAGTGGCGCGGCGCCTGCGCGGCGACCCCGCCACGTCGGGCATCCCCATCATCTTCGTCACGGCCCGCGACGACGCCGAAGACGAGGCCCGTGGCCTGGCCCTCGGCGCGGTGGACTTCATTGCCAAGCCGATCAACCCGGCGGTTGTGCGCGCACGTGTGCGCACCCATCTCGAACTGGCGCGGGCCCGCGCCCTGCTGGATGCCACGCTCGAGGCCACCGCCGACGGCATCGTCGTCACCGATGCCCGGGGCGGCTTCGTCACCTGCAACGACCGCTTCGTCCGGATGTGGGGCCTGTCCACCGAGGCCCTGAGCGAATCTGCGGGTGCGCAGGTGCTGCAGGACGTGCAGGCGCGCATGAAGGACGGACAGCCCGACCTGGCGTCGCTGGTCGAGACGGCCGGGGCCGACGAGGCCGCGGCCACGGTCGAGCTGCGTGACGGCCGCGTCTTCGAGCGCTACCTGACACCGTTGCGCACGAACGGCCGGATCACCGGTCACGTCCTGAGCTTTCGCGACCTGACCGAACGGGTGGCGGCGCAGCGCGCGCTGGCCGACCTGAATGCGAGCCTGGAGTCCAAGGTCAGGCTGCGGACCGAGGCGCTGGCCCATGCCACGGGGCTGGCGGCGGCCGCCAGCCAGGCCAAGAGCGACTTCCTGTCCAACATGAGTCACGAGATGCGCACGCCGATGAACAGCGTGCTCGGCCTGTCCTACCTGGCCCTGCGGGCCGACCCGAGCCCGAAGGTCCGCGAGTATCTCGAGCGCATCAGCGAGTCCGGCGAACACCTGCTGGGCCTGATCAACGACGTGCTGGATTTCTCCAAGATCGAAGCCGGCAAGATGGACCTGGAGCGTGTCGACTTCCTGGTGGCCGATGTGGTGGATGCGGCGATCGGACAGTTGCGTGGCGGGGCTGCCGCCAAGGGCCTGACGGTGCACGCCCACGTCGAGCCAGCGTTGGCGCGCTCGCTGCGTGGCGATCCCCTGCGCGTCAGACAGGTGCTGCTGAACTTTCTCGGCAATGCGGTCAAGTTCTCCTCGAAGGGGCGGATCACCCTGAGCGCGGGTGTTGCGGTCGACGAGGGCGGCGGGGATGTCGTTCGCTTCGAGGTCCAGGACGAGGGCATCGGCATGACCGAGGAGCAGATGCAGCGGCTGTTCAGCCCGTTCGAGCAGGCCGATGCGTCCACCACCCGCCGGTTCGGTGGCACCGGCCTGGGCCTGGCGATCTGCCGCAAGCTCGCCCGGCTGATGGGCGGCGAGGTGGGGGTGAGCAGCCGGCTGGGGGCCGGCAGTTGCTTCTGGCTGCAGATCCCGCTCGTCGCAGGCGCCTCGCCGTCACCGGTGCCACGTGAGGTCTGGACCGATGCGGCGCCGCGAGACCGGCGACTGGACGGCACGCGCATCCTCGTGGTCGACGACAACGTGCTGAACCAGCGCGTGGCCACGGAGCTGTTGCAGTCCGAGGGCGCCGAGGTCGCCACCGCGGGTGACGGGCTGGATGCCCTGCACTGGCTGGCCCAGCACCGCGCGGACGGTGTGCTGATGGACCTTCAGATGCCCCGCATGGACGGCTTGGAGGCCGTGCGGCGCATCCGCCAGGAGCCGTCCTTGCAAGGCTTGCGGGTCATCGCGATGACCGCCAACGCACGCCGCGAAGACCAGGCCGCATGCCTGGCCGCCGGCATGGACGACTTCGTCTCCAAGCCCATCGTGCCGAAGGATTTCTTCGCTGTGGTGGCGCGCTGGCTCGGGCCGGGCGCCCCGGGGGCGGCAGGCGTTGCCGATGCCCCGGCAGAGGGGCGTGAAGCGCCCGCGCAGGCCACCGTGCCCGAGCCCGTGATCGGCCCTTCGAACGCGTCGGCCCCAGCCTCGGCGGGTGACGGCGCGCAACCGCCGTCGGACGCCCAGTTCGATGCCTCGGCGCTCGGTGCCGTGACGCGCGGCAACGAGCGCTTGATGCGTGACGTCATCCGGGTCTTCGCAGGGCTGATGGATCGCAGCCTGCCCGAGATGCAGGCGGCGCTGTCCGCCGGGCAGACCGAGGAACTGGCCCGGCTGGGTCACAAGCTCAAGTCCTCGGCTGCGTCCGTCGGGGCCCTGGGCCTGTCTCGGCTGTGTCACGCGCTCGAGCAGGCGATGAAGGTGCCGCAGGCCTCCATGGACGAGGCGCGGGTCCTGATCGCGCGGATCGACGCGGTGCTGCCCGAAGTGAAGCGACAACTCGAGGATCTGGCCGGCGCTTGACCGGCCGGGAGGCGGCCCCGCTCCCCGACAATCCCTTGATGGCGCGCGACGCGAAAACCCTCTACACCTGCCGTGACTGCGGCGGCACGAG
>JBMTXX010000139.1:0-9891 GCA_049453935.1 Rubrivivax sp.
CCGTTCGGGCTGAGCCTGTCGAAGCCCCCTCGGCCACCCCTTGTGAACATCCACCGCGAGAGCCCACCTTGACCCCTCAGACACCTCTTTCCTTCCCCGCCGACCCCAAGGCCTGGTGGCGCCGCCTGTGCCCGTTGACCCCGCAGATCAGCCTGTGCGGGGACCTGCACGAGAACCGCCGACGCGCTGCCGCCCAGCTCGACGAATGGGTGGCCAGCGGGGTGACGCACATTCTGGACGTGCGCAGCGAATTCACCGACGGCCCCTGGGTCGCGAAGCGCGCGCCGCAACTGGTCTACCACTGGGTCGGCACCGACGACCACGGCGGCGCGCAGGGCCCGGAATGGTTCGATGCCGGTGTGAAGCTGGCGCTCGAGTCGCTGCAGGATCCGGCCGCGCATCTGGTCGTGCATTGCCACATGGGCATCAACCGCGGGCCCTCGATGGCGCTGGCGCTGCTGCTGGCGCAGGGCCGGGACGTGATCGAGGCGCTGGACGCGATCCGCGCCGCGCGCCCGCTGGCCGCAGTGATCTACGCCCCCGACGCCGTGGCCTGGTGGCATGCCCGCCGGGGCACCCCCGGCGAGACGGCCGCCGACATCGCGCGGGTGCGGGCCTGGTTCGATCGGCAGGACATCAGCCTGTCGACGGTGGCACGCCTGATCCGCGCGGTGCGCTGACCGCCGCCGCGCCTGGACCCTGACATTTCGCAGCACACGGCGTCTGAACCGGTACCGGACACGCAAAACGCGCAGGCAGCCACTGCGACACCAAGACGCCCACGACGTCCGGAACGCCCAAGACGCACAGAACGCACCGCTCTCGAAGGACGCCCATGCACATCCCCGCCAAGCATCGCCGCCGCCGACGCAACCGTGACGACGACGCACCCACCGACAACCTGCTCGACGCGCAGTTGCGCGGCTTCGTGCCGCTGTGCCGACTGTGGGCGCTGCGTGCGCTGCTGGAGCTGGGCGCGTTCGCCGAGCTTGTCCACGCCGACCATTTCCGCGCACCGCAGTTGCTGCGCTTCGTGGACCCTGGGTCGGCGACGCCGGGCGCCGGCGATGACGACAGCGGCATCGATTTCGACCCCAATCGCACGCTGGCCCGCCTGCGCCAGTGCCTGCGCGAGGTCACGGCACAGGCGCCCGGCATCCCGGCCGACACCCCGCTGGCGGCCAATCTTCAATGGCTGCGCGCCGAACTGGGGCTGAGCGAGTTGCAGACGCAGATCCTGCTGCTGTGCGTGCTGAACGTGCGGCATGTGCACCTGGGCGCAGCGCTGGAGGGCGTGGGCGACCTGGGCACGCTGCGGCTGTACTCGGTGGTGGCGACGCTGCTGGGCACCACGGTCGAGGAAGTCGCACAGGCCTTGGCCATCGACGGCCCGCTCGCCCGCTCCGGCCTGGCGCGGGTGGACCACAGCGGGGCGTTTCAGTTCGCGGGCAAGATCGACCTGCTGCACGGGGTGGAAGAGCACCTGCTGATGACGCATTCGGACCGCTTCGGCATGTTCGCGGACAACTTCGTCATCGGCGCGCCAGCGCGCCTGCAGCCCGGCCAGTTCGGACACCTGCAGCCGCGGCTGGGCCATCTGCAGGCCTACCTGGCGCACGCCATCGCGCAGCGCCGCACAGGTGTCAACGTGCTCCTGTACGGCCCGCCGGGCACCGGCAAGACCGAGCTGACGCGTGCGGTGGCCAGCGCGTTGCAGGCCCAGCTCTTCGAAGTGTCGGTGGCCGGTGCGCGCGGCCAGCGCCTGGAAGGCCGGCAACGGCTGACGGCCTTCGAGCTGTCGCAACAGGTGCTGGGCCGCCGCGGCAACGCGCTCGTGCTCTTCGACGAGATCGAGGACATCGACGACGTGGCCCACGATGACGATGACGACGACTTCTTCGGCAAGCGCCGTCGCCCGTCAGGCCGCAAGGGCTGGTTCAACCGACTGCTCGAGACCAACCCGGTGCCTGCGGTGTGGGTGTCCAACCGCATCGGCCACATCGACGCGGCTCACCTGCGGCGCTTCGACCTGCACCTGCTGATGGACACCCCGCCGTCCACGGTGCGTGCCGGCATGCTGGCCGACCAGACGCAGGCGCTGGGCACCAGCGAGGCCTGGTGCCGGCGCATGGCGGCGCAGACGCGCCTGGCGCCGGCGGTGATCGCCCGCGCGGCCAACGTGGTGAGCCATATGCGCGAGGCCGGCGTGGCCGACCCTGCCGAAGCCTTGCTGGAGGAGGTGATCGGCGCCTCGCTGGCGGCGCAGCGCATCGCCAACGCGCTGCCCGAAAAGCCCCCGGAACTGCTGGCCTACAGCCTGGAGACGGCCCAGGCCAGCACCGACCTCGGCGCGCTCGTGGCGGGGCTGCGGCGCCAGCCCGCCGCCCGGCTGTGCCTGTACGGCCCGCCCGGCACGGGGAAGAGCGCCTTCGCGCAACACCTGGCGCGCGAGCTGGGCATGCCCGCGATGCTGCAGCGCGCCAGCGACATCCTGAGCGCCTTCGTCGGCGAGACCGAGCAGCAGATGGCCGCGATGTTCCGCCGCGCGCGCGACGAAGGCGCAGTGCTGATCCTGGACGAGGCCGACAGCTTCCTGCAGGACCGTCAGGGCGCGCGCCAGCGCTGGGAGGTCAGCGCCGTCAACGAGATGCTGACGCAGATGGAGGCCTTCAACGGTCTGTTCGTGGCCACCACCAATCTGATCGACCGCCTGGACGAGGCCAGCCTGCGGCGCTTCGACGCCAAGATCTGTTTCGACTACCTGCGCACCCACCAGGTGGCCGCGCTGCTGCGCCAGGCCTGCGACAAGCTGCAGATCGACGCGGCCGGCTGCGAGGAAGCGGCCGCCGGACTGCACAAGCTCACGCCGGGCGACTTCGCCACCGTGATGCGTCAGGCCCGCTTCGGCCCGATCAGCGACCTGCCGGACCTGTGCCGCCGGCTGGCCGCCGAAGTGGCGCACAAGCGCGGGGGTGGCAGTGGGCGGCCGATGGGGTTCCGGCTGGCGGCGTGACCCGCGAACGAAGGACAGACCCATGACGTCATCGAAACCTCGCCGCCGGACACGCTGCACGGCCAACACCGCGGCATGCCTGCGCACGGGTGGCAGCGAGACAGACCGGAGGTTGAGCGCCTACTTGCCACTGTGCCGCCTGTGGACCTTGCGAACGCTGGTGGAACTGGGCGCCCTCGAGGCGCTGCGCGTCGGCGACCAGTTCACCGAGCCGCAGTTGCTGCGCTTCGCGGACCCCATCGCCGCACGGCTGGCCGACGAGGACCACACCTATCGAGTCTTCGACCCCGAGCGCACGCCCGCCAGGCTGCGCCACCAGCTGCGCGAGGCGGTGGCCAGCACCGCCGGCGCGCCTGCCAGGACGGCGCTGGCGTCCAACCTGCGCTGGCTGCGCAGCGAACTGGGCCTGGGCGACCTGCAGGCGCAGGTCTTGCTGCTGTGCGTGCTGGAACGCCGCCACGTGCACCTGGGCGCGGCGCTGGCGGGCCTGGGTGACCTGAGCACGCTGCAACTCTATGCCGTGGTGGCCACGCTTCTGGGCACCACCGTGGAGGCAACGGCGCAGGCGCTCGCCTTCGACGGCGCGCTTTGGCGCTCGGGTCTGGCGCGGGTGGACGAGAACGCGTCCTTTCCGTTCAGCCACAAGATCGACCTGTTGCACGGCGTCGCAGAGCGCCTGCCCATCGCGCACACCGACCGTTACAGCCTGTTCGGTGACAGCTTCGTCACCGGCGCCACCCCCCAGTTGCAGACCGCGGAGTTCGCGCATCTGCAACCCCAGCTGGATCACCTGCGGGCCTATCTGTCGCAAGCCATCGCCCGACGCCGCCCGGGCGTGAACGTGCTGATCCACGGGACACCGGGCACGGGCAAGACCGAACTCGTCCGCGCACTGGCGGCCGAGTTGCAGGCACAACTGTTCGAGGTGTCGGTGACGGGCGTGCGCGGCCGGCCCTTGAGGGGCGTGGATCGGCTGACATCGTTCGAGTTGTCACAGCAGGCGCTGGGCCAGCGCGCGAACTCGCTCATCCTGTTCGACGAGATGGAGGACATCGACGCAGCGGCCTTCGATGAGGGTGACGGCCACGCCTACGGCGGTCGCAGCAGTCCCAGCCGTCTCCACGCCGGCAGGGGTCGCAGGGGCGGCAAGGGCTGGTTCAACCGGATGCTCGAGACCAACCCCGTGCCGACAGTCTGGGTGTCCAACCGAATCGAGCATCTCGACCCCGCGCACCTGCGCCGCTTCGATATCCATCTGCGGATGGACACGCCGCCGGCCGCCGTGCGCGTACGCCTGCTGGCCGACCAGACCCGGCCACTGGGCACCGGCGAGGCCTGGTGCCGGCGGATGGCCGCGCAGGCCCATCTGGCACCGGCAGTGATCTCGCGCGCGGCCTGCGTGACGGGGCACATGAGGGATGCCGGCGTGACCACGCCGGCCGAGGCCTTGCTGGAGGAGGTGATCGGCGCTTCGCTGGCTGCCCAGCGCATCGCCAGGCCCGACGCCGTGCCGGCCTCGGAACCCCTGCGCTACCTGCCGGAAGCCGTGCAGGCCAGCACCGACCTGCAAGCGCTGGTCGACGGCCTGCGCCGCCACCCCAGCGGGCGGCTGTGCCTGTACGGCCCGCCCGGCACGGGCAAGAGCGCCTTCGCCCGGCATCTGGCAAGCGAGCTGGGACTGCACCCAATGCTCGAGCGCGCCAGCGACATCGTCAGCCCCTACGTCGGCCAGACCGAGAAGAACATGGCCGCGATGTTCAGGCGGGCACGCGAGGCGTCGGCGGTGCTGATCCTGGACGAGGCGGACAGCTTCCTGTCCGACCGCCAGGGCGCGCGCCAGCGCTGGGAGATCCGCGCCGTCAACGAGATGCTGACGCAGATGGAGGCCTTCGACGGTCTGTTCGTGGCCACCACCAATCTGATCGACCGCCTGGACGAAGCCAGCCTGCGGCGCTTCGACGCCAAGATCTGCTTCGACTTCCTGCACGCCGCCCAGGTGGCCACGCTGCTGCGCCAGGCCTGCGACGGGCTGCAGATCGACGCCACCGGCCACGAGGCCGCCGCCGCCGGGCTGCACAAACTCACACCGGGCGACTTCGCCACCGTGATGCGCCAGGCCCGCTTCGATCCGCCGCGCGACCTGTCCGAGATCTGCCGCCGGCTGGCTGCCGAAGTGGCCCACAAGCGCGGCGGCGGCGGCGGGCGGCCGATGGGCTTCCGGCTGGCGGCTTGATGGCGGCTGGATCCCGCGGGCCGCCCTGCACGCCACCGGACGCACATCGAAGCGAACCCCCTGGCCTCGTGGCGTACCCCCCGCAGCCGCGGGACCGTCAACAGCCACGATGACCCTACCCAACCCCATGGACACCCTCATGCCTGTGACCACTGATCCATCCTTGCATCCCAACCACCCGTACTCGCCCACCGCGCTGGCCAGCCCAGGTGACGCCTTGCCCCGCCCGCACCAAAACTGCTACTGGCTGGTGCCGGGGGTGCTGCTGGCCGGGGAATACCCGCGCACGCCGGACGAGGCACCTTCCCGCGCCAAGCTGCGCGCGACGCTGCAGGCCGGCGTGCGTCACTTCGTCGACCTGACCGAACCCGACGAGCGGCTGGAGCCCTACGACGTCCTGCTTCGCGAGGAGGCTGCCGCCCTGGGCGTCGGCGCCAGTCACGAGCGCCACGCCATCCGCGACATGCAACTGCCGGCCGACCGTGCGGCGCTGCATGCCCTGCTGCGGCGCCTGCGCGCCCCGCGCGAGGGCGCGACCTATGTGCACTGCTGGGGCGGCATCGGCCGCACCGGCACGGTGATCGGCTGCCTGCTGGTCGATCTGGGCCTGGACGGGCCGCAGGCGCTGGCGCTGATCGCCAGGAAGTGGCAAGTGATGGAGAAGCGCGAGCGACAGCCGCACTCTCCGCAGACGGCCGCACAGATGGCCTACGTCATGAACTGGGCACGGCCAGGCCGGTCCGGTGGTCACCACCCGAACTGAGGATCCTATGAAGAAAGCGAAATGGATGGGCGCCCTGGCGGCCGGCCTGCTCATCGGCACGTCTGCGCCGGCAGAACACCGGTGTTCGAAATGGACAAGGGGCGGTGGGCTGATCGAGGGCTACAACTGCGCCTATCCGAGCGATGCCTCCGGCCCACCGCTGTTCATCAGCGAGCGCGTGATCGGCAAAGTCCGGTGGGCTGCAAGCCTGCCGGATCTTTACGGTCTGTACGAATTCGACGCCGCATTCCTGTACTTCGTCGTACGGGGCAAGTCCAGGATCCAGCCCGTCGTCGGCGACGAGGTGGAGATCGTGATCCAGTCGGTTCTGTATGGCGGCATGCTGGAGAGCTTCAGATGAAGGACGCACACCCTGCCCTTGCCCACCCCACAGCGCCCGCCCGCCCGATGACGCACCGGGTTTCCGCCCTCCTCGTCGCAGCCACCACCTGCCTGGTGTCCCCTGCGTTCGGCCGCGAGCTGTGCAAGCAGAAGGACGAAATCGACCGGGGCTACAACTGTGCGCTTCCCTTCGACTCCACCGGCCAAGCGCTCATTTACTCAGAGAGGATGATCGGCAAGGTGACCTGGGCCACCGCGGCACCCGATGAGTACGGACGCTATGAATTCGTCGTCACCTGGGGGCCTTTCCAGTTGCGGGGGAGTTCCTGGGTCAAGGCGATCGTCGGACAGCCCGCCACCGTCATCGTCCGATCCGTGCTGCATGCCGGCCAGATCCGGCCTCGCTGAGCCGCTACGCGGTCACGCTCACGGTCGCAAGTCCGGCGCCGGCTGCACCGGCACACCCTGCGCCAGCGCGGCGTCGTGCTGGGCCTGCAGCGCGCGACGGAAGGCCGGGCGCTGGCGCAAGGCCGCCCAGTAGCGCTGCACCGGCTCGCTGAAAACACTGTCCAGCCCAAGGTGGCCGGCCAGTTGCAGCGCGTAGCCCACGGCGACGTCGGCGGCGGTGAAACGCCCTGCACACAGGAATGCAGGGTCGCGCTGGAGCGCCGCGTCGACCGCACGCAAGCGGGCGCGGAACCACTTCTCGTAGTCGTCGGCCACCTGGGGCTGGCGCCGATCGGCCGGCTCGAAGTGCCGATAGCGCAGCACCAGCGCCTGCGGAAAGGTCAGCGTCGCGTCGCTCATGTGCAGCCAGTTCAGGTAGGCGCCGTGGTCGGGCTCGGTCGGGCCGACGTCGAGCACACCCGGGCTGTGGCGGGCGGCCAGGTACTGGCAGATGGCAGCCGACTCGGTCATGCGCACCGCGCCATCGACGAACAGCGGCACGGTGCCCAGCGGGTTGTCTTCCAAATAATGACGCGCCGCCGCGCGTGGCGGGAAGGGCAGCATGCGCAGCGTGTAGGGCAAGCCCAGTTCCTCCAGCATCCACAGCGGCCGGAAGGATCGCGCGCTCACGCAGTGGTGCAGCACCGGTGGCGCGGTGTGCGCCTGCGGGCCCGTGCTCATCGCTTGTGCCCGCCGAAAGCCTGGATGCGCCGCGCAGTGTCCGGGTGGGCGAAGCAGGCCTCGGCGGCCTGTCGTTCGACCTCCAGGGCCGCGCGCAGCGGCGGCAGCTGCTGCGTCATCGCCTTCTTCAGCAAGGCGGTCGCAAAGGGCGAGCGCTCGGCCACCCGGGCGGCCAGCGCCATGGCGCGCGGCAGCACCTCCGGCGTCGGCACCACCTCGTTGACCAGCCCCAGTTCCCGCAGCCGCGGCGCGTGCAGCCGGTCGCCCAGCACGATCAGCTCCATCGCCCGCTGGTGCCCCAGCGCCTGCGGCAGCAGGTGCGTGACGCCGCCCGTGACGAAGTGGCCGAGTTGCATCTCGGGGAAGAAACACACCAGGTCCTGCGCCGCCACGACCATGTCGCAGTTGAGCATCCACTCGAAGCCGCCGCCCACCGCATAGCCGTGCACCGCCCCGATCACGAGCTTGGGGCCGAACATCAGGTCTTGCGTGATGCGCTGGATGTCCTCGCACACCTGCGCCACCGATGCGGGTGAGCGGGCCTGTTCGCCGAACTCCTGCAGATCGTCGCCGGCGCAGAAGGCCCGGCCGGCGCCGGTGAAAACGATCACGCGGGTGTGCGGGTCGTCCTGCGCCTGCTGCAAGGCCAGGTGCAGGTCTGCCAGCAGGTGGCCGCCGATGGCGTTCAGCCGGCTCGGGCGGTTGAGCGTGACGACGCTGATCGGGCCGTCTGAGTGCAGGGTGGCGTCGGGCATGCGGTCGGTGTCCTCGTGAATCAAGGCGTCGTCGGCTTCTCGCGGTCCCAGGTGTCGGGGGTGACGCCCTGCTGGACCAGACGGAACTTCTCGACCTTGTCGGTCGGGGTCTTGGGCAGCGCGGCCACGAAGCGGATGTAGCGCGGCACCATGAAGCGGGCCATCACGGTGGCGGCATGGGCCACCAGCGCCGGCGCGTCGAGGTCTGCGCCAGGGCGCGGCACGACGCAGGCCATGACGTCCTCTTCGGTCATCTCGCTGGGCACCCCGTAGACCGCGCTTTCCAGGACCTGGGGGTGCGTCTCCAGGCCCATCTCCACCTCGGCCGCGGAGATGTTCTCACCGCGCCGGCGGACGATGTCCTTGCGGCGGCCGACGAAGTAGAAGTGCCCGTCGGCATCCCGGCGCATCAGGTCGCCGGTGTGGAACCACTGGTCGCGAAACGCCGCCAGCGTGGCCTCGGGCATTGCGTAATAGCCGCGCATCAGCGCGTCAGGCGCGCGCGAGCGCACCACCAGTTCACCCACGGCGCCCGGCGGCACGGCGTAGCCGTCGTCGTCGTGCAACTGCGCCTCCCACAACGGGCCGACGCGCCCGCAGGAGCCCACGCGCCGCGGCTCGTCCTGCGGGGTGTAGAGGATGGCGCCGACCTCGGTCGCGCCGTAGAGCTCCACCAGCCGGCAGCCGAAGCGGGCCTCGAACTCGGGCGCCCAGGCCGGCAGCGGCACGCCCCAGCCCAGGCGCGCGCAGTGGTCACGGTCGCGCGGGCTGGGCGGCTGCTTCCACAGCATCGTCAGGGTCGCGCCCATGAAGTCGAACACCGTGGCACGCATGGTGCGCACCTCGTCCCAGTAGCGCGAGACGCTGAAACGCTCGCCAATGGCCGCCACGCAGCGCAGGCGCAACGCGGGGGCGATCGTCATCACCGCCGCGTCCAGGTGGAACAGCGGATAGGGGCAGTACAGCACGTCGTCCTCGCGCAGCCCCAGCCCCTGCACCACCCCGTCGGCCTGCGACAGCACGAAGCGGTGCGCCATCATCGCGGCCTTGGACCGCCCGGTGGTGCCCGAGGTGTACAGCAGCAGGCACAGGTCGGACGGGGCCACGGCCACCGGGGGCGGTTTGACATCGGCTGCGCCGGCGGCCAGGTCCTCATAGCGCTGCAGATCCTGGTCCGGGGGGGCGTCGCCCGGCACGGCACCGCCGCCCACCAGCACCACACGCCGCACTGTGGCCAAGTCGGCGCGCTGCGCCTGCCACTGCTCGCGCAGCGAAGCGTGCGCAAACAGCCAGGTGCTGCCCACCAGATCCACCGCATCGCGCAGCACCTGCCCCCGGAACGCGGTGTTGACAGGCGCCGTGACGGCGCCCAGCCGCGCCAGCGCGAACCAGATGACCACGAACTCCGGGCAGTTCGGCAGCATCAGACTGACCCGGTCGCCCCGGCCGATGCCTGCGGCGGCCAGCGCGTGGGCCAGCGCATCGACACGCCGGTCGACCTCGGCAAAGGTCCACTCCACGCCCGGCATGCGCAGGAAAGTTCGGTCGGGGGACTGCGCGGCGGCGGCGCGAAGTTCCTCGCCCAGATTCGCGGCTGGGTCACGCATGGGTGCGTTCATCGGAGAGAAAAACGATATCCGTGCCTCGCAGGAAGGCC